>NZ_CP061771.1:2554156-2873426 GCF_011751885.2 Salinibacterium sp. ZJ450
CCGATACGGGTGAGCTCGGCCGACAGGGCGTCAGACTCGGTCTTGATCGCGAGGCGCGAGTCAGCGTTGTTCGAGTCGTTACCGGCCTGAACAGCGAGGTCACGCATGCGCTGCAGGATCGAGTGAACCTCGGTCAGGGCGCCTTCCGCGGTCTGGATGACCGAGATGCCGTCCTGCGCGTTGCGGGCGGCGACGGTGAGGCCGTTGACCTGCGAGCGCAGACCCTCGGAGATCGCCATGCCGGCCGCGTCATCCGCTGCACGGTTGATACGCAGACCGCTCGACAGCTTCTCGAGCGACTTCGACAGGTCGTTCTGCGTGTTGGACAGGTTGCGGTGAGCGTTGAGCGCCGCAATGTTGGTGTTGATCTGCATACCCATGATGAATTCCTCCGTGATTGGGTCTGAACGCCGGCCCATCCATGGGCTGACACCATGAGCTATCGGCAGCCGCGACGCCGGCGTTAGCCGGATGCGGAAGAATTTTTCGATTCTCCGCCGGGCACCGGTCAGAAGCCGACGGCGCTCCGCACACCCTGTGTACCGAAGCGGGTGGTACCGCTCACCGAGCCGCGCACGGTGCTGTCGGCGACCCGCGACAGGTAGGCGCTGCGGCTGGCCGCCGACACCCGCGAGGTCGGGGTGTGCACGGCCTCCGCGTCATCCGCGTAGTGGGTTTCAAGTCCGTCGCGCAGCAGGCGGATGGCTTCGGAACGCTGCTGCGAGACGGCGGAGTGCGTGATGCCGAGCTCATCAGCGATGTCCTTCACCGGGCGATCCTTGAAGTAGACCTCGGTCACGATGAATCGCATCTTCTCGGGCAGCGCCTCGACCGCGGCGCGCAGGAAGCGGAGCCTCTCTGCGGTGAGCACGTCATCTTCGGGCAGTGCGGTGTCGGCGACCAGGAACTCGGCGACCGTGTCATCGATCGTGGAGACGGTGCGTGCGGCATCCGACAGGCCAGCTGTGGCCTCGGCGCGATCGACGCCGAGCGCGGCCGCGATCTCGTCGACCGACGGGCGACGGCCGAGAGCAGCGGTCAGCGTTTCCTGCACCGCCGCGGTTTCTTTGATCCGGCGACGGGCACCACGTGTTGCCCAGTCACCGGCTCGCATCTCATCGGCGAACGCGCCGATAATTCGCTTGCGCGCGAACGCGCCGAATGGAATGCCCAGTTCCGGCTTGTATGCCTCGGCGGCGGTGATCAGCGCGACTGCGCCGGCCGATGCCAGGTCGTCACGCGAGAGGTGCGTTGCCCTGGCGCTCACTTCGGCGACCAGGTACCCGACCAGCGGGAGATTGTCGACGACGATTATGTTGCGTTCTACACGATTCACTAGCTGGACCCCTGTGCGCGTTGTGTATGGAAATCGACGCGTTCGGGTCCGCGGCTCGGTGGGTCGGGTGTGTGTGCTGTGGGCAGCTGCGGGCGGGATGTGGGGTCGGCAGGAAAGCACTGTTGGGTAACGAGCGGCGGTTGCGTGCCGATAGTTCGGTGTAAGCCGACACGTTCCCCCCTCATCAGCGTGCGAGAGCATTTCTCGCGTCTTTCCCCCACATGACATGTTGCCAAACCGCGGAGATTGATTCTACGAACGAGCCGCCCCCAGTACGGGGCGCCCCCCAATGGGGGGAACTGGATGCGAGTCGTATTCAGCACTCAGGATCCGCCACTAACGTTGCGGTTGGCGTTGCCGATAGTTCATGCCAGCGAGTTATCCACCCGAAGGAGCGAAGAGAAACGTGAGCGCGCAAGACTTATCCGCACTGCTCTGGCGCGAACGCGAGCTGCTTGAGCTCTTGCTGTTCAAACTCGAAGAAGAACAGCTGCTGTTGACCGCGGGCAAGTCCCGCTGGCTCCCCCACGCCACCCGCGAGGTCGAGCAGGTACTCGAGCGGCTGCGCGAAGCCGGCCTCGGGCGAACCGTCGCGGTGTCATCTCTCGCTCGCGAATGGGCGATCGACGACAACGCCACGCTCCGCGACCTGGTCGTGCACGCTCCCGCCGGGCCGTGGGCCGACATTTTCACCGCGCATCTGCAAGCGATGACAGAACTCACCGGCCAGATCAGGCATCTTCGCGATGTCAACGAGCAGTTCCTGCGGGCGGCGTCACGGTCGACGCAGGAGACGCTCGCCCACCTCACTACCGAGGCCGGCACCTACAGCGCCAGCGGTCTTTCCGATTCCGATCTCTCCAGCGCCAGGCTGGTCGACAAGACCCTTTAAGGACACGACAGTGAGCACGTTCAGTGGACTGAACACCGCATACACCGGCCTCGTCGCCGCCCGGAAGGGGCTCGACGTAGTCGGGCAGAACATCGCCAACGCCAACACCGAGGGCTACACCCGGCAGCGCGTGACGACGTCGTCGATCGGCTCGCTCGCGACAGTGGGCCCGCTGGCTGGCCCGGTCACCGTTGGCCAGGGGGTCAGCGTTGACGGCGTGGCCCGGCTGGGGAATGTGTTCCTCGATGCCAGGGTGCGGTCGACCGCCGGCACAGCGGGCTACTGGGCGGTGCGGGCCAACGTGATGACGTCGCTCGAGTCGACGCTTCAGGAGCCTGGCGAGAATGGACTCTCCACGCAACTGCAGGACTTCTTCGCCGCGTGGGGGGATGTCGCGAATGCCGCGGGCGAACCCGCCCCGGCGGGCGTTTTACTCGAGCAGGCGGGCGTGCTCGTCTCGCAAATCGCAAGCGGCTACCGCGAAGTTGAGAATCAGTGGTCGCAGGTGCGCCGGGAGACCGACGGCATGGTGTCCGAGCTGAACGATGCGGCCTCCCAGGTCGCCGACCTGAATGGACGCATCCGGTCCACCCTGCAGGCCGGCGGTTCGGTGAACGAGCTGCTCGACAAGCGGAGCAGCCTCACGACTACGATTGCCGCCCTCGCCGGTGGCACCGCGCGTGAGCTCGCCGACGGCACCGTTGAGGTGCTGATCGGTGGCAACGCGATCGTCTCGGGCGACAGCTTCCGGGCAGTTCAAGCAACCGGCACGCACGTGTTCGGCACCCTCTCGGCGGACCCCCCGAAACTTCAGTGGGCTCACTCCGGCCTTGCCGTCTCCTTGGACGGTGGGGAGATCGCCGGCGCGCTGTCGACGCTCGCCCCGGCCAGCGCCGGCACCGGTGGCGTGTTGGCCGAGGCCGCAGCCTCGTACGACGCTTTCGCTGAGAAGCTGGCCTTTGCGGTCAACACACTCCACAACGGTGCCCAGTCGGGCACCGGCGGCGCCACCGGCGATTTCTTCTCCTTTACTGTCGGCTCCGCGGCCACAACCTTGGCTGTACTGCCCACCGACGCCTCCACGATTGCGACCGGTGTGTCGGGCGGCGGCGTCCTCGATGGTTCCGTGGCCGACAAGATCGGCAATTTGAGCACCAGCACCGCCGCCGGCTCGCCGAACGTCGTCTGGTCCGGCTTCGTCACGTCTCTCGGAATCACCACCCGCAGCAACCTGCAGCAGGCGACGCTCGCGGAGCTGTCCGCGGCATCCGCCGTCAACATCCAGTTGGCCCACGCCTCTGTCGATATGGACGAGGAGAACGTGAACTTGCTCACCTTCCAGGTGGCCTATCAGGGCGCCGCGCGGGTACTCACGGCGGTCGACGAAATGCTTGACACGCTGATCAACCGCACCGGAATCGTGGGGAGGTAGTCGATGATCACGCGCACAACAACGAACATGATGATGCAGAACGCACAGCGCAACCTGCAGACGAACATGGCGGCTCTGGCGAGGTTGCAGGAGCAGGCATCCAGCCAGAAGGCCATCACGCGGCCGTCGGATGACCCGACTGCAACGGCTGACTCGCTGCGCATCCGCGCCGAGCAGCGTGCCACCGAGCAGTACGGCCGCAACATCGACGACGGCACTGGCTGGCTGACCACGATCGACTCCGCGCTCGGAACCACGACAACCCTGATGAACCGCGTTCGCGACCTCGCGGTGCAGGGCGCGAACGACGGAGCAATGTCGCCCACCGCGAAACAGGCGATTGTCACCGAGCTCGAGGGCCTTAAGGCTGAGCTGCTCAACGTGGCCAACACCAAGTACCAGGGCCGGTCAGTATTCGCCGGGAACTCTGATGCGGCCACCGCGTTCGATGCCGCGTCCTACGCGTATGCAGCGACCGGCGCGACTGTCGAGCGGCGCATTTCCGCGCACTCTACGATCCGCGTTGACGCCGACGGAGCCGCGACATTCGGTGCCGGGCCCGGATCGGTATTCGCCCTGGTCGATCAGATCGCCGCCGAGCTTACAGGCGGCACCAATATCGGCCCGCAGCTTGGCGCCATCGACGCCCACATGACCAACATCCGCGAACAGCAGGCCATTGTCGGAACCCGGCACGCCCAAATTCTGCGAGCCGAGGAGACGCACATGGAACGGACCGTTTCACTCGAGGGCCAGCGCGCTGGCGTCGAGGATATCGACATCGCCGAGGTGATCCTCGACCTGCAGCTGCAGGAGGTCTCGTACCAGACCGCCCTGGCCGTCACCGCGCGGGTGCTGCAGCCCACCCTGATGGACTTCCTCCGATGACCGCGCTCGCCTTCCTCGCTCCCCCGCCCGGTTTCGCACCGTTCGTGGACTTCACGCTGTCCGACATCGACGGCGCCGAGGGTTTGTACGCCCTCGAGGCGACGCAGGATGCCGGCATCCGCCTGTTCGTGCTGGATGCCGCCGTGTACCTGCCCGACTACACGCCGGTCATCTCGGACGAGCAGAGCGCTGCGCTTGGCCTGGCGACCGCGGAAGACGCGGCGGTGCTCGTGGTTGCGAACCCGTCGGACGAGGCCACCACGATGAACCTGATGGCTCCGATCGTGGTGAACCGCGCCACCGGCGTGAGCGCCCAAGTGATCCTCGAGGGCCAGAACTGGCCGCTGCGCGCGGAGCTCGCCGCGCGCTAGTACTCGGTTTGAGCCCTGCCTAACGGCGCGGCGGCGACTGCCGATAGTTCCTGTCGTGACGGTCCAGGAACACACGCGTACGAGCGCGCCCACACGGTTGAACGCGGAGTCTGCGAAGTCGGTCGAAGTGTACGACTTCCGACGCCCGACGACGCTCGCCCGCGAGCACTCCCGTGTGCTCGAGCTGGCGATCGAGACCTTCGCCCGCCAGTGGGGAACGCAACTCACCGCCAAGGTGCGAGTGGTGTCGCACGTCACCTCCGAGCAGGTGGTGATGCTGACCTACGACGAGTACGCGGCCTCCCTGCCCCCGACCACCGCGATGGTGCTCTGCGAGCTGCAGAATCACACCGCGAAGGCGGTCATCCAGTTCGCCACCTCGGCGGCGCTCACCTGGGTCGGATACATGCTCGGCGGCAACGGCGGTCAGCCCGCACCCAACCGCAAGTTCACGCAGATCGAGCAAGCGCTGGTGCGCAAGCTGATGGATGACGCGCTGGAAGACCTGCGCTACTCGCTGGGTTCACTGCTGGTGACCCCGATCTCGGTCGACACGATCCACTACAACTCTCAGTTCGCCCAGGCCGCCGCCACCACCGACCTGATGATCGTCGCCTCGTTCGAGATCCGCGTTGGAGACAACACCACCAGCGCCACCCTGGCGATCCCCGCCGACGCGCTGCTGCCGCAACTCGGCGAGACCAACCCGATGAGCACCACCGCGAACGCCCGACTGCTCATGCAGGCGCAGCTGGTGAGCGTGCCGGTCGACGTGTCGCTGCAGCTGGCGCCGGCGAAGGTCAAGCCGGGCATGATCCTCGACCTGTCGGTCGGCGACCTCATTCCGATCCCCCACCCGCGCCACCGCCCGCTGGATTTAGCGGTCGACGGGCAGCCGCTCGCCCGCGCCGCGGTCGGCGCCAACGGCTCCAGGCTCGCCTGCGTCGTGGTCAGCTCGCCCTCCGGCGACGGCGCCCCCACCGAATCTTTGACAGAGGAGAACTCCTGATGAGCACGACGACCACCCCTCACGCCGCAGCCGCTGACGCGCTGATCGCGCTGCTGCCGAGCCAGACTCCGCTCACCGCGCTGCAGGCCGACCGCAGCCGTGCCGCCGGCGCCGTGCACGCCGCCACCGTCGCCACCTTCGTGGGCGCCGAATCGGCCGACCTCGCCGTGGTGTTGAACGACGCGGAAGCCCTCGCCGCCGCAGCGGGCACCGACTCACCCCTCGTCTCGGCCGCCGATGTGCTGCGGCCCGCGCTGGAGAACGCCGCCAGCGTGTTCGGCACCGGCGTGCTCGGCGAGGCGCGCATCGACGACGCGTCGGCACTGTTCGCCGACGCCGACAGCCGGGTGTTCGAGCTCACCGCCGACGGCGTCACCGGCGGCTGGTTCGCCATCCGCGTGCGCTCCACCGGCACCCGCGGCACCGCCACCCCCACCACCGCCGACGCGCGCAGCGTTGCCGACAAGCTCGGCCGCATCAACAACGTGGAGATGGCGCTCACCGTCGAGATCGGACGCACCCGGATGTCGGTGCGCGACGTGCTCGACCTGGAACCGGGCGCGGTGATCGAGCTGGACCGCTCGGCCGGCGCCCCCGCCGACATCCTGCTCAACGGCCGGCTGATCGCCCACGGCGAGGTCGTCGTGGTCGACCAGGACTACGCCGTGCGCATCACCCAGATCCTCGACGTCACCGAGGGCCTGGCCTGACATGGACACCCTGCTTCTCGCGCTGCGGGTGCTGCTCTCGCTCGGGGTGGTCTTCGGCCTGCTCTGGGTGATGCAGCGCCGCATGACCCGCGGTAGCCGCGGCAAGGATGTCGCCACGCCGATCCGGGTCATCGGCCGGCAGCGGCTCGGTGCCAAGGCCTCGGTGGTGGTGGTCGAGCTGCAGGGCAAGAAGTTCATGCTGGGCGTCACCGAGCAGTCGGTGAACGTGCTGCACGCCGAAACCGGCACCGCCACCCCGGTTCCGCTCTCGAGCGAGCCGACCCCGGCCGAGGAGTTCGCCCGCTCGATGCGTCAGGTGTCCGCGTCGCCGAGTACAGATGCCAGTGCAGATACCACTGCGGATGCCGCGATTCCCGCGTCCGCGACATCCGACTCTCCCCCTGCCCTGCTGCGCCCGCGCCGTGACCGACCCTCGAACGCCCTCGGCGGCTCGATCCTCTCCCCACACACGTGGAAGCAGACGGCCGACGTGCTGCGGCAGCGGCGGTGACCGCCGCCCGGTCGCGGACTTCCCAGGCCGGGAGGCTCGCCCTCCTTGCCGCCCTGACCGTTCTCGTCGCGCTGGCGTTCGCGCTGTTGCCCGCGCTGGCCGGGCATGCTGCACCGATCGACCCTGTTCCGCCCACCGACCCGACCGCGCCGGAAAGCGGCGACTTCACGGTGGAAATCAACGGACCGAACGGGGCTCCCTCGGCGGCGATCGTCACCCTGGTGGGCATCACCCTGCTGTCGGTCGCCCCGGCGCTGCTGCTGATGATGACCTCGTTCACCAAGATCTTCGTGGTGCTGGCGATGACCCGCAACGCGTTGGCGCTGCCGTCGATCCCGCCGAACCAGGTGCTGGCCGGGCTTGCCCTGTTCCTGTCGCTGTTCATCATGAGCCCGGTGCTCACCGAGGTGTTCGAGCTGGGCGTGCAGCCGTATCTGGACGGCGCAATGACCTTCACCGACGCGTTGGAGGCGGCATCCGGTCCGCTGCGTGATTTCATGCTGGCGCACACCCGCGAGGAAGACCTCGCGCTGATGACCAGGGCGGCGGATAAGGACAACCCGGCGAGCGCCGCCGATGTGCCGCTGCTCACGCTCATCCCGGCGTTCATGATCTCCGAGCTGCGCGCCGCGTTCATCATCGGCTTCGTCATCTTCGTGCCGTTCCTGGTGATCGACATTGTCGTCTCGGCCGCGCTGATGTCGATGGGCATGATGATGCTGCCGCCGGTGATGATCTCACTGCCGTTCAAGATCCTGCTGTTCGTGCTGGTGGACGGCTGGGGCCTGATCATCACCTCGCTGATCACCGGATACGAGGTGGGCTGATGGATACCAACGCGGTTCTCGACATCGGCCTGCAGGGCCTGCTGATCGCGGCCAAGCTCGCGGCGCCCATCCTGATCACCGCCCTCGTGGTCGGCTTCGCCATCTCGCTGTTCCAGTCGATGACGCAGATCCAGGAGGTCACCCTCTCGTTCGTGCCGAAGGCGGTCGCGGTCAGCATCGCGCTGGTGGTGTCCGGACACTGGATGATCTCCGAGATGGTGGCATTCACCCACCAGCTGTTCGAGAAGATCCCCGGGCTGCTCGGGGGCGGGTGACGTGCAGTTCTCGCTGGATCTCGCCTGGCTGGAAGCGGTCATGCTCGCCGGGGTGCGGATGGTGGCGTTCCTCGTGATCGCGCCGCCGTTCTCCTACAACGCCATCCCGGTCAGGGTGAAGGCGATGCTCGGCATCGGGCTCGCGTTGGCGGTGTCGCCGCAGGTCACCGCCGGCTACCAGTCGCTGGGCACGGTTGAATTCTTCGGCGCCCTGGTGCTCGAGGTGGTGGTCGGCGCCGCCCTCGGCTTCCTGGTGATGCTCGTCTTCTCGGCGGTGCAGGGCGCCGGACATTTGATCGACATGTTCGGCGGGTTCCAGATGGCGCAGGGTTTCGACCCGCAGTCCATGGTCAACGGCGCCCAGTTCACCCGCCTGTTCCACATGACCGCGTTGGTGCTGCTGTTCGCGTCCGACGGTTACCAGCTGATCATCGCCGGCCTCACCCGCACGTTCACGGCGCTGCCGCTCGGCGGCGGCATGGACCTCAGCGCCCCGGTCGAGGCGATGACCAGCGGCGTCACCCAGATGTTCCTCGCGGCCGTGCAAATCGCCGGTCCCCTGCTGGTCGTGCTGTTCCTGGCCGATGTCGGCCTCGGCCTGCTCACCAGGGTCGCGCCCGCCCTCAACGCGTTCGCCCTCGGCTTCCCGCTGAAAATCCTGGTCACCCTGATCTTCGCCGTGGTCGTGTACGTGGCGCTGCCGGGCATCGTCGCAAGCCTCACCGATGACGCCACCGGCCTGCTGATGGGGGTGAGGTAATGAGCGACACCTCGGAAGAACGCACAGAGCTCGCCACCCAGAAGCGCATGAAGGAGGTGCGCTCCAAGGGTCAACTGTCGAAGTCACAAGATCTCACCGCGTGGCTGGGCGTGGGCGCCGCCGCCGTGATGCTGCCGCTGACGATCGGACTGGGAACGGATGCCGCGGTCGACCAGGTCTTCGACATCGGCGCCATCATCGGCGCCCCCGAACCCGCGGTCGCGCTGAAGGCACTCAGCGACGCATTCGGCTCACTCGCCGGCACGCTCACCCCGATGTTCGTGGTGGTGGCGCTGACCGTGCTGATCGGCGCGGCCGCGCAGGGCGGCATCCACTTCCGCAATTTCACCCCGAAGGTCGAACAGTTCAACCTGGTGAACGGCGTGAAACGCGTGTTCGGCATGCAGGCGCTCTGGGAGGGCACGAAGGCGCTGATCAAGACGGCCCTGATCGGCCTGGTGCTCGTCGTAGTGGTGCAGGGCATGCTGCCGGTGCTGATGACCGCGGGCGGGCTGCCGGTGTCCTCCCTGCTCGACACCGCCGGCAGCGGCGCAGCGGCGCTGCTGCAGGTCGGCGTGATCGCCGGCCTGGCATTGGCCGCCGCCGACCTGTTCGTGGTGATGCGGCGCAACCGCAAACGCACCCGCATGACCAAGAAAGAGGTCAGGGACGAGAACAAGAACGCCGACGGTGACCCCCTGATCAAGTCGCAGCGTCGCGCCCGTCAGCTGGCGATGAGCCGCAACCGGATGATCGCCGCGGTATCCGGGGCCGACGTGGTGCTGCTGAACCCCACCCACGTGGCCGTCGCCCTGAAGTACGAGCCGGGCAAGGCCGCCCCGCGCGTGGTCGCCAAGGGCTCCGACGCGATCGCCGCCCGCATCCGCGAGCAAGCCGAGACCGACCGCGTGCCGATGGTGCGCGACATCCCGCTCGCCCGCGCCCTGCACGGCGCCTGCGACATCGGCCAGGAGATTCCCGTCGAGCTGTACAGCGCCGTCGCGCGCGTGCTGGTCTTCGTGCTGGCCCTCAAGTCCCGAGGCGCCGCGCAAGGCGTGCACACCATGACCAAAACCGCCGCATGATGTCAGGAGTCCAGTGACATGAATCGCAACCGAAATCTCGCCAAGCTCGCCGTACCGATCTGCGTGGTCGGCATTGTCATGCTGCTGGTCGTGCCGGTGCCCGCACCGCTGCTCGACGTGCTCATCATCCTCAACATCCTGCTGGCGCTGGTGATCCTGCTCACCACCATGTTCGTCAGAAAGCCGCTCGACTTCTCGGTGTTCCCGTCGCTGCTGCTGGTGGCCACCCTGTTCCGACTCGGTCTGAACGTGGCATCCACCCGGCTGGTGCTCGGCGACGCCTACGCCGGCCAGGTGATCGAGGCATTCGGGCACATCGCCGTCGGCGGCTCGATCATCATCGGCGCCGTGATCTTCCTGATCCTCGTCGTGATCCAGTTCGTGGTGGTCACCAAGGGCGCCGAACGGGTGGCCGAGGTCGGCGCCCGCTTCACCCTCGACGCCATGCCCGGCAAGCAGATGGCCATCGACGCCGACCTGAACGCCGGCCTGATCACCGACGTGCAGGCAAAGGAACGCCGCGCCGAAGTCTCGGCCGAAGCCGACTTCTACGGCGCCATGGACGGCGCCTCGAAGTTCGTCAAGGGCGACGCCATCGCCGGCATCATCATCATCATCATCAACCTGGTCGGCGGCGTCGCGATCGGCATGATCCAGCGCGGCATGGAGATCGGCGAGGCCCTCGAAACCTACGCGCTGCTCACCATCGGCGACGGCCTGGTCACCCAGATCCCGGCGCTGCTGATGGCGGTGTCCACCGGCATGATCGTCACCCGCTCGAACGCGGAATCCGACATGGGCACCACCGCCTCGGCGCAGCTCAGTCAGTCCCGCAACGCGTTGATGATCGCCGGCGCCGCCGCGATCGTGATGGGGCTGATCCCCGGCATGCCGATCGTGCCGTTCGTGATCATCGGAGCGCTGCTGCTGTTCGCGTCGCAACGGATCAAGGCCACCGAGCAGGCGAAGGCCAAAGAGGAGGCGGTGGCGCAGATCGCGGCGCCGCGCACCGACACCACCGAAGACCTGATCGAGCAGATGCGGGTGCACGCCCTCGAGATCCTGCTGGCGCCCGACCTGGTGGATGTCGTGTCCGGGGCATCCGACGACCTGCTCGCCAGGGTGAAGGCGCTGCGCCGCAAGGTGGCGATGGAGCTGGGCGTGGTGGTGCCGCCGGTGCGCACCAGGGACAGCGTCGACCTGCCGCCCGCCACCTATGTGATCCGCATCGCCGGCGTCGAGGCCGGCCGTGGGGTCGCACCCTCCGGCAAGGTGCTGGCGCTCGGCGACTCGCTCGACGCCCTCCCCGGCACCTCCACGGTGGAGCCGGTATTCGGGCTCGCCGGCAAGTGGGTGCCCGCCGAGATGCGGCACAGCGCCGAGATGACCGGCGCCACCGTGATCGACCGGGTGTCGGTGCTGGTCACCCACCTGTCGTCGGTGATCACCGGCAACGCGGCCCGCCTGCTCAGCCGGGAAGACGTGCGCGTGCTCACCGAGGGTGTGAAGACGGTCAACCCGTCCGCGGTGGACGAACTCGTGCCCGGGCTACTCACCCTCGCCGAGGTGCAGCGGGTGTTGCAGGGGCTGCTGCTCGAGCAGGTGCCGATCAACGACCTGTCCCGCATCTACGAGGCGCTGACGCTGCGCGCCAAGGTAACCACCGATCCGGAGGCCCTGATCGAGGCGGCCCGGCTGGCGCTTGGCCCGGCGCTGCTCACCCCGCACCTCGACGGCACCGTGCTGCGGGTGATCATGATCGACCCGACGCTGGAGCAGAGCATGCTCGAGAACATGCGGCCATCCGAGCTCGGCACGCAGATCCTGCTCGACCCGTCCCGCACCGAGCAGATCCTGCACTCGCTCAAGGAGTCCGTCGGCAAGGTCCAGGCACGCGGCGTCAGCGCCGTGCTGGTCTGTGCCCCGGCGCTGCGTCCGGCGATCCGCCGCCTGGTCTCGGCGCAGGTCGGCGGCCTGCCGGTGCTGTCCTACCAGGAGGTCACCTCCGCGGCGGTCGACATCGAAACGGTGGGGGTGGTGCGCGGTGCAGAGACGATTGCAGCTTGAGGGTCAGAGCCTCGATGACGTCACCTCGCGGGTGTTCGCCGAGCACGGGTCCGCGGCGCGCATCGTCGCCGCCGAGAAGGTCACCGTCGGCGGCATCCGGGGCTTCCTCGCCCGCCAGTACTACGAGGTGACCGTGGAGATCGGCGACCGCCCGCGCCGGGCAGTCCACGCCGGCCTGCTGGACGTGTCGACCAGAGTGGGCATCGCCGCGTTGCTTGATGAAGCGGATGCCGCGGAGGCACAACTGCGCGGTGACGCACCCTCCCCCGCCGTGTCGACCGGCACCGACGACTTCGCCCGGTTGATGGACGACCTGACCTTCACCACCGCGTCGGCGGTGGACGTGGCGGTGGAGGCGGCTGGGTCGGCGGCTGGCCTGGCGGGTCTTCCCGGTCGGGCGGTGCAGGATGCCGCGGCGCTCGGTTCAGCCGCAGCCGCGGCAGCCTCGGTGGCGCCGCCGAGTCCGCTGCGCCGGGCGGGCGACCTGGTGCTCGTCGTCGGCGCGGAGCAGGACGCGTTCGTGGTGGCGCGGTCACTGGCGGCGGCCGCGAACGCCCCCGCGGTGCATGTGGGCGGCAGCCTGGTGGGCACCAACCGGGTCGAGGACCGACGCACGGCGCTGGCGGCACGAGCGGCCGGAGTGGCGGCGGGTCACAGCGTGTTCGTGGCGTTCGGGCTCGGACCGGGCGCCCGCGATGCGGCCGAGCGGGCGGCATCCGTTGCTGGGATCGCCGCAGACCAGATCTGGCTGGCGGTCGACGCCGGCCGAAAGCCCGACGACACGGCTCGCTGGGTGCAGGCGGTCACCGCCGCCGCCGCGGTCGATGCGGTGGCCGTGCAAGGGTCGGATGCGACATCCTCACCGGACACCGTGGCCAGCCTCGGCCTGCCGATCGGCTGGCGTGACGGCCGGCCGGCGGCCTGAGCGGGCCGCCTGCCGGGGGTTAGCCGAGTGGCTAGCGCTTCTTGTTCACCGAGTCGGTGATGTCGTTGCCGGCACGGGTGATGCCCTTGGTCTTCTTGTCGGCGCGCTTCTCTTTCAGCGTCTTCGCCGCTACGGTCTTGCCGGACGATTTCTTGGGCGACTTGTCAGCCATAGTTCTGCCCTTTCGCTCGGGCGCCTGAATGGCGCCGGTGCCAGTCAACCGTACGCTACCGGCGGGCGACCGCCGACCAACGCCCCTTCTCGTTGCCCTGAACCGGCCGTATGCTGGCGCCGTGCCCCGCATCACGGTGAACGGCAATGAGCTCTACTACGAAGAGCGCGGTCACGGCACCGCCCTGCTCGGCATCCACGGAACGCCGAGTTCCGCGATGCTCTGGGAAGACGCTGCGGAGGAGTTGAGCGCCTACGGCAGGTGCATCACCTACGACCGGAGGGGTTTTCTTCGGAGCGCACCGTCTCCTCCACCCGCGACGCTCGATCTGGCCGAGCACGTCGCCGACGCGGTTGGCTTGCTCGACGCTCTCTCGGCGCGCAGCGCGATCGTCGTGGGGCGCAGCACCGGCGGCCTCATTGCGCTCGAACTCGCGCACCGGCATCCGGATCGGGTTCAGGCGCTGGTCTTGCTTGAGCCGGCCGTGTTCTCTCTGGACCCCGCGGCAGCCGAGTGGGCAGGCCAGCTGCGAAACAGCATCCTGAAGGTGGCCGCTGAGCATCCCGAGTCCGCTGCGGAGATTGTGCTTCGGCTGGCGCTCGGAGATGAGGCCTGGGAGTCATTCCCGTGGGAGCTGCACCACATGTTCTCCGAGACCAGCCCGGCGGTGCTGGCGGAGCTGACCGGCCAGGGTCTTGACCTCAGTGAGAATCCACTCGTCATCACCGAGCGGGAACTGGCGGCGATGATGCAGCCGACCCTGCTGGTTTCCGCCGAAGACTCGGCCGTGCCGCTGCGGCTGGCGAACGACCGGCTGGCCGAAGCGCTTCCCGACGCGCGAAAGGTGCTCGTGTCGGGCGGCCATCTGATCAACCCTGCTCATCCGGCCGTGCTGGAGTTCATCGGCCGCGTGCTGGCCAGCTAGAACTTAGCTCGCTTGCTAGAACTTGTCCATGCTGCCGAGCAGCCGCCGCACCCGGTCGCCGATCGGCGGGTGGGTGGAGAACAGCCGGTCGACGATGCCGGGCTTGGTCGGGTCGCTGATCCACATGTGCGCCATCGACGTGTTCTGCCGGCGCATCGGCCGGCCGTACTCGCCGAGCTTGTGCAGGGCGCTGGCCAGCGCCTCGGGGTGGCGGGTGGTGAGTGCGCCGGTGGCATCCGCCAGGTACTCCCGCTCGCGGGACACGGCGGCCTGCACCATGGTGGCCACGAGCGGCGCCACCAGCATGGCGACGATTCCGGCAACCAGCACGATCGGGTTGCTGTTGTTGTTATTGCGGTTGCCGCCGAAGAACGACATGCGCAGCAGGATGTCGGCGAGGAATCCGATCGCCACCACCATGCCGAACACAATGGTGGTCACCCGGATGTCGTAATTCTTGACGTGACCCATCTCATGCGCCATCACGCCCTCGAGCTCGGAGTCGGTCATCAGTTCGAGCAGCCCGGAGGTGGCGGCGACGATCGCGTGCTCGGGGTCACGGCCGGTGGCGAACGCGTTCGGGGCGGCGTCGTGGATGATGTACACCTTCGGCATCGGCATCCCGAGCGTGATGGCCAGGTTCTCCACGGTGCGGTACAGCCGCGGGTCGTCCGCCTTGGTGATCTGCTGGGCGCCGCTCAGCGCGACCGCTTCCCGGCCCGCCGCGAAGTACTGGATCAGCACGTAGATCAGCGCGCCGACGATCGTGCCGATGAAGATCGTCCAGTCGCCGCCGCCCCACAGGTAGTTGGCGAGGAAGCCGAGCGCCGCGATGATCACCAGGAACAGCAGCATGATCAGAACGGTGTTCCGCTTGTTCCGGGCTATGGCGCTATACATGGTCGCTTTTCTACGAGAGAGGTGTGGTCGCCGTTCGGCTCATCAGAGCCGATCGCGGGGTCACACCGGATGCTGAACTAGAACTGCACGCGGGGCGGTTCGGCGATCGCGGAGGCATCGTCGACCTCGAAGAACTCCCGCTCGCCGAAGCCGAGGCCGCGCACGAACAGGGTGTTCGGGAAGATCTTGATCTTGGTGTTCAGCTCTCGCACCCCGCCGTTGTAGAACCGACGCGACGCCTGGATCTTGTCCTCGGTGTCGACCAGCTCGCCCTGCAACTGCAGGTAGTTCTGGCTGGCCTGAAGCTGCGGGTACGCCTCGGCGACGGCGAAGATCGACTTCAGCGCCTGGTGCATGTGGTTCTCAGCAGCGGATGCCTCGCCCGGCGTCTGCGCGGACAGCGTTTCCGCGCGTGCCCTGGTCACATTCTCGAACACGGACTTCTCGTGGGCGGCATAGCCCTTGACCGATTCGATCAGGTTCGGGATGAGGTCGGCGCGCCGTTTCAGCTGCACGGTGATGTCGCTCCATGCCTCGTCCACCCGAACATTCAGCGTCACCAGCGAGTTGTAGGTCGCCCACAGGTAGATACCGATGATGACGACGAGCAGCACGATGATGCCGATGACGATGAGGATTTCCATACCAAAACTATAAAGGAGTGGCACTCACCTCCCGCCGGTTAACATCACACTCAAAGCAGACTCGCGGGCTGCACGGGGTGTTGATCGGCTGCCCAGCAGGGGCGTGCCGGCATCCCTTGACACCCCGTGACGGTCGGGCCAATGTTCACGACATGGAGCATATTTCGGATGCCGCGATCGCCACGGTTGATCTCACCGTCGACCGCGGATCCTCCGTCGGCGCCGTGCGAGGCGTCACCGTGACGGTGCCCCGCGGCAGCCTGGTCGGACTCCTCGGGCCGAGCGGCAGCGGCAAAACCAGCCTGATGCGCGCCATCATGGGCGTGCAGCGCCGGGTCAGCGGGCAGGTCAGCGTGCTCGGGCTGCCCGCCGGCAGCCCGGCGCTCCGGAACCGCATCGGCTACGTCACCCAGGACGTCAGCGTCTACGACGACCTGACGGTGCGCGAGAACCTGTCGTACTTTCGGGCGGTGCTCGGTGCGCCGAAGTCGGATATCGAGCGGGTGATCCTCGAGACAGACCTCGCCGGCCAGACCGAGCAGCTGGTCAGCTCACTCTCGGGCGGCCAGCGCAGCCGGGCCTCACTCGCGGCCGCGCTGCTCGGTGCGCCGGAGCTGCTGGTGCTCGATGAGCCGACCGTCGGCCTCGACCCCGTACTACGCGTGCAGCTCTGGACCCTGTTCCGCCGGTTGGCCGAGCAGGGCAACACCCTGCTGGTCTCCAGCCATGTGATGGACGAGGCCATCCGCTGCGACCGACTGCTGCTGATGCGGGCAGGCGAGATCCTGGCCGATGAGACCCCGGCGGGTCTGCTCGAGAGCACCGGCAGCACCGACGCAGAGAGCGCGTTCCTCACGCTCATCGCCCGCCGGGACCAGCAGCCGGCCGAGGGGGCGGCATGAACCTTCGCCGCATCCTCGCCACCACCGGCCGGGTGCTTACCCAGATCCGGCACGATCCGCGCACCATCGTGCTGCTGCTGCTCGTGCCGAGCCTGCTGCTCGGGCTAATGGCCTGGATCTTCGTGAACACCCCGGTGTTCGAACAGGTGGGGCCCGCCATGCTCGGGCTGTTCCCGTTCACCGTCATGTTCCTGATCACGAGCATCACCACGCTTCGCGAGCGCCGCGGCGGCACGCTGGAGCGCTTGTTGGCGATGCCGCTCGGCAAGTTCGAGTTCATCGCCGGTTACACGCTCGCCTTCGGGTTACTCGCCGTGGCGCAGGCCTCCATCGCGGTCGCCTATGCGGTCTGGGTGTGCGGGCTGGAGGTGCAGGGTGAGCCCTGGCTGCTCATCCTCGTCGCCGTCACCGACGCCGTGCTCGGCACGACCCTGGGGTTGCTGGCCAGCGCGTTCGCGAACACCGAGTTCCAGGTCGTGCAGTTCATGCCGGCGTTCGTCATCCCGCAGATCCTGCTCGGCGGCATCCTGGTCCCCCGCGACCAGATGCCAGAGCCGCTCGAGGCAATCTCGAACTGGCTACCGCTCTCCCACGCCATCTCGGCACTGAACTCGGTGTCGACCGACCCGAACGGAACCGAGACGGTGCTGTGGCATCTGGCGGCGGTGGTGGCGTTCGCGGTGGCTGCGATCGCCCTCGGCTCCATCACGCTGCGACGTCGGACGGTCTGAGCTGGGGTGTGCAGCGTGCGCGTTGCCGAATTGTTACGGCAAAGTCCGTCTCATTACGACTCGGCGTTTCGACCGCCGGGGTCGTGGCACCTAGGGTAGACGCTACGGTGCACCCTTACGTCGCGAACGACCCGATCCGTTCGACCCGCCCGTCGGGTGTGAACGCGCTCGCCCGGCTGGTGGCTTTTCTGGCCCTCGTCGGGCTTTTTGTGGGTGCTACCGGCCCCGCGTACGCCACCACCGAGTCGCCGGACGAGACTGGGCGCACCGAGACAGTGCAGCCGCTCACCACGCCGTCACCAAGCCCGTCGGTGAACCCCGACTCGCTCACCGTCACCGCTCCCGCCTCGTTCGTGGGCGCGAACTCCATCGCCCCGGCCGGCACCGCCACGACCGGTCACACCGTGACGGTGCGCATGACCAGCCCCGCCACCGCAGACCCGATCTGTCAGACCGTGGTGGCGGGCGGGGCCTGGGAGTGCCGCCCGGCAAGCGTTCCGAACGGCGCGATCACCTTGCAGTTCGACGAGACCAACCCGGGCGGAGCCGTCGTCGACTCGGCGACCGCCACGGTGAAGGTGCTCGGCCCGCCCGTGATCGACGGCCCGGAGCCGGTGCGCAGTACCGGACTGGTGAGCGGAATCGGCTACCCGCACGCCGCGATCCGGGTGACGCTGTCTGGGCCGTCGGCGTATTCGCAGGACTGCCCCGCAGTGCTGCCGAACGGCTACTGGTCGTGCGCGCTGGGCAGCTCTGGGTCGTTGCCCGACGGAACCTACACGGCGACGGCGCGGCAGGGCGAACCCGGCACGGACAACTTCTCGGGCGCGTCGGGACCCATGACCGTGATCATCGACCGCACCGCTCCGGAACCGCCGGTGGTCACCTCCCCCGCAGCCGGCACGCGCATCGATGCCCCGGCGGTCACCTTCGCCGGCACGGGTGAGTCGGGCGGCACGGTCGATGTCTTCGTCGACCAGGAGCGCTTCTGCTCGGTGACCGTCGTCGCCGGCCACTGGAGCTGCGAGGTGGCCGGCATCCCCGTCGGAAGCCACGCGATACAGGCACTGCAACGCGACGCGGCTGGCAACTACAGCTCCGTGAGCGCGCCGGTGACGGTGGCGTTCGGTCCGGCCGCGGCCACACCGCGACCGGGTGCCACCAAGACGCCGAGCCCGACCGTGGAGCCCACTCCTGCGCCGGCACCCGCACCTGTTCCGGTCCCGGTTCCCTCCGAGACCCCGGATGCCACCGAGCCACCAGCGCTGCCGTCTGACCCGTCGGCATCGGACGGGCCGCTGCCCGGATCGAACTGGGGCACGCCCACCTGGTTCGGCGCCGAGATCCCCACGTTCGAGCAGATGCTGGAGCGCGGCAACTGGCTGATCGCGCCGCTGCTGGCGCTGGCGTTCATCCTGCTCTTCGCGTTGCCGTTGCGGGCGCTGTACCCGCTCGTGGCCGACCGGTTGCGCTGGCGGGTGCGGCTGACCGGACGTAATCAGGCGGTGTCCGCCGACGACGACGACGACAGCCCACTGGTGAAGCCCTGGGTCGTGGTGGCCGGCTCGATCGTGGGCATGGCGGTGCTCGCCGCGCTGTCCGGAGGTATCCAGCCGGAGCCCCGATACCTGCGCCTGGTCGCCTCGATCGGGTTGGGCCTTGTCATCCTGAACGGAGTCGGCATCGCCCTGAGCTCCTGGCTCAGCGGCCGCTGGCTGGGTGCGCAGACCTGGTTGCGGTTCGTGCCCGGATACTTGGCACTAGCGGCGCTGGCCGCCCTCGCCTCCCGCGTCATCGGGATTGAACCGCCGGTGATCCTCGGCATCATCATCGCGGCCACCGTGCCGCTGGCCGCTCCCCGGCTGTCGCGCGCGATGATCGGGCTGGCGCAGCTGGCGGTGCTGACCCTGCTGGCGTCCGGCGCGTGGGCACTGGGATCCGGGCTCGGGGATGTTGAGGGGTTCTGGGCGTCGGTGGCGAGCGAGACTCTTGCGGCGATCTGCCTGGCGGGCTTCGGCTCGGTGGTGCTGCTGACCCTGCCGATCCGTGCCCTGCCCGGTCGCCTGGTCTACGCCTGGTCGAAGCCGGTCTGGGCGGCCTCCACGTTCGCGATCGTGACCCTTGCCGCGCTGGTGCTGATGCCGGGCCAGGTGCCGCTTATCGTCGGCGCCTTCCTGCTCGCCGCGGCATCCGGAGCGGTCATGCTGGCGACGTGGGCGTGGGTGCGCTTCGTCGAGCCCGCGAACTAGCTCAAGTTCACCACTCAGCGGTGAGGTCTGGCATTCGGTCCTTCGCGCGCCCCGCCAACAACCAAACGGCAGACCTCAGCTGCGTCAACGCCGAAGAAGTGCCCCGGAAGGGACTCGAACCCTTAACTCTGCGATTTTAAGTCGCATGCCTCTGCCAAATTGGGCCACCGGGGCCTGCCGTCAGCCTACCGGCGGGAACCAGCGAAGGCGCCCCGCCGGGCCTGTCCCCGGCGCGCTCGGGGGCTCCTGAATGAGTCGGTTCGGGCGGCGGGGAAGCGCCGACTGCCACTGCGGCCCGCGCGCGCGGCTCGGGGTCGCGCGAGAGCACTGTCTCGCGAGATCAGCTACCGGCGGGAAACAGCGGGGGCCCGCCACCAGTGGTGACGGGCCCCAGCTCAGGTCGCGCTAGACGCGCGGCCGGGAAGCGAACTCTTCGAACTTCGCGCGCGGCTCCTGCACGGCAGGCAGCGCGACGATGTCGCGGCCGAGGAAGAAGTTGTCGAACCAGCCGATGAAGACCCGGATCTTGCGCTCCCACATCGGGATGGCGAGGCCGTGGTAGCCGCGGTGCATGAACCAGGCGAGCACACCCTTGACCGCGAACTTGCCGGACTGGAAGACGCCGATGCCGAGGCCGAGGCCGGCGACCGCACCGATGTTCTTGTGGACGTAGTCCTTCGGGGTTTCGTCGCGCAGCACGGCCACGAGGTTCTTCGCGAGCAGCTTGCCCTGACGCACCGCGTGCTGGGCGTTCGGCACGCAGAAGCCGCCGACGCCACCGCCGGTGAGGTCGGGCACGGCGGAGATGTCACCGGCAGCCCAGGCGCCCTCGACGATCTCGTCGGCGGTGCCGACGCGCAGGTCGGGGCGGGTGACGATGCGTCCACGCTCTTCGACCGGCAGGTCGGTGTTGCGCACGATCTGGGGGTTTGCCATCACGCCGGCGGTCCAGACGATCACGTCGGACTCGAACCGGTCGCCGCTGGAGGTCTCGATCACGCCGTCGACCGCGGAGGTGAGCTGCGTGTCGAGGTGCACCTCGGCGCCGCGCTGGGCAAGGTTCTTGAGCACCCAGTGGCTGGTCTCGAGCGACACCTCGGGCATGATGCGGCCCATTGCCTCGATCAGGTGGAAGCTGGTCTCGTCGAACTCGATTTCGGGGAAGCGCTTCAGCAGGCCGCTTGCGAGCGACCGCAGCTCGGCGAATACCTCGATGCCGGCAAAGCCGCCGCCGACGACCACGAAGGTGAGCAGGCGATCGCGCTCGGGACCGGCGGGCAGCGCCGCGGCTTTGGTGAAGTTGCTGATCACGCGGTCGCGGATGGCAACGGCCTCTTCGATCGTCTTCAGGCCGATCGCGTTGTCAGCGACGCCCGGGATCGGGAAGGTGCGCGACACCGAACCACCGGTGACCACGACGATGTCGTACTCGAACGGGTAGGCGTCGCCGTCTTCCGGCTCGATCGTGGCGGTCTTGGTGGCGTGGTCAATGTGGGTGACCTTCGCGGTGATGACCCGAGTCTTCTCGAGGTGGCGACGGTGCGCGACCACGGCGTGGCGGGCCTCGATGGAGCCGGCCGCGACCTCAGGCAGGAAGGGCTGGTAGGTCATGTAGGGAAGGGGATCAACCACCGTCACCTCGGCCTCGCCGGACTTGAGCCATTTCTCGAGCTTCAATGCCGTGTAGAAACCGGCATAGCCGCCGCCGACGATCAGGATTTTGGGCACGAGTAGATATCTCCTAGAAAAGCTTCAAGTTCACAACGGTCCCTATCGCTTGCGGATAGACCTCACATGGAGGACGGCAGCAGCGACGAGAATGATGAAGAGCGCACCGAAACCGGTAAGGACCGCCATCGGAACGCCCACAAGACGCATCAAGTTTACCCCCGGGAGAATTGTCTGCGAACTTGCAGCATCGGGCTCGCCCGTTTCCTCCGGAATCGGAGAGGGCTCGGGCAGCGGCGCAATCGCGTCAGGGGTGGACTCCGGCTGGGTTTCGGCGCGTCGGTGCAGCCGAATCCAGTCGGCGAGGTCGCCCATCGGATTGGCCGTGACAGCCGGGACGCCGCCAGATACCGCCTCGGCGGCGTCGATGAGGCCATTGCCGTAGATCGGGTCGGCGCCGGGCGAACCGGCATCATCCGCGGAGGCGATGATGCGGTTGATCACATTCGCGGCATCCAGTTCCGGATGCGCCGCCCGCACCAGCGCGGCGAGCCCGGCCACGATCGGGGTGGCGCCGCTGGTGCCCTGCCAGAGCACGTGGCCGCCGCCGGGGGTGGCGCCGACGAGGTCTTCGCTGGGCGCCGCCACGCCGATGGTGATGCCCTGGGATGACGCGTCGAAGCTGGCGATTCCCTCCCGGCTGACCCCGGCCACGGTAAGCACGCCGGGCATCGTTGCCGGCGCTCCCACCGACACGGTGCCGCTGCCGCGGTTGCCGGCGGCAGCCACCACGATCACGTCGTTTTGCATGGCGTAGAGGAAGGCGTCGTCCCAGCTGGTCGGCCAGTCGAGGGTGTTGCGGGTGAGCGACATGTTGATGACGTCTGCGCCGTTGTCGACCGCCCAGCGCACCGCGTCGGCGATCTGCTCGTCGGAGCCGCGGGATCCCTCGCCGAAGCCGATGGACAGCGACAGCAGCGAGGCGCGGGGGGCGACCCCGATCACGCCGTCGCTTGCCCCGGTGCCGCGTCCGGCGGCGAGGGAGGCCACCATGGTGGCGTGCCCGTTCGACTCTGACGACCCGACCGGTTTCTGCCCGTCTGCGGTGCCGAGTCCGGAGAAGTCCGCTCCCCCGATGACGGCCCCGTCGAGGTCGGGGTGGCCGCTGTCGATCCCGGAGTCGATCACGGCGATGGTGACACCCTCACCCTGGGTGGTGGCCCAGGCGTCGCGGATGCCGTAGTCGTCGAGCCAGTACTGCAGCTCACGCACCTGGTCGGCGGCGGCGGGCTCCGCGCTGGTCACGCCGAGGGCGGCGACCGTCGCGGTCGCCACGAGGGCCGCCGCTATTGCCGCGGCCCGTCGCCTCATGCCTGGTCCTCGTACGACACGCACTCGCAGACGGCGGGGCTCCAGGTGGCGCGCTCCAGGGCGAGGTCGCCGATCGGGTTGACGCCGGGACCGGCAGCCAGCGCGTGCCCGGCCAGCGCGTGCAGGCACTTGACCCTGCTGGGCATGCCGCCGGCCGAGATGCCGGCGATCTCTGGCACGACCTCGATGCTCTCCCGGTCGGCCAGGTACGCCTCGTGCGCGGCCTGGTACGCGGCCGCGACATCGCCGACGAGCAGCGCCGCCAGCTCGGGCATCACGCCCTCGGCCTCCAGTGTGGAGATCGCCGCGGTCGCGGCCGGGTGGCACAGGTAGTACAGGGTGGGGAACGGCGTGCCGTCATCCAGCCGCGGCTTGGTCGACACCACGGTCGGATTGCCGCAGACGCAGCGCGCGGCGATGCCGATCACGTTGCGCGCCGGCCGGCCCAGCTGGTGCGACACCGTGCGGATGTCGGCCTCGGTGGGCGGGTCAAACGGTGGGGTGGTCACGGGGTGGTTCCTTGCGGTTCGGGGGCGCCCAGCTGGTCGGCCGGCACATCCGTCAGGCCCGCGATGAACACGGAAGACAGCATTGACGACATCCAGTCCACTCGGGTGGTTTGGATCTCGTCACTGATGGGAAGACCGTTGCTGGTGGTCTGAGTCTGGCCATCGTCGATCACGAGGTAGCTCAGTTCGCCCGGGTAAACATAATAAAGCCGGGCGCGTGCCTGAGCCTCCAGATAGGCCGGGTCGCTCCACCTGGCGACCTCACCCTCCAGCTCCTCGACGGTGTCCTCCTGCACGTCAACCGCATCGCGGAGCGCCGCGATCTGCTGCTGCTGCTCGATCAGCACCCGCAGTCCGGGCGCCAACACCACGATCGCGGCGATCAGCAGGAACAGCACCGAAAAGGTGAAGCCAGAGAGTCGGATGCCGCGCAGCCAACTCCCTGGCCCCCCTTCGGTCTGCGGCAGAGCGACCGGTACCCGAGTCGTCTTCTGCCGCTTGTTCATACCTCGAATCTAGGCGGTGAACCGCGGGAAGGCGCTGCGACCCGCGTAGACCGCGGCATCCGCCAGTTCCTCTTCGATGCGCAGCAGCTGGTTGTACTTGGCAACCCGCTCGGAACGCGCCGGGGCGCCCGTCTTGATCTGGCCGGCGTTGGTGGCCACGGCGAGGTCGGCGATCGTGGTGTCTTCGGTCTCGCCGGAGCGGTGCGACAGCACGGCGGTGTAGCCGCTGCGCTGTGCCAGGGCCACTGCATCGAGCGTCTCGGTGAGGGTTCCGATCTGGTTGACCTTCACCAGGATCGAGTTGGCGGCTCCCTTGCGGATGCCGTCGGCCAGACGGGCCGGGTTGGTGACGAACAGGTCGTCGCCCACGATCTGCACCTTCGAGCCGAGCTCGCGGGTGAGCTGGTCGTAGCCTTCCCAGTCGTCTTCGGCCAGCGGGTCTTCGATCGAGACCAGCGGGTACGCGGCAACGAGTTCCGTGTAGTACGCGGTCAGGTCGCTTGCGGTAACCTGCTTGCCCTCGAAGGTGTACTTGCCGTTCTCGAAGAACTCCGTGGAAGCGACGTCGAGGCCGAGCGCGATGTCGGTGCCCGGGGTGAAGCCGGCCTGGCTGATGGCGTCCATCAGCAGGTCGAGCGCGGCCCGGTTGCTGTCCAGGTTGGGGGCGAAACCGCCCTCGTCGCCGAGTCCGGTGGAGAAGCCCTTGCCCTTCAGCTGCGACTTGAGGGCGTGGTAGGTCTCGACGCCCCAGCGCAGCGCCTCGCTGAACGACTCGGCGCCGATCGGCAGGATCATGAACTCCTGGATGTCGACGTTGGTGTCGGCGTGCGCGCCACCGTTGATCACGTTGAGCATCGGCACCGGCAGCACGTGAGCGTTCGGGCCGCCGATGTAGCGGAACAGCGGCAGGTCGGCGGAGTCCGCGGCGGCCTTGGCGACGGCGAGCGAGACGCCGAGGATGGCGTTGGCGCCGAGGTTCGACTTGTTCTCGGTGCCGTCAGCCTCGATCAGGGCCGAGTCGATCAGGCGCTGGTCGGATGCTTCGAAGCCTTCGATGGCCGGGCCGAGCTCGTCGAGCACGGCGTCGACGGCCTTCAGGACGCCCTTGCCCAGGTAGCGGTCTTGGTCGCCATCGCGCAGCTCGTAGGCTTCGAACGCGCCGGTGGATGCCCCGGACGGGACTGCGGCACGCGACACGGTGCCGTCTTCGAGCAGAACCTCGACCTCGATGGTCGGGTTGCCACGGGAGTCAAGGATTTCACGGGCGCCAACGGCCTCGATCAACGACACAAAAGTCTCCTTCAGAGCTTGCGGATGGGGCGGGATGCCCGCTGGCAATCCTAGTCGGCGGCTTGGAACGCGCGATGGCTACAGGGCGCCGCCTGCCGCCTGCGGGCCATCCGTCGACTTGCCGTGATCGCCGACGGTTTCGCGGGCGATGAAGTTCTCGATGTCGAAGTAGTTGTCTCCGGCGCGCTCGGCGATGGTGAGCAGCGTGGTCATCGACGCGACCTCCTCGACCTGCTCCTTGAGGAACCAGAGCATCGCCTGCTCGCCGAGCGCGTCGCCTTCCTCGCGCGCGGCACGGAACAGCGCCTCGATCTGACCGGTGACCTGCTTTTCCTGCGCCAGTGCCAACGCGATCGGCTCGACCACGCTGGCGAAGTCGGTGCGGGGTGCCTCCACGCCGGGAATCGTCACCCCGAGATCACGGTCGACCCGGTACTGCACCAGCATCATCGCGTGGTTGCGTTCCTCGACTGACTGCCGGTAGAAGTGCCGGGCGAGCTGCGGCAGGTCGTGGTCATCGAACCAGACCGCGATCGCGATGTACTGCTGCGACGCGGCGAACTCGTTGCCGATCTGGCTGGTCAGGAGCTGGTCGAACGGGATTCTGGTCATGCCTCGACGCTACCCGCGCCGCCGGGGCGGGCGCTAGACGGGGGGCTGGCGTCCTCGGCGGCGAGCGGCGCCCGGTAGAACATCTCGGATGCGCCATCGTCGATGCCGCGCACGGTTCCGACGTTCTCCCAGTGCAGCGAGGCGAGCAGCATCCGCATCGGGAAGTTCGATTCGCGGGTGGCGGTGAACAGCCGCTCGGTTCTGATTCGCTCGGTGGTGGCACGAAGCAGCGCCGTTCCGAGGCCGAGCCGGCGGTGGTTCTCGGCGACCGCCAGGTGCCGCACGAACGTCTGGTCGAAGAACGACTCGTCGGCCACGATGAGGCCCACGACCTGACCGTCGTGCTTGGCGATCACCAGCTGGCCGAGGTCGAACCAGCCGCGCACCGTGTCGTGCTTCGTTCGGCGCACGGCGGTCTCCGGCCAGGCCAGCGCGGCGACCGCGGGCAGGTCGTCTTCGCGCGGCCGGGTAATGCTGATGTGCGCCACGAGTTGATGTTAGCGTCCGGATGTCGTGGGCATGCGACATCCGGAATCAAGTGTTAGAGCGCTCAACCGAGCGCGCGCAGCTCAAGGTCGGCCGCGGTGGCGCCGTCGGTCACGAAGGCGAAGTGGGTGAAGCCCTCGGCCGCGAGCCGGTCGAGCGTGGTCTTCACGTTCTTCGGCTTGCGCTCGAGCCGCACCCGGTGGCCCTGCCCGACCAGTTCCGCCTTCAGCCGGCCAAGTGCCGCCGGCGCGGCGGCCGCGTCGTGCAGCAGCGCCACGGCATCCGGCTGGCTGCTGTCATCCAGGTGCACCAGGTCGACCAGCCGCTCGAAGCCGAGCGAGAATCCTGTGGCGGGCACGTCGCTGCCGAGGAACCGGCCGATCATGCCGTCGTAGCGACCGCCGCCGCCGAGCGAGTAGCCGAGGTCGGGGTGGGCGATCTCGAAGATGGTGCCGGTGTAGTAGCCCATGCCGCGCACCAGGGTCGCGTCGAAGATGAGCTCGCTGCCCGGTACCGCGGCGCGCAAGTCGAGCAGCGCCCGGTATGCGTCGAGGTCGAGCCATTCCGGGGCGGCGTCCAGCAGGTTCCAGCCCTCGGTCGCCAGGGCTGCGGCGAGGCCGTCGGTGGCGATGCCGAGCTCGGCGAGTTCGGCGGCCACACCCTCGGCGCCGATCTTGTCGAGCTTGTCGATGGCGATCAGCGCGCGTTCGTGCTGGTCGGCCGGCACGTTCCAGTGGCTGAGCAGCCCGGTCAGGATGCGGCGGTCGTTGATCCGGATCGTGTACCGGTCCAGACCGAGCGCATCGAGTGCTGCGGATGTCGCCGTGATCAGCTCGATCTCGGCGAGCGGCCCGGCGTCGCCGATGATGTCGATGTCGCACTGCATGAACTGGCGGAAGCGGCCCTTCTGCGGCCGTTCGGCCCGCCAGACGGCGCCGATCTGGATGGCGCGGAACACCGGCGGCAGGTCGGCGCGGTGGGTGGCGTAGAACCGGGCGAGCGGAACGGTCAGGTCGAAGCGCAGGCCGAGGTCGGTCAGATCCAGCGGTTCGGTGGCCGCCTGCAGGTCGTCGTGGGTGAGGCCGCGCTTCAGGATGCCGAAGGCGAGTTTCTCGTTGTCGCCGCCGAGGCCGGCGTGCAGGCGGGAGCTGTCCTCCATGACCGGCGTCTCGATCTCGTCGAAGCCGTGGGCACGGTAGGTGTCGCGGATGACGCCGAGCACCCGCTCTCGTCTGGCCTTGTCTGCGGGGAGAAAGTCGCGCATCCCGCGCGGGGGGTTTACCTGGCTAGCCACCCGTCGATTCTGTCACGGGCCGCGGGGCCGTCTCGGCGGCCTGTCTCCGCGGCCCAGCGGGTGTTTGGCTTATCGGCATCGATTCCAGTAGAATCGTGAGTTCCGGTTACGTACCGGCTGCAGTAGTGGCACGTCTGGATCGGGTAGTCCAGGCGTTGTGCCCGCAGTTCGGTGTACCGGTTGCGTTTCTCATACATTCGGGTTGTAGCGAGAACGCTCAGCCATCCGCCTGGTCTTCGGGTCAGGCGGGTGGCTGTCTCTGTTCGGGCTCTCTGATGGGGCTCACCCGCCGACCCCCATGTCCCGCGCGAGCGCGACCAGGTGCGCCCGCGAGCCGGCGCCGAGCTTACTCATCAGCATGCTCACAGTGTTCTGCACGGTCTTGATCGACAGGAACAGCGACGACGCGATGCTGCTGTTGTCCGCCCCGGATGCCACGTGCGCGAGCAACTCGAACTCGCGCGCGGTCAGGCCGTGCGGCACCGTCGCCGGCGCATTCTGCATGACGTCGCGCACGGCACGTCCGGCGCGACCGGTGAAAACGGTATCGCCCTCGGCTGCCCCGAGGATCGCCCGCACGATTGACCCGTGGCCGGCGCCCTTCAGGATGTACCCGCTGGCACCGCTGCGCAGTGCGCGGAGCAGGGACGCATCGTCGTCGTGCATCGTCAGGATGAGGACGGCGGCATCCGGCCACCGCTGGAGCAGCCCGGCGGTGGCCGCCGCGCCGTCGAGTTCCGGCATGTCGAGGTCGACGACCGCGACGTCGAACTCCGTCCGGCCGGCCAACTCAAGAAGTTGCACGCCGTCCCGCGCCGTGCCGACAACATCCACGCCATCCGTCGTCTCGAGCAGCAGGGTCAGACCGTCAAGGAACACCTGGTGGTCATCCGCCAGAATCACCCTGATGCTCATGCGGTTCCCACCGGGATTCGGGCCACCACGCTACTCCCTCGGCCGTGCTCGCCGGGGCCGACCAGCAATTCACCGCCCACTGATTCCACCCGTTCCCGCATCGATCGCATGCCGATGCCGGGTTCGGCGCCGCGCATCCCGATGCCATCATCCTCGACCGTCACCACGACGGTTGCACCGGACTGCACAATGCGGGCGCGGATTCGCCCTGCTGCCGCGTGCCGGGTTGCGTTCAATACCGCTTCCAGGGTGACCCGAAACACGGCGACTTCGACCTCCGACGGTAATCCCGGCAGGTGGTCCGGCACGTCCAGTTCGCACGGGACATCGGATGCCACGCGCCCGGCGGCCTCCTTGATGGCAGACCCGAGGCCCGTCGAGTCCAGCGAAGCCGGCCGGAGTCCGTCGATGATGCGCCGGACATCCTGAACCAGCGTTTCGGCGTTGGCTCCGATGCTCGCCAGCACCGCGTCGAGCTGGCCGGTCGAGTTCGCTGCGGCTCCGTTCGCCGGGTTCCGGGCGAGGTTCCGGGCCGCCTCGGATTGCAGCACGATGCCGGCGAGGCTCGGGCCCAGTTCATCGTGCAGGTCGCGTTGCAGGCGGGCGCGTTCTTCTTCGCGAACGGTGGCCAGCCGGGCGAAGCTGCTGCGGAGGTCAGCGGTCAGGCTCTCGGTGCGAACGGCGAGCCCTGCCTGGGTGGCGACCATCGCCAGCAGTCGCCGGTCCTTGGCATCCAGCCCCTCCCCCGACGCCCGCTCGTGCGCGACCAGCCATCCGGTTTCGACGCCGTTCACCAGCAGAGGGAGCCTGGCCGCCTCGGTGCCCGGTGTGCCCGAGGCCGCCAGCTGCACGCCGTCTGCATCCTCGAGCGCGACGAAGGGCAGCCTCAGTGAATCGGCGAGCTGGGTGACGACCGTCTGAGCCAGCGACGGGGATTCCCGGTGCAGTGACTCCGACAGTTTCGCCACCGCCCTGGCCGGGTCGCCGCGTTCGCCGAACAGGATGCGCTCCAGCAGCCGGTGGAAGAAGTTCTTCACCGGAAGGGCCAGCGCGGCGACGACGACGGCGGCGATGACGGGTGTGGTCGCGCCGTCCAGCGCGAGCACGATGATGAGGTAACAGCCGGCAAGCACCGCGGTGGCGCCGGCGTAGACCAGGGAACGCCGCACTACCCGGCCCAGCTCCCAGAGGTCAGCCTGCAGCACGGCGACAATCAGCGCCGCTGGGAGCAGCAGATACCCGGCGGCCTCTGCGAGCTGCATCACGTCGCCGAGACTCGCGAACGGGGTGACAATGGCGAGGAAGAGCGCCGCAGCCAGGATCCATTTGAGCTGCTGGCGCTCCGCGGCGGGGCTGCGGAACCACCGCCACAGCATCGCGCTGGCGCACAGCACGGTCAGCACCGGGATGGCCAGAAACGTCGGGGCCAGCGCAAGGTTCAGGAATTCGGATGCCGCGACCCAGCCGAACGGGTTATTCAGGTGGGCGAGGGGGTCGGATCCCAATGGTCCGGGCAGCAGGGCGGTGACGGTGATCGCCCAGACGCTCCACCCGACCAGCAGCACCTCGACGGCGTGCCAGGCCCGGCTCGGCAGCCGACCGGTCGGGAAGCGCAGCAGCAGCTCCAGTACGGCGAACTGCGCCGGGATCCACACCCAGTTGCTGCTCCAGGCGAACGCGATCGGCACGTCGGCACCGTTCCGCACCCCGACGACGGCGCCGCCGGCAACCAGAGTGGAGACCAGGCCGGCGAGCCCGGCTGTGATCAGCCACCAGCCCATCGGGTGCGCGGCATCCTGTTGCAGCAGTGCAGCCCCGCTCATGGCGAGCGCAGTCATTCCCACGACGAACGAGACGACAGCGATGCGGCTGAGCACAGTGTCGGTGCCACCGAGTGGAATGCCGATCGCCAGCCCGACCGCGAGCACGGAGATGACGAGCCCGGCAACCAGGCTCCACAGCGGCAGCCGCGCCGCGAGCCCACCGAGGCGCGGGGCCTTGATCGGGTGGGCTGCAGCGCCGCTCATGCCGGAATCCTATCTACGCCAGGGCGGCGGCGGGCTGGAGCGCGACACTCACCCGACGCGACCACGCTGTCCACGCCAGCGCACCGCCGACCAGGATGCTGCCGATCGGTCCGAAGATCGGGATGACGAGGGCGCCGACGATCATCACCACCGCAGCCGGCGCCGGCATGACCTTCCGCTGCCAGCCGATAACCGCAAGCGTCGTGAGTGCCGCGATCCAGACGATCCAGATGGCCGACATGCTGATGGCGAACGCCCCGCCGTCCTCGGTGGTCAACGCGATCGGCGCAACCTCGAGCAGGAATGGGCTGACGACGGCTTGGGTATACAGCGTGCAGGCCTGCAGGGCTGCCGCGACCGACATCACCGGCACGAGCCATCCGGGCAGCGAGCGGCCGTCGCGACCGACCCAGCTGGTCAGGGTCGGCGCGGCCGCCACGAAACCGATCGCGGCGATCAGGTACAGGGTGTTGAACGCGGCATACCGCCAGTCGCTCACCGTGTCCAGGAAGGTGACCTCGGTGGCGGAGGCGAATTCCGAGATGATCCAGGGCGCACCGATGGCCAGCCCGTTGGCCAGCATCAGCACGCCGACGGCAGTCATCGCACCGGTTCGAGTTTTCATCTGGGTCCTCCTCATTCGGGCCGGGGCCGGCCGCCTGGCCCAACGCTAGGCAGTGGCCGTTCCCGAGCGGCAGGGGCGTCGCTCCCGACCCGTCCGGGAAACCCGACCACAGGTCAGGCACCCTGTCGGTGCCTGTGCGTGCGCGCAGTACGGCAGCGATTCGCGGCGCCACGCCGCGCAGCGCTGCCGCCGCACGGCGTGTCACAGCGAAATGCTGCCGTTCTGCGCGGCGGATCTGCCGGTTCCGCCGTCCGGGCACGCTCACACGGGCTGGTGCCGCCGGCAGCCGGTGAGGTCTGGAATTCGGCCCTTCGCTCGCCGCAGCAAGGACCGAACTACGGACTTCAGCTGGCGGCCCGTCCAGCCGTTCGGTTAACTTTCGGGGGTCCCGGCCGGCTCGGCATCGCGGATCTCCCGCTGCAGCTCGCGCAGCGTCGTGCGCAGTGCTCGCTCGGCGTCGAGCCCGTTCGCCCGGGCGGAGGCCACGATCGCGAGCAGCAACGGGCCCAGCTCATCCTCGGTTTGCACGTTCACCGCGGCCGGAGCGTTCGCGTCGATCAGGCCGGCCCGCTCCGCCCGGCTGAGCAGCTTGTCGGCCAGCGCCAGGCTCGGCATGCCGAGCGGGACGCCGTCGAGCACGCTGGTGCGGTGCGTCTTCTCCTCGTCCTTGGCGGCGGTCCACACGTCGATGACCTCGTCGACGGTGGGGGCGGAGGCGTCGCCGTAGACATGCGGATGCCGGCGGATCATCTTCTCGGTGACGTGCGCCGCGACATCCTGAATGTCGAAGCCCTCCCCCGGCGTCGTGGACGCGATGTCGGCGTGGAACACCAGCTGGTACAGCACGTCGCCGAGTTCCTCGAGCATGCCGTCGCGGTCGCCGCTTTCGATCGCCTCGACCAGCTCGTAGGTCTCCTCGACCAGGTATTGCACGAGCGACTCGTGGGTCTGCTGCCGGTTCCAGACGCAGCCAGTTTCGGGGTCGCGCAGGCGCGAGAACTCGGTCACCAAGGTATCGAGCGCGGTGGGTTCGGCGGGGCTGGGGGCGGCGACATCCGTCATGTGTCCCATGGTGTCACGGCCCTTCCTGAGATGTCACTCGGGGGTCAGGAGGCGGCGTCGGTGGCCACCGGGGCGATCACCGAGGCCGGGAAGATCGAGTCGAGCAGGTTCGCCGCCCAGGACAGCAGCGCCGCGTCATCCACTGGTTCGCCGCCCGCCTTCGGCAGCGGCACGGATATCGACGCGGTCTGCGCGAAGTGCCGGGAGCCCGGGTACATCCGCTGCAGGCGCACCTGCAGCGAGTCGGGCAGCTCGGCCGGCGCCACCCGCAGGTTCTGCCCCATCGCCACCAGCTCGCTGAGGCCGGCCTTCTGCGCGCGGCGTCGCAGCCGGGACACGGTGATCAGGTTCTGCACCGGCTGCGGCGGCTCGCCGTACCGGTCGGTGAGCTCGTCGAGCACGGCGTCGATCGCGTCATCCGCCGCGGTCGGCGACGCCGCCGTCGACAGCTTCTGGTACGCCTCCAGGCGCAGCCGCTCGCTCTCCACGTACTCCTCGGGGATGTGTGCGTCGACCGGCAACTCCAGCCGCAGCTCGGTCTGCCCCTCGGCCACGTCGCCGCGGAAGGTGGACACCGCCTCGCCGATCATCCGCAGGTACAGGTCGAAGCCAACCCCGGCGATGTGCCCGGACTGCTCGCCGCCGAGCAGGTTGCCGGCGCCACGGATCTCCAGGTCCTTCAACGCGATCTGCATGCCCGAGCCGAGGTCGTTGTTCGCGGCGATGGTCGACAGTCGGTCGTGCGCGGTCTCGGTGAGCGGCTTGTCTGCATCGTAGAAGAAGTACGCGTAGGCGCGCTCCCGGCCGCGGCCCACCCGGCCGCGCAGCTGGTGCAGCTGGCTCAGCCCGTACTTGTCGGCCTGGTCGATGATCAGGGTGTTCGCGTTCGGGATGTCGAGGCCGGTCTCCACGATGGTGGTCGACACCAGCACGTCGAACTTGCGCTCCCAGAAGTCCACGATCACCTGCTCCAGGGCGTGCTCGCTGAGCTTGCCGTGCGCCACCGCCACCCGCGCCTCGGGCACCAGCTCGGAGATCTTGGCCGCGATCCGGTTGATCGATGACACCCGGTTGTGCACAAAGAAGATCTGCCCCTCGCGCAGCAGCTCGCGCCGAATGGCGGCGGCGATCTGCCGGTCGGAGTTGGGACCGACGAAGGTGAGAATCGGATGCCGGTCCTCTGGCGGTGTCGCGAGCGTTGACATCTCCCGGATGCCGGTGACCGCCATCTCCAGCGTGCGCGGGATCGGCGTGGCGCTCATCGCGAGAATGTCGACGTTGGTCTTCAGCTTCTTCAGCGCGTCCTTGTGCTCGACACCGAAGCGCTGCTCCTCGTCGATGATCACCAGGCCGAGGTCCTTGAACGCCACCGACTGGCTGAGCAGGCGGTGCGTGCCGATCACGACATCCACGTTGCCGTTGGTGAGCCCGTCGAGGGTCTCCTTGGATTCCTTGTCGGTCTGGAACCGGCTGAGCGCGCGCAGGTGGATCGGGAACCCGGCGAAGCGCTCCTGGAAGGTCTCCATGTGCTGCTTCACCAGCAGCGTGGTCGGCACGATAAGGGCCACCTGCTTGCCGTCCTGCACCGCCTTGAACGCGGCCCGCACCGCCACCTCGGTCTTGCCGTAGCCGACGTCGCCGGAGAGCAGCCGGTCCATCGGGATCGGCCGTTCCATGTCGGCCTTCACCTCGTCGATGGTCTGCAGCTGGTCGGGGGTCTCGGTGTACGGGAAGGCCTCCTCCAGCTCGCGCTGCCACGGGGTGTCCGGGCCGAAGGCGTGCCCCCTCGACGCCATCCGCGCCGAGTACAGCTTCACCAGCTCCACCGCAATGTCGCGCACGGCCTTGCGGGCCTTGCTCTTGGCGGTGGACCAGTCGCTGCCGCCCATCTTCGACAGGCTCGGCGCCTCACCGCCGACGTAGCGGGTGAGCAGGTCGAGCTGGTCGGTGGGCACCGACAGCTTGTCGCCGGGGTGCCCGCGCTTGGACGCCGCGTACTCGATCACCAGGTACTCACGGGTGGTCTTCACCGCGTTGCGGCCGCCGCTCGACACCTCACGCTGCACCAGCTCGAGGAACTTGCCGATGCCGTGCGTCTGGTGCACGACGTAGTCGCCCTTCTTCAGCGCCAGCGGGTCGACTACATTCTTGCGCCGGGTGGCGAGCTTCTTCACCTGCCGGCCGTCGTAGCCGGCGGCCCGGCCGTAGAACTCGGCCTCGCTGAGCAGCGCCAGCTTCAGGTCGGGCAGTTCGAAGCCGTGCTCGACGGTGGCCTTCAGCAGGTAGGCGACCCCGGGCTCCGGGTCGGCCGGGAACTCGTCCACCACGCGGGCGGCGAGCTCCCGCTCGGCCAGCACGTCGGCGGCGCGTTCCACCAGGCCCATCCCCTGCGCCACGATGCCGACGCTCCAGCCCTCCAACAGCCGGCTGGCGACGTGATCGATGGCGCCCTCGGCCTGGCCGGCGAAACTCGGCACCGCGTCGCCGTCGACCCGCACGTACTCGTTGGCCTCCTCGACCGCCTCGGCGTCGGTCAGGCTTTCGCCGGTGTTGAATGCGCTGAAGGTCCACCAGGGGCGACCGGATGCCTCGACCCGTAGCGCGTTGAGGGTGAGGAAGTCGCCGGTGTCGAGGTCGATCGGCGCCTCGGCGCCCACCGTGGCGGCGTGCCAGGCGGCGCTGAGGAACTCGCGGTTGGTCTCGGCGAGGTTCGCGGCCCGGGTGGCGACCCGTTCCGGGCTGATCACGGCGATCGCGGCATCCGCTGGCAGGTAATGGGTGATCGGCACGAGTTTGTCGACCAGCGCCGGGGCGAGTGATTCCATGCCGTCGACCGGGATGCCCTCGGCGATTTTCGCGAGCATCGGCGCGAGGCTCGGGAATTCGTGGGTCATCTCCCGGGCGCGCTGGCGCACGTTCTCGCTGAGCAGCAGTTCCCGGCTGGCGGGCAGCTGCACCTCGGTGACCGGTTCGGGCAGGGAGCGTTGGTCGGCGACCGAGAACTGGCGGATCTGCTCGGCCTCGTCGCCGAAGAACTCGACGCGCACCGGGTGGTCGGCGATCGGCGAGAACACGTCGAGGATGCCGCCGCGCACCGCGAACTCGCCGCGGCGGGTGACCATGTCCACCCGGGCGTAGGCGAGGTCGACCAGCTGGTGGCTGAGCTTCGCCAGGTCGTAGCCGCGGCCGCCCGCGGTGAGGATGACCGGTTCGAGGTCGGTGAGGTTGTCGGCGAGCGGCTGCAGGGCGGCGCGCACCGACGCCACGACGATCATCGGGCGTTCGCCGGACCAGTTCTTCAACCGGCGGAGCGCGTCGATGCGGGTGCCGACGGTCTCGGCGCTCGGGCTGAGCCGTTCGTGCGGCAGGGTCTCCCAGGCCGGGAAGTCGACGATCTCGGCGTCGGGCAGGTAGCTGCGGATGGCGTCGCGCAGCGCCTCGGATTCGCGGCCGGTCGCGGTGATCGCGAGCAGCACCTTGCGGTCGGGGCGGTGGCTGAGCAGCCCGGCGAGCAGCGGGGCGCGCAGGCCGTCGCCGAGGGAGAAGTCGGCGCTGCCGGACGCGAACCGGAGGGCGTTCTCGAAGGTGCGGGCGCGCGAAAGGGCCGGAATCATCCGTTCGAGTATCACCCGACGATTGTACGCGGCCCACCCCGCCCGCTGGTCGAGCCCGTCGAGACCCGGCTACGGGGAGGGCGCGTGGAACTTCTGCTGCGCGGCCTGCAGGCCGTCGGCCGCGATGTGCTCGACGGCGTCCGCGGCATCCGACAGCAGATTTGGCAGTACGGCGCGTTCGGTTGTCGCGAAATCGTGCAGCACGTAGTCCGCGGGCGACTGACGGCCGGGCGGCCGGCCGATCCCGACCCGCACCCGGGTGAAGTCCGGGGTGCCGACGGCCTTGATGATGTCGCGCAGGCCGTTCTGGCCGCCGTGTCCGCCGCCGGCCTTCAGGCGCAGCTGGTCGAACGGGATGTCGAGGTCATCGTGCACGACGATTAGGCGCGACGGGTCGAGCTTGTAGAAGCGCAGCAGTGCCGCGACCGGGCCGCCAGACACGTTCATGTACGTGTTGGGCTTGGCCAGGGTGAATTTCGGGCCGCCCGCGAGGATGCGACCCTCGGCGACCCTGGCGTTGGTCTTCTGCGACTTGAACGTCGCCGACATCCGTCTCGCCAATTCGTCGACGACCATGTTGCCGACGTTGTGCCGATTACCGGCGTAGTCGGGCCCGGGGTTACCGAGCCCGACTATCAGCCAGTTATTGCTGTCCACGGGGGCAGCTTTCCTGAAGAGAGGAATTAGCCAGCCGACTCTTCGGTGGCCACAACGGGCGCTGCTTCTTCGGTCGCGGCGGCGGACGGAACCATGATCGAGACGATGAGCAGGTCGGAGTCCTCGGCGAGGGTCGCACCGGCCGGCAGCGTGATGTCGCTGGCGTGAACCTGGGTGCCCTCTTCGAGGCCCTGGATCGAGACCACAACGTTCTCGGGGATGTTGGTCGCCTCGACCTCGAGCCGCACGGTGTTCAGGCTGGACACGTGGATCGTGCCGGGGTACGACTCGCCCTCGATGTGCACGGGAACCTCGACGGAAACCTTCTCGCCCTTCACCACGACGATGAGGTCGAGGTGCTCGATGATCTGGCGCACCGGGTCACGCTGCACGTCCTTGACGAGCGCGAGCTCCGGCTTGCCCTCGATGTCGAGCTCGAACACGGCGTTGGCCTTGCGGATGAGCAGCATGGTCTCGTGACCGGGCAGGGTCACGTGCTGCGGCTCGGTGCCGTGGCCGTAGATCACGGCGGGGATCTTGTTCTGGGCGCGGATCTTGCGGGCCGCTCCCTTGCCGAACGCGGTGCGCAGTTCGGCCTTCAGCTTCATGTCGTCAGCCATTGTTACTTCTCCCTTACGGGCCGCTGGGCCCGGTTCATTTGTTTTCAACTCGAACGCATGTCAGCGTGAGGAAAGACCGAAGCCCGCTCGCCGCGTCGATTACGGATACGGATGCCGCATCCCTCGCCGAAGTTCAGTTGGTCAGTCTAGCGCACCGCCGCCGCGCGCGGTTTCCCGGGTGCGCTAGCGTCGGAGCCGTGCCGATCGGCACGCGACATCCGCTGGGGAAGGGCACCGTGAGCACCACAAAGGTTTTGCTGCCGAACAACATCGAGCTGGTCGTCGAGGCGGTGGATGGCGCAGAGTTCGTGTCGTATGACCCGATCGAGGCGATTCCGATTGAACATACGGATGCCGCGGTGCTGGTCGGTTGGGGAAACCCGAGGCGGCACCTGCGTGATGCCGCCGCCCGGCTGACCGGTCTTCGCCTGGTGCAGATGCTTTCCGCCGGAACGGACACGGCAGAGGAAGCCGGCTTCGCGGCGGATGTCACGATCGCGTCCGGTCGGTCGCTGCATGACCGTCCCGTGGCCGAGCACACCCTCGCGTTGGTGCTGGCCGCCGCCCGTCGGCTGCACACCACCACGCGCGCGCAGATCGGTCACCGCTGGGCGGGCGAGATCGGCGGCGTGCAGCAGGAGCCAAGTCCCGGCCTGTTCAGCACCCTGCGCGGCGCGCGCGTGGTGATCTGGGGGTTCGGCAGCATCGGCACCACCCTGGCCCCGCACCTGACCATGCTCGGCGCGACGGTGACCGGTGTCGCCCGGTCCGCGGGCACCCGCGACGGCTACCGGGTGATCACCGAGGAGCAGCTGGCTGATGAACTGCCCGAGACGGATGTGTTGATCGACATCCTTCCCGCCACGGATGCCACTTATCAGGCGGTGAACGCCGCGGTGCTGGCTCGGCTGCCGAAGCATGCCTGGCTGGTCAACGTCGGCCGGGGCGCCACGGTCGACGAGGGGGCGCTGCTCGCGGCGATCCGCTCGGGAGCGCTGGCCGGAGCCGCCCTCGACGTGACCGCGAAGGAGCCGCTGCCGGCCGCCTCGCCGCTCTGGGACGAGCCCAACATCATCCTCACCCCGCACGCCGCGGGCGGGCGACCGCTCGGGGCGGCAGAGCTGATCCGCGACAACGTGGTGGCGCTCCTGGCCGGGGATCCGCTGCGGAACGCGGTCGAGCGGGCCTGAGTTCCTCCCCCGTCGGTCGAGGAGGCCGCTCGCGGCCGTCCCGAACCCCGGGTCCCGCGCAGAACGGCAGCAATCCGCGCCGACACGCCGTGTAGCAACGAGGCCGCACGGCGTGTCCCGCGCAATCGCTGCCGTTCTGCGCACGCACCCGTCCCGCAGCATGGATCGAGCGACGGCTGAGGCTGGCGACATCCGTCATTCCGCAGAAAATGCCCATGTGCGTGAAGCAACATGGGCATTCTCTGCGTGATCAGGCAGTCTGGCGGACTCCCGCCGCGCTACTTGCTGGTACCGCGGCTCCGGATCGCCGCACCGGCGGCCGCGATGATCTCGGCGACCGGCGGCGTGATGTCGACCACGATGCCGGGCTCGTCGGGCTGCAGCTCTTCGAGCGTCGCGAGTTGCGAATCGAGCAGGCTTGTCGGCATGAAGTGGCCGCTGCGTCCCTGAGTACGTGCGGCCAACACCTCGCGGGTGCCGCTCAGGTGCACAAACACCGTCTCCGGTGCCTCCGCGAGAATCGCGTCGCGGTAGCTGCGCTTCAACGCCGAGCAGGCCATCACCAGTCCGGTGCCGGCTTTGTCGGCCCGGGCGAGTTCGTTACCGACCTTCGCCAGCCAAGGCCAGCGATCTTCGTCGGTCAGCGGCGTACCGGCCGCCATCTTTTCGACATTCCCGATCGGATGCAGCGAGTCGGCGTCAAGGAATGGCACGTCGAGCTCGTGGGCGAGCAGGGCGCCAATGGTAGATTTTCCCGCGCCGGAGACGCCCATGACGATGATCAGGGGCGCTCCAGCGGGGGCGGATGACGTAGACAGCTCAGATCACCAGTCGTGAACAGTGCCGTCGGCGAGACGGTTGTACGGCAGGTAGGCGGTCTCGTACGGGTACTTGCCCGCCTCGTCGACGTCGAGCTCGACGCCGAGGCCCGGGTTGTTGCCCGGGTGCAGGTAGCCGTCCTCGAAGGTCATCGACTGGGAGAACACCGCGTTGGTCTTGTCGCCGTGCTGCATGTACTCCTGGATGCCGTAGTTGTGGATCGCGAGACCCACGTGCAGCTGCGCAGCGAAACCGACCGGCGAGATGTCGGTCGGGCCGTGGAAGCCCGACTTGATCTGGTACAGCGCCGCGTAGTCCATGACCTTCTTCAGCGGGCTGATGCCACCGAAGTGAGTGGATGCCGCGCGCACGTAGTCGATCAGCTGCTCCTTGATGAGCGACTGGAAGTCCCACACGGTGTTGAAGATCTCACCGATCGCCAGCGGCGTGGTGGTGTGCTGACGCACCAGGCGCAGCGCCTCCTGGTTCTCGGCGGGCGTGCAGTCCTCGAGCCAGAACAGGTCGTACGGTTCGAGCGACTTGCCGAGCTTCGCGGCCTGCAGCGGCGTCATCCGGTGGTGGCCGTCGTGCAGCAGCGGCATCTCGGGGCCGAACTCGTTGCGCACCGCCTCGAACACGGTGGGCAGGTGGCGCAGGTAGGAACGGGTGTCCCAGTCCTCCTGGGCCGGCAGGGCACCGCGCTGCGCGGGCTCGTGGTCGTAGCGCACGCCCTCGTTGCCGGGCAGGCCCTTGTTCGACGCGATGCCGTAGATCGACTCCAGGCCGGGCACGCCGGTCTGCACACGGATCGAGCGGTAGCCGAGCTCCTGGTGCTCACGGATGCTGTCGAACAGCTCGGGCAGCTCCTTGCCGGAGGCGTGGCCGTAGGCCATCATGCGCTGACGGCTCGCGCCGCCGAGCAGCTGGTACACCGGCATCCCGGCGGCCTTGCCCTTGATGTCCCACAGCGCCATGTCGACGGCCGCGATGGAGGCCATGGTGACCGGTCCGCGGCGCCAGTACGAGCTGCGGTACAGGAACTGCCACGCGTCTTCGATCATCGAGGCGTCGCGACCGATCAGCAGCGGAACGACGTGCTCCTTGAGGTAGGCGACGACGGACAGCTCGCGGCCGTTCAGCGTGCCGTCACCGAGGCCCGTGATGCCCTCGTCCGTCGTCAGCTTCAGCGTGACGAAGTTGCGGTCAGGGCTGGTGACGATGACCTCAGCCTTTTCGATGATCACTTGTTGTCTCCTTTGTTACGGGGGAAGATACCGGAGCGTGGCACCTGCATTGCTGCGGTGGACAGTTCGGTGGGGGTGCGGCGGCCTACCGGTTCGCCGGCTGCTCGCCGTTCGGCGATCTCGGCGACGATCTCGGCGTGGCGCTTATCCGTCAAAGGATAGATAAGCATGATCAGGATGGCGAGGAGCGCAAACACGGCCGGGATGGCACCAGTTGCCGCGCGGATGCCCCACTCTGCCGACTCGGACTGCTGAGCCGCGCCCGCCTGGTAGCCGCCGATAGCGATCGCGTAAGCAGCAAGCGCACCACCAACGGCCTGGCCGGTTTTGCGGGTGAAGGAGAACAGAGCGTAGGTGATGCCCTCGGTGCGCACGCCGGTCTGCCACTCGCCGTACTCGACGGTGTCAGCCTCGAGGGCCCAGACCAGCATGTTGACGAGCATGATGCCGAGCAGGGCCAGGATCATTCCGGAGAACGCGAGCGGGATGTTGGACGGCGGGGTGAACAGGACGACCAGCCCTCCGGCCACCATGAGGCTGGCGCCGGCGATGTACGACGGCTTCTTGCCGAACTTCCGCACGAGCGTCGGGACCAGCGCGGCGAGGCCGAAGGTACCGATCAGCTGGATGATGGACAGCACCGGGTACAGCTGAATGGAGCCGAGCACATCGCGCAGGTAGTACAGCTGAACCGTCTGCATCGCCAGCATGCCGGTGAGGAACAGGAACGAGCTGATGCAGAGCAGCAGCAGCGGCTTGTTGTGGCGCAGGGTCTCGAAGCTCTGCTTCATCGTGACCTTGGGGACGTCGCGCTTCACCGCTTCCTTCGCGGTGAACACCGTGAAGAAGTAGAAGATCGTGCCGACGACCACGAACGACAGCGTCATGGTGGTGAAGGTGGCCTGCAGGTCGGCGCCAGGCACGATCAGCGGTGCGATGAAGATACCCAAAAAGGCACCAACCGTCACCGCGCCGATGGTACGTGCGGCGGCGAGCTTCGAGCGCTCCCCCGCGTTCTGGGTCATCGCGCCGGCGAGTGAGCCGTACGGGATGTTGACCAGGCTGTAGGCCAGGCCCAGCGCCGCGTAGGTGAGGTAGGCGTAGAGCAGCATGCCGGACTCGCCGATCTGCGGAACCGAGAACACCGCGACGCTCAGCAGCAACAGCGGCACGGAGCCGAACATGATGAACGGCCGGAACTTACCGAACCGCTTGCTGTAGGTGCGGTCGACCATGCGGCCGGCGAACACGTCGGCGAACGCGTCGAAGACACGCACCACGAGCAGCAGCGTTCCCGCGGCAGCGGCGGAGATTCCCGCGACATCCGTGTAATACACAAGCAGGAACATGGTGGCGGTGGTGAACGCGAGGTTGTTGGCCGCGTCACCCGCGCCGTATCCGACAATGCTGAGTTTGCTCAGCTTTCCGGGGGTTTTCGTCGTTGAATTCATTGCTAACGGGCTCCTTCACCCTGCCGCTGACGCGACTTACTTCTCGAGGTTCGTCCAGCGGGCGCGCAGCGTGTGGGCTGCGGCTTTCGGGCGCCGGTCACGGGTGAAAACACCCTTCTTGTTGCCGTCGACCCGGAATACTCCGTTCGACGTCTGGAAATCCGCGAAGTTCCACACCTGCTCGCCGATGAACGCGTCGACGCGGTCGAACACGCGGTGATTCATGTCGAGGTACGCGCTCTGGTACTCCTCGGTCCACGGAGAGTCGAAGACGGAGTGCAGACCTGGCACGGTGTCCGCCCCGTACTCGGTCATGATGATCGGCTTGCCATACTTCTCTTCCCACCCGCGGAGTTCCGCCTCGAGGTGGATTTCCGCGCTCTGCAGGTCTCCGGTGTCTGCGTACCAGCCGTAGTACCGGTTGAGGCACATCACGTCGAACAGGTCGGCGATCAGGTCTTGCTCGTGGTTGGCGAACATCACGTTGACGAAGGTCACCGGGCGGGTCGGGTCGAGCTCACGGGTGAGCTGCACCAGCGGCTCGAAGTACTCGCGGGCGCCCGGCTCGCCAGAGGAGGGCTCGTTGGCGATGGACCACATCACCACGCTCGCGTGGTTCTTGTCGCGGGCGATGAGCTCGCGGATCGCCTGCGCGTGGCTGTCGCGGGTCTGGTCGTTCATCGTCTCGGGCGAGAAGGTGGCCTGCTTGATGCCGCCGAAGATGCCGCCGCCCATGGCGAGGTTGAGTCCCACCGCGGCGGTCTCGTCGATGACCACGATGCCGTGCCGGTCGGCGAACTCCATGACCTCTTCGGCGTACGGGTAATGCGAGGTGCGGAACGAGTTTGCGCCGATCCAGTCCATCAACTGGAAGTCATGCACGAGGTAGGCGTTGTCGTGGCCCTTGCCGCGCACCGGGCTGTCCTCGTGCTTGCCGAAGCCGGTGAAGTAGAACGGAATGCCGTTGATCAGGAATTCAGCGCCGCGCACCTCGACGGTGCGCACCCCGATCGGCAGCGAGTAGCTGTCGACCACGGTTCCGTCGCTGAGCACCTCGACGACAAGGTCGTACAGGTAGGCGGCGCCCGGCTGCCACAGCGTGACGTCGTCGATGCGGACCGACCCGGATGCCCCGGATGCCTCGGCCACCTGGGTGCCGGAGGCGTCGAGGATGCGCACGCGCACCTCAGCGGCGGCGCTCCCGTCGGTCGTGACGATCTCGTAGCCGACGATGCCGGTCTCGCCGTCGACATCCGTGGTCACCGTGATGTCGTCGACGCGCACGGCCGGCGCGCTATACAGCCAGACGGAGCGGGCCAGGCCGGCGTAGTTGTAGAAGTCGTGCATGTACTTCTGCTGGCGGCGTCCGTCTTCGGTGACCGTGATCGTGCCCGGCGGGATGGTCGTGTTCGTGAGTTCGTTGTTCACGGCAATGGTGAGCCGGAATTCGGCGCCGGCTTCGACGAGGTCGGTCACGTCGGCTTCGAATGGAGTGTAACCCCCGACGTGCTCGGCAACGAGCGTGTCGTTCACGAAAACTTTGCCTTCGTGGGTGGCGGCGTCGACGCGCACGAAGACGCGCTCACCGGCCCAGCCGCGCGGTACCCGCACGGTGCGCTGGTACCAGACCCAGCCGACGTGGTCGCGGATGGCACTGTCGGTGAACAGGTCGTTGTAGCTGGCGGGAACGGCGATCTCGAGCGGGTTCGCCAGCGGCGCCTTCCAGCGCTCCTCGACGTCTCCGCGGTCGACGGCGAAGTTCCAGAGTCCGTCAAGATTGACGAGCTCGCGGGTGGCAGTGGACTGGGGCTTCAGCATTGATCGCCTTTCTCTCCGCGTCGTTGCGACTGCATCACGGCGCCGGCTCGGAAGCCGATGGCGGTGGGGGGATATTCCAGTGAAACACACCGCTTCCCGGAATGGCAAGCGGTTGCCATTACTCCCAGCGCACGCTCAGCGCTGCGAGCCGCCGCGAGCCGCTGAGACTCGCCGGGGCGGGTTGCCTCACGCGTCGAGCTCGGCTCAAGTCGGTCGTTTGGTCCTTCCGGATGGCCGGGAAGAACGAAAGTGCAGACCCGAAATAGCTGAGCGGATGTCGCGCGCCTCGAGCTCTCCTCAAGTCGGCCATTCGGTTCTTCCGTTCGCGCGGGAACAACCAAACCGCGGACCTCACGCGTGAGAGCCGCGCCTCCCCTACGAGAGCAGTTCGAAGATCACACCGTTCGGATCGCTGAACTCTGCGATCCGGCCCGGCCCGCCCTGCCGGTTGCGCGTACCGGCGCCCACAGCGCTCACCCCGAGCTGCTGCAGGGCCGCATCCACGTCGTCGACCCGCAACGCGATGTGCTGAAATCCCGACGGCCCCACCGGTTCGTCATCGGCGTGCAGCTCGACCATGTCGCCGCCCACCCCGACGTAGCTGATCGCGAAGTCGGAGCCGGGGATCTCAATGGTCCGCAGCCGGTCCAGCCCCAGCGTGCCGGCGTAGAAGCCAAGCGACGCGTGCAGGTCCTCCGCGTGCACGGCGACGTGATCGATCGCCCTGATGATCGGATGCGTGAGCGTGCGGTCGCGCACCGGAGCATCGCGTTGCAGCAATTCGACGCGCGCACCGCTGGGGTCCGCCACGAACGCGGTGCGGCCGACCCCGCTGCCGGCCGTCGCCGGCGCAGACTGCGACACGTAGCCCGCGGCAATGAGTGCCGCATAGTCGCCGTCCAGGTCATCCGACAGGAATGCGATGTGGTCGATGCCGACCGGCCGCTCCGCGGTCACCTGCGGCATGTGCAACAGCTCGATGAACCCACCGGCCACCTGCACATAGACGATATCGAGACCGATGCTCTCGACCCGGGCGGTCCAGGCGACCGTGCCGCCGAGCACCGTGGTGTAGAACTCGACCGACTCGTCGCGGTCGCGCACGAGGATGGCGACGTGGTTCAGCTCGGTGATCACGCGGGTGCGCTCCTTCGGTTGCGGTGCGGCGACCGAACTCAGGCGAAGTCGGCCAGGCGCGCCTCGACGGCGGCCACCGCTCCGGCGTCCGCTGCCAGGGTCGGGTCAACGACCGCAAGCAGCGGCACGATGCTGGCGTCGGATGCGCCGGCGTCGGATGCCGCGGCCTTGACCTTCTCGTCGGCACGGTCCGCCGGCACATTACCCGCTCGCACGGCCTGAACCCACGCGGCGAGGGCGCGGGCGGCGCCCTCCCCCTCGCGGCCGGCTGCCCGCTCGGCAAGCAGGATCGGCGCGATGCGCACGCGCAGCTTGGTGACGCCGTCCATGCCGATCTGCGCGAGCTTGTGCTGGATGCGGCCGTTGTCGAAGCGGTCGAGCAGCGCGGCGCGGTAGGTGTCGAGGTCGAGGCCTTCGGTGGGCAGGTGGGCGACCGCCTCGTCCCAGAACTCCTGCACCCAGCCACGGCAGACCGGGTCAGCGATCGCCTCGGCGACGGTGGCATGTCCGCGGGCGGCTCCGGCGTAGGCGAGCAGGGTGTGCGCGCCGTTCAGCAACCAGAGCTTGCGGTTCTCGAACGGTTCGATGTCGTCGACGAAGCGGGCTCCGGCGTCCTCCCAGCGGGGTCGGCCGGCGGGGAACTCGCCGCTCAGTACCCAGTCGCTGAACGGTTCGGTGACCACCGGTGACCGGTCGGCCCAGCCGGTGAGCTCGGCGACCGTGTCGATGTCGTCCTGCACGGTCTTCGGGGTGATCCGGTCGATCGAGGTCGACACGAACGACACCTGCTCGGCCAGGTAGGCGCGCAGTTCTGGCGTGGCGTGCTCGGCGAGGGCGAGCAGTCCCGAGCGGATGAAGTCACCGTTCGAGGGCATGTTGTCGCAGGAGACGACGGCGATCGGGCCGGCGTTCGCGCGGCGGCGCGCCTCAAGCCCGACCAGCAGTCGGACGAGGGTGGATCCGGGGCCGTCGGTCAGGTCGAGCTTGTCGCCGCCCAGGTTCGCGTCGAGCCAGGCCAGGTCGGAGCGCACCTGCTCGTCGGATTCGTCCGGCTGGCCCTCTGCGGTGAGCCGGTAGCCGGCCTCGGTGATGGTCAGGGTGATGATGGCGGTGGGTGCCGCGGCGATGGTGCTGACCAGGTCGTCGAGGTCGCCGCCGTCGACGGCGCGGGAGATGCTGCGGATCACGCTGGCGCTGTCGCCGTCCACGGCGCGCACCACCAGGTTGTACAGGCCGTCCTGCGCGGCGATCTCCTCGGCCGCCTGCGGGCTGCGCCCGGTGTATGCGGCGATCCCCCACTCGCGGTTCTCGTCCACGGCGTCGGTGTACCAGGCCTGGTGGGCGCGGTGGAAGGCACCGAGCCCGAGGTGCACGATGCGCACCGGGGCTGCGGTCTCGTCGGCGCCGGTTCGGCGGGCGAGTTCTGCACGGTTCAGGGGTGTTGCGGGGGTCACAGTTTGAAGACCTTTCGGGGCTGACTGTCGGTGAGGTCGACGATGATGCGGTCGGCGGCGCTCTGGGAGATGCGGCCCTCCCGCACGAGGCGCGCGAGGAACGCGGCATCCAGTCGGCGCGCCATGTCGTGCCGGGCGGGGATGGACAGGAACGCCCGGGTGTCGTCGATGAATCCGGAGCTGCGGTAGAAGCCGGCGGTCTCGGTGACGGCGGCGCGGAAGCGCAGCACTGCGTCGGGCGCGTCGATGAACCACCACGGTGCGCCGATGAACACGCTCGGGTAGAAGCCGGCGAGCGGCGCGATTTCGCGGGAGTAGATGGTCTCGTCGATGGTGAACAGCACCACGTGCAGGTTCTTCTCGAGGCCGTACTTCTCGAGCAGCGGGCGCAGGTTCTCGGTGTAGCTGGTGGCCAAGGGGATGTCGTGGCCGGTGTCGGCTCCGAGCTTCGCGAAGGTCTGCGAGCTGTGGTTGCGGTAGACGCCGGGGTGGATGGTCATCACCAGGCCATCGTTGACGCTCATCCGCGCGGACTGCAGCAGCATGTGCCCGGCGAAGGTGCGGCTCTCCTCAGCGGAGAGTTCGCCGCGCACGGCGCGGCGGTAGAGGGCCGCGGCATCCGTCTCGTCAAGGTCGACGGTGAGCGGATGCAGCACACCGTGGTCGGCGCTGACGGCGCCGTGCTCCACGAAGTGGGCGCGACGGCCCTCGAGGGCGCGCAGGTAGCCGGCGAAGTCGTCAGTGGCGGTTCCCGCCCATTCGGTGAGCCGGCCGACCTTGTCGGCGAACGCGGGGTTCGCCGGGTCGAGGTAGGCGTCGGGGCGGAAGGTGGGCAGCACCCGGCCGTGGAAGGAGGAGTCGGCGGCGAGGGCCTTGTGCACGCTGAGGTCGTCCATCGGGTCATCGGTGGTGGCCATTACCTCGATGCGGAAGCGCTCGAACAGCGCGCGCGGCCGGTACTCCGGGGTGTCGAGGTGGCGTGAGATGGTGTCGAACAGCTGGTCGGCGGTCTCGGCAGACGGCTCGAGGTCGACGCCGAACAGGGTGGAGAGCTCGTGGGTGAGCCAGTATCCGGATGCCGTGCCGGCGAAGAGGTGCCAGTTGCTGGCGAGGATTCGCCAGGCGCTGCGCGGGTCGACCGGGGCGCTGGTTCCGACGCCGAGCGTGGCGAGATCGATCCCCGCGGAGTGCAGCAGCCGGGTGACGTAGTGGTCGTAGGTGATGAACAGGTTCGCCGGGTCGGAGAACGGTTCGTCGTCGAGCAGCAGGCTCGGCGCCACGTGTCCGTGGGGCGAGATGATCGGCAGCGCCTCCACTCGCTCGTACAGCCCGCGGGCCACCTCGCGGGTGGCGGGGTCTGCGGGAAACAGGCGGTCGGGGTCAAGCTGCAGCGTCATTGGCACTCCTCAATTGAAATGGGCGCACTAGAGTCTGTCAACCGGTTGCCAACGGTTGCAACTCGAGTTATGTTGCCAACGGTTGCAACACGAGTTATTAGGAGCGGGGCGCGCGCCCGGTGGATTCGCGCACGATTAATTCTGTGGGCAGCAACCCGGCGTCGGCCTCGGTGCTGCGCTCGAGCAGAATGCGCACCGCACGTGCGCCGGCGTCGGCGAGCGGCGTGCGGATGGTGGTGAGCGGCGGATTGGTGAAGTCGGCTCCGAAGATGTCGTCGAAGCCCACGATGCTGAGCTGGTCGGGCACGATCACGCCGCGCTCCCCCGCCTCGCGAAGCAGGCCGATCGCCATCAGGTCGTTGTATGCGATGATCGCGGTCGCGTCGACGTCGAGACACTGGCTGAATGCCGCCCGGCCGCCGTCGAGCGTCGGCGTGCCTGGGCCGATCTCGACGAAGTCCATCCCGCGCCCGGCCGCGGCCTCGGCGATCGCCTCGCTGCGCTTGCGGCTAATCCACGACGTGGCCGGGCCGGCCAAGAACGCGATCGAGCGGTGGCCGAGGTCGTACAGGTGGTTGACCGCAGGGTTCACCCCGGTGGACACGTCTGGCAGCACGGAGTCGACACCCTCGACGTCGCGGTTGATCACCACGAGCGGCTTGCGGGAGGCCAGGCTCTGAATCTGGGTGTCACCCAGTCGGGTGGTGGCGAGCACGAGGCCGTCAACCGACGGAAGCACGCGTTCGGCCGCGGCGGCTTCCCGCTCCCCCGACTCCTGCGACTCGGCAATGATCAGGGTGTAGCCGTTCTGGGCGGCGGCGTGTTCGGCGCCGCGCACGATCCCGAACAGCATCGGGTTGGTGATGTCGGCGACGAGCAGCCCGAGTGTCAGCGTCCTGCCGGTCGGCAGCGCCCGCGCGATGGGGTTGACGCGGTAGTTGAGCTGCTTCGCGGCGGCCCGGATCCGCTCTTCTGTCTTCACATTGATGCGGCCCGGTTGGCTGAGCGCGCGGGAGACGGTTGACGGATTCACGTCGGCGAGGCGGGCGATGTCATAGATCGTCGGCGCCGTCTTGCCGTTGCGCCCACGACGTGCCGGTGGCGGGTCGGCGACCGCTTCACCGTTGCTGCTCGTCATTGTCGCTCCTTCAATGCTGGCTCGGGAACCAAGCATCCTTCAACGCTAACGCTCCGGCAGTGATTAGAGCTGCATTCACGCCACCGCACTGGCTGGTTCCTCCTGAACTCGCTGCTGTTCGAGCAGTTTGGGTCAGCCGGCCGTCTCGTCGACGGTCGCGGTGTCGGCACCGGCGGCGAGCACCAGCTCGTCGTAGTCACCGTTCAGCACGTCGGCGAACTTCACCGGGGTGCCGAGCATTTGCGAGACGTAGACCGTGTGCACCAGGGCCAGCGCCTCGGTGGCCTGCGCGACGGTGACGCCGGGTTCACGGCCGGTCTGGATGGCCTCGAGGATGTCTTCGTACTGCAGCAGGTGGCCCTCGAACAGTTCGAACTCGAGCGGCGCACCGGTCACGTTCTTCTCGCCGACCTCGTTCACCGCCTGGTTCGCGAGCAGGCCGTAGCCGCGCAGTTCGCCCGGGGCGTGCGCGTCGTCGGCGTGGAAGTACTCCAGTTGGTTGTTCAGGATGAACGCCGAGCCGGTGGAGCCGTGCACCTGGATTCGGGTGGCGTTCTCGGGGAAGGCGTTGGTGGTGGCGAGCAGGGTGGCGAACGCGCCGCTTTCGAAGCGGATGACGGATGCCGCGACATCCTCGACCTCGACCCGTTCGTGGGCGAGCAGTGCCGTGTATCCGAATACCTCGACCGGTCGGCCGAGGAAGTGCAGCAGCTGGTCGACCGCGTGCACGCCCTGGTTCATCAGCGCGCCTCCGCCGTCAAATTGCCAGGTTCCGCGCCAGTCGCCGGAGTCGTAGTACTCCTGGCTGCGCCACCAGGCGACGGTGACGGTCGCCGAGGTGACCCGGCCGAATCGGCCGTCGTCGATCGCCCGCTTCACGGCCACGGTTGTGGGCGAGAAGCGGTTCTGGCTGATCACCGAGACGGTGATGCCGCGCTCCCGGGCGGCCTCGGCCAGTTCGCTGATCCGGCGGGCGCGCGCCAGGTGCACGTCGATCGGCTTCTCGATCACCACGTGCAGGCCGGCGGCGATGGCCTCTTCGGCGATGACCGCGTGGGAGCCGCTCGGGGTGGTGATCGCGACCAGGTCGATGTGGGTCGACGCCAGCGCGGCGGCGAGCGACGGGAAGGTCTGCGGCCGCGGGCCCTCGAGGTCAGTGGCGACGTACTCGGCGACGGCCTCCGCCTGCGTGGTGACGGAGTCGATCACGGCCACCAGGTTCAGCGCCGGGTGGGCAACTGCCACCCTGGCGTGCGCCCGGCCGATGACGCCTGCGCCGACGATCGCCACGGTGAGCGGTGTGGTCGGGGTGCTGGCAAGCGGTTGCGGCTGCGGCATTGCGTCGCCTTCCTAGTGTTCGCGTCATTGGGAACCCTGCCGTGAACAACTCCGGGAAGGCCTTGGCCGCTACTCTAAACAGATCTGTGGCGCGGCGCAACCGATTGCCAAACTGTTTGGCAATCGGTTGCGATTTGTTACCCAAGCGTGGCTAGACGGCGCGCTCGGGGAACTTGCCCTCGTCGCGGATGCGGTCGTTCAGCTCGGCGAGGAACTCGTCCTCGTCGAAGTCGAGCGACACCTCGGCGCCCGTCCAGCTGGACAGGTGGATCGCGTTGGCCAGCCGCACGCCCTTGATGCCGTCGGTGCCGGCGGCGAGCAGCGGGGTGCCGTCGAGGATGTTGGCGGCGAAGTTCGCCAGCACGCCGGAGTGCTGCGCACCCCACACCGAGTCGAACTCGATGGTCTCCTGCGAGTACAGCTCGTCCTTGTCCAGTTGGCCGGTGAACAGCTTCATCACGTCGTCCATGTCCATCTCGGCGCTCAGTTCGCGCTCGGGCTTCGTCAGCCGGCTGACGGTGGCGACCTTGCTGTTCTCGACCACGATCTTGCCCTGGTCGCCGAGGATCTCGAACCGGTCGGTGCCGATCAGGTCGTGCGTCGCCGTGACGAACACCCCGGTGACGCCGTTGCCGTAGTCGGCCAGCACGGTCACCTCGTCTTCCACGGCGATGTCGCGGCGGAACCCGTAGGCGACCTTCGCGTAGACCGACTTCGGCGCTCCGCAGATCCACTGCCAGAGGTCGAGCTGGTGCGGCGCCTGGTTGACGAGCACGCCGCCGCCCTCGCCGCCCCACGTCGCGCGCCACTCGCTCTGGTCGTAGTAGCCCTGCGGCCGCCACCAGTTTGTGATGATCCAGTTCGAGCGCAGGATGTTGCCGATCTCGCCGTTCTCGACGATCTCCTTCAACCGGATGTACAGCGGGTTGTTGCGCTGGTTGAACATGATGCCGAAGCTCAGCTCGGGCTTGGTGGCAGCGAACGCGTTCAGCTCGGCGACCTGCTTGGTGTACACCCCGGCCGGCTTTTCCACCAGCGCGTGGATGTCGCGGCTCAGGGCCGCGATACCCATCTCCGGGTGCAGGAAATGCGGCACGGTGGTGATGACCGCGTCAACCGTGCCGCTGTCGAGCAGGGCGACGTAGTCGTCGAAGAACGGCACGTCGGGATACACGGATGCCGCGACATCCGCCTTCGCCGGATCAATGTCGGCAATCGCGCCGATGACCATGTTCGGCACGAGTCCGTCGGCGATGAACTTGGCGTACATCGAACCCTGGGCGCCGAGGCCGATGATTCCGAGGCGGACCTGGGCTGTGGGTGCTGCGTCTGTCATGAAGCTGGAGTTCCCGTTCTGTTGTGTATCGATTACTTCGTCGTAACGTCGAGGCGCGCCAGCAGGCCCGCGAAGGCGCGCGCGGCTTCACCGAACGCGGTGGGGCCGGAGAACCCGCCGAGTTCGAACGCGCTGGCCAGGTGCGGCTCGAGCGAGGCGAACCCGGTGTAGCCGTCGTCGCGCAGCGCGGTGAGCGTCTCGACGAGTTCGCCGTCGCCCTGCCCGGCCGGCACCACCTCGCCGGTTGCCGCCACGGCATCCTTCACCTGCAGGTAGTCGACGTACGGGCGTAGCATCGCGTAGCCGTCGCTGAACGGGCGAACGCCCACCTGCACGAAGTTGGCGTTGTCCCAGGCCAGCCGCAGCGCGGGCGAGCCGACGCTCTCGACCAGGTCGAGCAGGCGCTCCGGGATGTCGCCGTAGATGTCCTTCTCGTTCTCGTGCAGCAGCACGACGCGCTCTTTCTCGGCCTCGTCGGCGAGCAGGCGCATCCGCAGCATGACGTCATCACGGATGTCGTGGACCGCGACCCCCTCGCCGCGGAAGAACGAGAACACCCGGATGTTCGGGGTCTCGAGCGCGTGCGCGACGCGGATGATGCGGCGCAGCCGCTGCACCTCGAGGTCGGGATCAAGCGCGACGTCGACCTTGCCGATCGGCGAGGCGACAGCGGATGCCGTCATCCCCTCGTCCTGCAGCAGGCTCTTCAGCTGCCCCAGCTGGTCGTCGTCGAGGTCCACGACGTTGATGCCCCAGGCGCTGCGCACCTCGATGTGGCTGGCGCCGAGCGCCTTGAGCACGGCGATCTGGATCCGCGGGTCTGGATCGATCTCGTCACCGAATCCTGAGAGTGTCCAGGCAACCTGACTTGTCGATACCACGGGGATTCCGCCTTCCAAAGTGTTCGCTGCGATGGGGACCCAGACCGTGCGCTGACGGGAGGGCTTGCCGGCAACTCTAGGCGTTTGGCAATCGGTTGACAAGAATCCCAGTTACCGGTGCGATAGTGGAAACCACGCGTCATCGCGCGCCCTCGCTGCCACCCCAAACACAAGGACGTCACCATGATCGATCTCACCGCGAGCCCGTTCAACCTCGACGACGAGGGGGTGGCCTGGGTCAGGGACACCATCGATTCCCTCACGCTCGAGGAGAAGATCGGGCAGCTGTTCATCAACCTGAACACCTCGTTCAGCCCGGAGTACCTCGACCGCATCGTCGGCGAGTACAAGGTCGGCGGCATCCGGTACATGGGCGCCTCCTCCACCGCCGTCCAGGAGCACATTCGCTACGCGCAGTCGAAAGCGAAGATTCCGCTGCTGGTCGCCTCGAACCCCGAGATGGGCGGCTTCGGCTCGATCGATGACGGCACCCTGGTCGCTACCCACCTGAGCGCGGGCTCGAACCCCGACAAGTCGATCGCGCGCGACATGGGCCGCGTCGCCGGCCGCGAGACCGCAGCGCTCGGCTGCAACTGGGCGTTCGCCCCGATCGTCGACATCCACTACAACTGGCGCAACACGGTGATCAGCACCCGCTCGTTCGGCAACACCCCCGAGATCGTGATCGAGCGGGCCAAGGAGTACTTCGACGGGCTGAGCGAGTCCAACTCGGTCGCCGCGATGAAGCACTTCCCCGGCGACGGCATCGACGAGCGCGACCAGCACGTGGTCACCACCTACAACACGCTCGGCTACGACGAGTGGACCGACACCTTCGGCCGGGTCTACCGAGAGCTGATCGAGCACGGTGTGCAGTCGATCATGATCGGCCACATCGGCGCCCCCGAGCTGTCCCGGCACTTCCGGCCGGGAATGACCGACGCCGAGGTGATGCCCGCCACGCTCGCTCCCGAGCTGCTGCAGGACCTGCTGCGCGACGAGCTCGGCTTCAACGGCCTGATCCTCACCGACGCGTCGATGATGGTGGGCATGACCCAGGCGATGCGGCGCCGCGACGCGGTGCCGGCCTCGATCGCCGCCGGCTGCGACATGTTCCTGTTCTTCCGCGACCCGGAAGAGGACGTGCGGTACATGCTCGACGGCTACCGCGCCGGCGTGATCACCGAGCAGCGCCTGCAGGAGGCGCTTGAGCGCATCCTCGGCCTCAAGGCGACGCTCGGCCTGCACAAGACCCCGCGCGAGCAGCTGGTTCCGGGCCCGGAGGCGCTGTCGGTGATCGGCAGCGCCGAGCACCACGCCATCGCCGCCGACATCGCCGACAAGACGGTCACCCTGGTGAAGGACACCGAGGGCAACCTGCCGCTCGACCCGGCCAAGCACCGCCGCATCCGCCTGTATGGCGTGTCTGGCCAGGCCGACTTCACCGGCGTCGACCCCAGCGGCTACCTCGACATCGCCAAGGAAGAACTCGAGGCGGTCGGCTTCGAGGTGCACGTGTTCAAGAACGCCCTGCAGCGCGCCGCCGAGGGCGAGGAGCACGTCTACTTCCACACCGTGATGGGCGAGGAGGCGAACGAGCAGTACCACGAGCAGTACGACGCGGCGATCGTTTTCGCGAACGTCGCGGGATTCGCCCAGGAGGCGAGCATCCGGATCAAGTGGTCGACGCCGATGGCCGCGGAGATCCCCTGGTACGTCACCGAGGTGCCGACCGTGTTCGTGTCGTTGTTCCAGCCGAACCACCTGATCGACGTTCCGATGGTGAAAACGATGATCCACGCGCACGCGCCCAGCCGCGAGGCGATCCACGCCGCGGTGCAGAAGATCACCGGCAAGTCGGAGTTCCAGGGCACGTTCAACGACAACGTGTGGTGCGACACGTTCGGTACCCGCCTCTAGTCCCCCTTTCGTAGGACAAGAGGTGGTAGTAACGTCAGCTCATGGCGGCAAGCCTGCATCAGCGTGTTGTCGACGAAGTGGGTCGCCCGATCGTCGACGGCACGACTGTGCCGGGCACGGTGATGCTGGCCGACGAGATCGAGCGACACCTCGGTGTCAGCCGTTCCGTGGTTCGCGAAGCGGTGCGTGTGCTGCAGTCGATGGGCCTCGTGGCATCCATCAAGCACATCGGTATCAGGGTGCAGCCGTCGAACCGCTGGAACTTCTACCACCCTCAGGTCATTCGCTGGCGACTCGAGGGTGTGGGGCGCGGCGGGCAGTTGCGCGCCATCGTCGAGGTGGGCAGCGCGTTGGAGCCGATGGCGGCAGAATTGGCGGCACGATACGGGTCGCCAGAGATGGCAGACGAGCTCGTGCGAATCGCCGAGCAGATGAGGTCGCTGAATGAAACGGCCGACCCCGCCGAGTATCTCGAGCTGGACACGCGCTACCACCGGCTGGTGCTGCACGCCTCGGGCAACGAGATGTTCGCGATGCTCGACGAGGCCATCGCCATCGTGCTGCTCGATCCCGCCGCGCTCTCCCTCGTGCCGAAACTCCAGGGCACTGACGAGGTGGTCAACTGGCATCTCCAGGCCGCGAGGGCCATCCGCGGCCGCAACCCGGTCACGGCCCGCCGGTCGATGGAACACATCATACGGCGGGCCTTCGCCGAACTCGAAGAGGTGTGGGGCGACGCCCCCCGCCAGTTCTTCCCCTGAACCCCTGGGTGGTCCCGGCTCAGGCTGAGGCCTGAGGCCTGAGGCGGCGCCCCACGGTGCCGCCTCGGTCATCCATGCGGAACGACTACCCTGAAACGGTCTGACGACCACGAACCACAAGGAGCAAATGTGTCCGAATCCGGCGCAGCACAGGCGAACATCGGCGTAGTAGGACTGGCGGTGATGGGCAGCAACCTGGCCCGCAACCTCGCCAGCCGCGAGGGCAACACGGTTGCGGTCTACAACCGCACCTGGGAGCGCACCGACACCCTCATCACCGAGCACCCCGAGGCGGGGTTCGTGCCCTCGAAGACGATCGGGGAGTTCGCCGCGTCGCTGGCGAAGCCCCGCACCGCGATCATCATGGTGCAGGCGGGCCGCGGAACGGATGCCGTGATCGACCAGCTGGTCGAGGCGTTCGAGCCCGGCGACATCATCGTCGACGGCGGCAACGCGCTGTTCACCGACACCATCCGTCGGGAGAAGGCGGTTCGCGAGACCGGCATCAACTTCGTCGGCGCCGGCATCTCCGGTGGCGAAGAGGGCGCGCTGAACGGCCCGTCGATCATGCCTGGCGGCTCTAAGGAGGCCTGGCAAACGCTCGGTCCGATCCTCAAGTCGATCGCCGCGATCGCCGAGGGCGAGCCATGCGTGACCCACGTCGGCACCGACGGCGCAGGACACTTCGTGAAGATGGTGCACAACGGCATCGAGTACGCCGACATGCAGCTCATTGCCGAGGCCTATGACCTCATCCGCCGCGGCACCGGCAAGTCCCCGGCCGAGATCGCGGACGTCTTCGCCGAGTGGAACAAGGGCGAGCTCGAGAGCTACCTGATCGAGATCACCGCCGAGGTGCTGCGCCAGGTCGACGCCGAGACCGGCAAGCCGCTCGTCGACGTCATCCTCGACCAGGCCGGCGCCAAGGGCACCGGCGCCTGGACCGTGCAGACCGCACTCGACCTGGGCGTGCCCGTCTCGGGCATCGCCGAGGCCGTGTTCGCCCGCTCGCTGTCGTCGAAGCCCGCTCAGCGCGCCGCGGCAGCCGAGCTGCCCGGCCCGGACACCGAGTTCACCGTCGAGGACACTGAGGCGTTCATCGAAGACGTGCGCCAGGCGCTGTACGCGTCGAAGATCATCGCGTACTCGCAGGGCTTCGACGAGATCGTCGCCGGCGCCGAGCAGTACGGCTGGGACATCAAGAAGGGCGACATCGCCTCGATCTGGCGCGGTGGCTGCATCATCCGCGCGCAGTTCCTGAACCGGATCACCGAGGCCTACGCCGCGGAGCCGGGACTGGTGGCCCTCGTGACCGCGCCGTACTTCCGCGACGCGGTGACCACGGCGCAGGCTGCCTGGCGTCGGGTGGTCATCGCGGCCGCTGAGGCGGGCATCCCCTCGCCGGCGTTCTCGTCGTCGCTCGCCTACTACGACGGCCTGCGCGCCGACCGGCTGCCGGCATCGGTGATCCAGGGCCAGCGCGACTTCTTCGGCGCGCACACCTACAAGCGCGTCGACAAGGAAGGCACCTTCCACACCCTGTGGTCGGGCGACCGCACCGAGATCGAGTCGGCGGGGTCGTCGCACTAGTTCGCTGCGGCCGATTGGCCGCGTGAGTCGAGCGCCGTGAAAACCTACGAGCGCCGCTGCTATTGCAGCGGCGCTCGTTCGTTTCCGCGGCGCTCGCCCGGGTTGGGGGCCCTGCTCGCCCGGATGGGAACCCTGGTCGTGCGGCGGCAGCCACGGGCAGGTTGGCCTTCCGCGACATCCGTGAAAGACTGACAACGATCTCGGCAACCGGTTTCCAAAGTGGGGAACCTGATCCAACGGAGGAACCAAGCGTGGCAAAAATCGGCGTACAGGCAATGATGCTCAAGGACAGTTTCGCGGAGGTCGGGGCGTTCGAGACGCTGCGCCGGGTCAGCGAGATCGGGTACCACGCCGTCGAAGTGTCACAGATTCCGATGACGCCAGAGAACGTCGCGCAACTGGACCGTGCCCGCACCGAACTGGGCATGGAGATCGGCGCCCTGTCGGCCGCGTTGAACAAGCGTCCCGGTGCCCCGAACGATTCGCTCACCGACGACTTCGACAAGATCGTCGACGACGCCACGACGCTGCACTCGTCGATGCTGCGGATCGGGATGCTGCCGTTCGACGCGATGGCGTCGCTCGACAAGGTGATCCAGTTCGCCGAGCAGAGCAACGAGATCGCCGGGCGGCTGCAGGAGCACGGCATCAGCCTGTTCTACCACAACCACCACATCGAGTTCGTGAAGTACGACGGACGCTACCTGCTCGACATTATTGCCGAGCGCGCTCCGCTGATGGGCATCGAACTCGACGTGCACTGGGTGCAGCGCGGCGGCCTCGACCCGGTGAGAACGCTGCAAAAGTACAGCGACCGGGTCGCCATGGTGCACCTGAAGGACTACCGGATCGGGCAGATGCCCACCGAGGCGCTGGACTCACTGGCCAAGGGCGACTTCGCCGCGTTCATGACCGCGTTCACCGGCGTGGTGCAGTTCGCGGAGGTCGGCGAGGGCAACCTCGACTTCACCGCGATCATCGAGCAGAGCCTCGCCAGCGACGCGAAGTACCTGCTGGTCGAGCAGGACGACCTGTACGGCCGCACCGTCTGGCAGGCGCTGCAAACCTCGTACGACAACCTGGTGGCGCTGGGCTACAAGCACCTGTTCTAGGCGGTCGCGAGCGCCGCAGCGGTCAGCGCGTGCGGGCTCTCCGCAGCGTGACCGCCCGCGCCGCGAACCCGAGCGCGAGCATCGCGGCGGCGCCGAGAATCGCCTGCCACGGCAGGGTGAAGGCCAGCAGCACGCAGCCGAGCACGCCGACAACCTGCACGATCCGGGGAAGCCAGCGCTCGACATCCGTCTGTCTGAACGCCGACAGGTGCGCAATCGCGTAATAGATCAGCACCGCGCAACTGGAGAACGAGACCAGGCGAGTGGGATCGAGGAACAGGATGCCGGCGACCGCGAGCAGCGCGACGGTGACCTCCGCCACGATCGGGGCGTTGGTGCGCGGCGACACGTGGGCGAGGGCTCCGGGCAGGTCGCGGTTGCGGGCCATGGCGAGGCTGGTGCGGCTGAGTCCGGCAAGGATGCCCATCAGCGAACCCAGGCAGGCCAGGGCGGCGAGCACGCGCACCACCGGATCCCAGCCGCCGCTGACCAGCTCGGTCAGTGGTGAGGCGGATGCCGCCAGCCGCTGCTCCCCCAACCCGACCAGGCTCACCCAGCCGACGCAGGCGTAGACCACCAGCGCGATGGCGAGCGCGATGATGATGGCCCGCGGCAGGGTGTGCCGGGGGTCGCGCACCTCCTCGCCGAGGGTGGCCATGCGGGCGTATCCGGCGAACGCGAAGAACATCAGCCCGGCCGACTGCAGGATGCCGTACCAGCCCGCCTCGAAGTCCAGCGTGAACGGCTGCGCGGCGGCACCCTGCCCGAGCGCGGTGCCGATCAGCACGGCGAGTCCGGTGAGGGTGATTGTCACGATCACGGTGCTGACGCGGGCGGTGCTCCGGATGCCGCTGGCATTCAGCACCGCGAACACCACGACGGCCCCGACCGCGACCGTGCGCGCGTGCTCCGGCCAGAGGTAGCTGCCGGCGATCAGCGCGATGGCGCCGGCCGACGCGGTCTTGCCGCAGAGGAACAGCCAGCCTGCGGCGAACCCCCACCACGGGCCGATGGTCGCTCGGCCGTAAGCGTATGTGCCGCCGGATACCGGGTACACCATGGCCAGCTGCGCGGAACTGAGCGCGTTCAGCGAGGCCACCGCGGCCGCGATCAGCAAGCCGACGAGCAGAGCCGAGCCCGCGACATCCGCTGCCGGTGCCCAGACGAAGAAGACGCCGGCGCCCATCATCGAGGCGAGTCCGATGACGATGGCGTGGCCGGTGCCGAGTCGCCGCTGCAGTTGGTTCACCCAGCCACGCTACCTGCGAGAGGTGAACGGGGTGTGGCCGGATCCGCGCCGTTTGTGCGCGCAAGTGGGCGTATAGAGCGCCGGCAAAGCGCCGAGTTGCGCGCACAAACGGTGCGGGGCGTGCCGTGACAGGATGGAACGCGTGCACCCCGAGCTAGACGAGTACGAGCCCCACCCGCAACGCAAGCCGCGCCGACAGTGGATGATGCGGGCCGTGGTGTGGCTTGCCGTGCTCGCGCTTGTGCTGCCGGGCATCCTGGTGACCGCGAGCACCGCGTCGGCAACCGCTCACCGCTCATGCGCGGCGTACGTGGCGTCGCTCGGCGTGCCCGACTATGACGTGCGGTTCGAGTGGTTCACGCCAGCGGGCACCGGATGGCACTGCTTCGCGGTGCAGGGTGACCGCGAGACCCTGGTGTGGCTGATGGGGCTGATCCCCGGCGGTCCGCCCGCCGAGCCGCGCTCACCGCTGCAGCAGAGCTGAGCGACGGGCGAACAGGCGCGGGCGGGTGCCGGCGCCGGCACCGGCGGTCACCCGAAGGCGTAGCCCCTTACGCCGCCCCGTCGAACATCGAGGTGACCGAGTCGTCCTCGAACACCGCGCGCACGGCGCGGGCGATCAGTGGCGCGATCGGCAACACCGTCAGGCGGTCCCAGCGCTTCTCATCGGCGACCGGAAGCGTGTCGGTGACGACGACCTCGTCGATGAACTCGCTCTGCAGCAGCTCGGTGGCCGGCGGGCTGAACACGGCGTGCGTAGCGGCGACCACGACGCCGGTGGCTCCGGCGGTCTTCAGCGCCTCGGCGGCCTTCACGATGGTGCGGCCAGTGTCGATCATGTCGTCGACGAGCAGGCAGATGCGGCCCTCCACCTCACCGACGATCTCGTGCACCGAGATCTGGTTCGGCACCAGCGGGTCGCGGCGCTTGTGGATGATGGCGAGCGGGGCGCCGAGCTTGTCGCTCCACATGTCGGCGACGCGCACGCGGCCCATGTCAGGCGACACCACGGTCAGGGTCGACGGGTCGAGCTTGGCCTGGAAGTGCTTCAGCAGCACCGGCATCGCGAACAGGTGGTCGACCGGGCCGTCGAAGAAGCCCTGGATCTGCGCTGCGTGCAGGTCGACGCTCATGATGCGGTCGGCGCCGGCCACCTTGAACAGGTCGGCGACGAGGCGGGCCGAGATCGGCTCGCGGCCGCGGCCCTTCTTGTCCTGCCGGGCGTACGGGTAGAACGGGGCGACCACGGTGATGCGCTTCGCCGAGGCGCGCTTCAGGGCGTCGACCATGATCAGCTGCTCCATGAGCGCCTCGTTGATCGGCGCGCCGTGCGACTGGATCACGAACGCGTCGCTGCCGCGCACGCTCTCATCGAAGCGGGCATAGATCTCACCGTTCGCAAAGGTGCGGGCTTCGGTGGGAACCAGCTCTGAACCAAGTGCTGAGGCGATGTCCTTGGCGAGCTGTGGATGAGCCCTGCCGCTGACTAATACGAGTCGTTTTTCGCCGCTGACCTTGATGCCGGACACTTATCCCGCTCTCTGCCGGTGATCCGGCGATTATGACTAGGAGGCGGTCGCGTCGGATGCCGCAGCAGCCGCTTGCGCGGCAGCGGTACCCGGACGGTTGGCCTCGACCCAGCCAGTCATGTTTCGCTGCGGAGCCACATTGATTGCCAGAGCGCCCGCCGGTACGTCTTTACGTACCACGGTGCCGGCGCCCGTGTAAGCTCCGTCGCCAATTCTAACCGGCGCGACGAAGACGTTATGCGACCCCGTGCGCACGTGCGATCCGACCACGGTCTTGTGCTTGTTCACCCCGTCGTAGTTGGCGGTGATGGTGCCGGCACCGATGTTCGATCCCTCGCCCACCGTGGTGTCGCCGATGTAGCTGAGGTGCGGCACCTTGCTGCCGACGCCGATGTGGCTGTTTTTGGTCTCGACGAAGGTGCCGATCTTGCCGTCGGCGTCGAGGTAGGTGCCGGGACGCAGGTACGCGAACGGGCCAACGGATGCCCCGGCGCCGATCACCGCGAGCGTGCCGTCGGTGCGCTTGACCACGGCGTTCTCGCCGATCTCGCAGTCGAGCAGGGTGGTGTCCGGGCCGATCTTGGCGCCGCGCTCCACCACGGTGGCACCCTTGATCTGCGTGCCAGGCAGGATCTCGACATCCGGTGCCAATTTCGCCTTCAAATCGATCCAGGTGGATGCCGGATCCTGCACGGTAACCCCGGCGCGCTGCCAGCCGCGCACGATCAGCTGGTTCAGGCGCAGCGCGGCGTCGGCCAGCTGCACCCGGTCGTTGATGCCGGCGACGATCCACGGCTCGCTGACCGGCACGGCGGCGACGGTGTCACCGGCGCCGCGCAGCAGGCTGACGGCATCCGTCAGGTACTTCTCGTTCTGCGCGTTATCGGTGCCGATTCGCGGCAGCACCGTGCGCAGGGCGCGCACGCTGAACACGTAGGTGCCGGAGTTGATCTCGGTGATCGCCAGTTCGTCGGCGGTGGCGTCCTTCTGCTCGACGATGCGGTCGAGGCCGCCGTCGACCGAGCGCACGACCCGGCCGTAGCCGGTGGCGTCGTCGAGAATGGCCGAGAGCACAGTGGCGGATGCCGCGGCGGCACGATGCGCCTCGATCAGGGCGGTCACCGTTCCCGCGTCGAGCAGTGGAACGTCCCCGCTGACCACGACCACGTCACCCTCGAAGTCGGCCGGCAGCGCGTCGACGCCGAGCTCGACTGCGCGACCGGTGCCGGGCAGGTCGTCCTGGTCGACGATCAGAGTCTCGGGCAGCAGCTCGCTGATCGCGCTCGCCACCGCGTCACGCTCGTGCCGCACCACGGCGACCACGTGCGCGGCGTGCAGCTCGCGGGCGGTGGCGAGCACGTGCCCCACCAGCGGAACTCCCGCGATCGGATGCAGCACCTTCGGCGTCGCGGACTTCATGCGGGTGCCTTCACCGGCAGCAAGCACGATGATGGCGAGGTGGGTGTCGGTCACGTGGGTATCCCCCTGTTGCTCAGGCCTGGTGCTGCGCCGGTTTCGAGCTCCGCCTCCAGGACTCGAACCTGGACCTAACAGCTCCAAAGGCTGTCGTGCTGCCATTACACCAAAGCGGACCGCGCGGTTTGCGCGGAACAAGTCTGCCAGATTGAGTGGTGTGCCGGATGTCGGGCGCTGAGGTCTCCCGTTTGGTCCACCCTCCGTTGGTTGAGGAGCGAGCGCCAGCGAGCGTCTCGAAACCCTAGATAATGGGGGGATGCCCGCCCACGACGAGGTCGACCGTATTGTCGACGCCTGGTTGCGCGAGCGCCCCGACCTCGACTTCGCACCGCTGCAGGTGCTCAGTCGTGTCGCGCGGCTCTCGAAGCACCTCGACCGGGCGCGCCGTGCGGCATTCGGCGAGTCCGGGTTGGAGCCGTGGGAGTTCGACGTGCTCTCCGCCCTGCGCCGCGCCGGGTCCCCGTACCAGCTGAGCCCGAAGGCGCTGCTGCAGCAGACCTTGGTCTCGAGCGGCACCATGACCAACCGCATCGACCGGCTGGTGGAGCGTCAGCTGGTGGAACGCCGCACCGACCCGCACGACGGCCGCGGCATCCTGGTCTCGATGACCGCGCTAGGACGTGAACGAGTGGATGCCGCGATCGCCACGCTGCTCGTGGCCGAGCGGGAGCTGCTCGACGCCCTCTCCCCCGCCGACCAGGATCGGCTGGCGGGGCTGCTGCGCAAGCTCAGCCTCGACTTCGACGCGCCGGATGTCGACTGAGCTGTAGCTCTCCCGAGATCGAGGCGATCAGCGAGGCAGCAGCGTGAGGGTGAGCGTCGAGCGGTAGGTCCCTGCCTGTGCACTGATGGGTGCCCGGAGGTTCAGCTCGGCGCCGAGGGCGAATCCATCTTCGGTGGTCCACGAGTCGGGTTCGCCGCTGGCCAGGGGCGCCGAGTAGTTCGCCGAACCCGCCTCCTGAGGTGAACCCAACGCGATGCCGGGAAGGAGGCTCGTCGCCGTGGGCGCATACCCGAGCGCGCTCGAACGGATCGTCTTCGCGGCATCCGCGGTGTGGACGAAGTCGTGCACGTCGATTCGGAGGTCCCAGCCCGTCAGGTGGTCGCGGTCGTCGATGACCCGGATGTCGCCCAGCTCGTGCCCCGTGGTCACCCGATTCCGTCGCACCTCTCCGAGATCGATGTCGGTGAGCGAAGCCACCAGCGCGAAGACGTTCGTCGTAACGACGCTGACACTGAGCGCCGACCCGTTCTCGGGCACGGTCGGTCGGGCATCGCGGTCACTCTCCGACGGACTCGGGGCTGTCGCGAGCAACATGTTCGATGTGATCGTGTCGCCGGGTGCAAACGTCGGGTTCGCGCAGCCCTGCAGTTCGAAACCGGACGCCCCCGGGATGCTCGCGATGCGTGAGCTCGCCTCCTGTACGAGATTGATCGGCAGCGGTGCGTAACCGAGCGCGTCGGCACGCTGCTGTCCCTCGCAAACCGCATACGACGCGACGGCGCCGAGCGTTCGGCCCTTGTTCTCGGTGAACACGCCGCCGACCTCGGTCGGCACGATCATGTAGGAGTAGGTTGAGAGCGGGTAGGCCCTGGCATCCAGGCTGTTGTAGACCCCCGCAAGTTGCTGCACGCCCTGCGCGTCGGTTTGGGCTCCCAGCAATGCGATGGACACCGCAGGTGCGGTGGGTGCCACGTAGTATCCCGCTTCGTTGAGCACCTTGGCCGCGGGGAAACCCGCCTCAAGTGCGTAAGAGTTCTCGACGTAAGTGATCGCACCGTCGCCGTAACCCTGGCTCACGTACCCCGCGACACCTGACGAACCGGCCTGCGCCTTCCCGTTTGCCGGCGTCGGGAACCGCTGGGTCGCACCGTGCGGCCAGATCGACGGATACTGGGTCGACATCCAGCCCGTGAACTGCGCGGTCGATCCCGACCAGTCGGAGCGCACCACCGGCACGATCTCCTTGTCGGGCATCACCAGCCCCGGGTTATCGGCTTGGATCGCCGGGTCGTTCCAGTTCGTGATCGCACCGGCGAAGATCTTCGTAATCGTCTCGCCAGACAGCCGCAGATCGGTGACCCTTTGGCCGTCGATCTTCAGGTGATACATGAACGCCGTGCCGCCTGCGACAAGCGGCACATACGTGTACCCGCGCGGCGGTACCTCGGGCGCCGAGCCGTCTTCGGGGTTGGGCTGGAACGGAAGCTCGCTCACCGCGAAATCGACGGCGCCCTGGATGAAGTCGCGACGACCGGCCGTCGACCCGACGCCGGAGTAGTTCACCACGATCCCGTCGTCTTGCGCCACATCGGTTCTCCAATGGGCGATCGCGTTCTGCGACCATGTCGAGCCCGTGCCGGTGATCGGCTCCCACGAGTCCACCGCCCGCGCCGTTTCCACTGGCGACACGGCTGAGAACGCGATCAATCCCACGAGGAGCAGTGCCACCCGCCCCGCCGTACGCCGCCGACCCGCGGCATCCGTCACCCGAAGCATCGCGTTATCCGAACCGGCCGTTCACGTAGTCGTAGGTGCGTGGGTCGATCGGGTCGCCGAACATGGCTTCCGTGTCGCCGTGCTCGACGATGCCGCCGGGCGTGCCCTGCGAGGCGAGGAAGAACGCGCACTGCTGTGAGACGCGCTGCGCCTGCTGCATGTTGTGCGTGACGATCACGATCGTCACCTCCTGCGCCAGCTCGAGCATCGTCTCCTCGATCACCCGGGTGGAGGTTGGGTCAAGTGCGGAGCAGGGCTCGTCCATGAGCAGCACTCGGGGCTTGACCGCGAGCGAGCGCGCGATGCACAGCCGCTGCTGCTGCCCACCGGACAGGCCGGCACCCGGGGCGCGCAGCCGGTCCTTGACCTCTTTCCACAGGCCCGCCTTGGTGAGGCAGGACTCCACCAGCGCGTCCTTCTCGTCGCGCGACGCGCGGGTGCCGGTCAGCTTCAGCCCGGCGATGACGTTGTCGTAGATCGACTGCGCCGGGAACGGGTTCGGCTTCTGGAACACCATCCCGATGTCCTTGCGCGCATCGACGAGCTTGCGGCTCGGGTCGTAGATGTCCACACCATCCAGCAGCACCTCACCGGCCAGCGACGCCGACGGCACCAGCTCATGCATGCGGTTCAGGATGCGCAAGAACGTCGATTTGCCGCATCCAGACGGACCGATCAGCGAGGTGATCACGCCGGCCTCCATGGTGAGCGACACCCGGTCGAGCACCTGGTGGTCGCCGAACCACGCGGAGATGTTGCGTCCCTCCAGAGCGGCCAGCGGCTCCGGCTGCTGCGGGCTGTCCATCATGGTGGTCGCAGATGCACGTCTCCGTCTGCTGCGGGTGCTCGGCTCGATGCGGTCCCACACGGCGGAGGCGAACCCGGGGCGTTGAGGGGCGGGCAACACCTGCGTGCGGTCATCGGTGGGGTTCGGGTCGGTCATGGTCACTCGATTCATTGACATCTACAGCAGATTCGGGAGGAGTCTCACGATCTCGCCCGTGACCCACAGGCCAGCGACGAGAGTGAGCGGTACAAAGACGATCCAGGTGCGCCGCGTGCCGACGTTGCGGAAGGCCCACACCGCGGCAATCTCGACGGCCACGAGGAACTGCAGCGCGAACACCAGCGCCCACACCATCGAGGTGTCGCCGCTCAGCTCGCGGTCGGCCTCGGGCAGGGTGAAGAAGTTCGTCAGCCTGGCACCCGAGGGTTGAGCTTCGCTGGTGAGGCGCGCGTCGACGCGGGCGATTCCCGACGGCGAATAGGGAATGCCCCGCGCGGTGGTGAGAACGACACGGCTCTCGCCCGCTTTCAAGGGCGGCGGAGCGGGGTCGCCCGCATACCGCAGCCCCATCACCTCAAACGTGTGCTCGCCCTGGCCCGTGACGATTGTGAGCACGTCACCGGGCGCGAGTTCCTGCAGACGGGCGAACGGGCCGCCGTAGGCAGCCGCACGGCCCATGATGACGCTGACACCGGCCTGCCCGGGCAGCATAGTGTCACGGCGGTGCCCAGGCCCGGCCTGCGTTGTGGCGGAGTCGGTGCCCTCGACAACGACCTCTCTCACGCCAAGCTTCGGAATCTCAAGCAGGGCAACCGGCGCGCCGTCGGGAAGCAACACGTTATGCACGTCGCCCTCGCTCACCGGCGCGACGCCCTCTTCCAGCTGGTCGCGGAACGTGTCACTCAGCTGCTGCTGCGACACGAGGTGCCGCACCTGGCCCACGACCGTGACGTTCAGCACGAGCGCCAGCAGCAGTACCGCTGTCGCGATCAGGATGCCGCGGATCAACCGGTCCCGCGGCGACAGCACGACGGGCGGGGGCGCCGGCTTCGGCAGCCGCTTCGGGGGTTGCGGTGGCCGTGCGCCTTTAGGAAGCCTCGGGCCCTTGGGCGGCTTTGGCGGCTTAGGCGGTCTCGGCGGCTGGGCGTGCCTGCGCAGACGCCGCGTGTCGTTTTGTGGGTCGCCAACGGGGGCAGGCGGGTCGCTGGCCGGGGCAATGCTGGGGAGACTCATGCCGGCGTGCCCTCCAGCCCGAGCCGTGAGCGGGTGCCACGAGCTCCGGACCCCCACCACAGCAGTCCGCCGAGACCGCCGAGACCGGCGACAACGGACAGCCCGAACAGCGGCGGCAGCACGATGAGCGTGTCGCGGGTGATGGTCGACAACTGGGTGTTCTCAACCTGCTTGGGCGGGGTGAACTGCAGGAAGCCGTTGAGCACGCCGAACTGGCCGAGGCTGCTGAAGGTCACGCTGATGCGGCGGGTCTCTTTCGGCTCGAGCTTGTTCACGCGCACGTGCTGTTCCTCGGCGATTCGCGCACCGACGGCGTTGGTGATCCAGAAGCGCGCGGTCGAGTTGAACGTGGTCGACGACGTGTTGCGGACGGTGAAGCTGAGCGTGATGGATCCGTTCTCGGGTGTGAATGTTGGGGAGACCGTAGCGGTCAGTCCACTGAGCGCGAGGATGCCGCCCAGGTCCGACGGTTTGTCACCGAGTGCTTCCTCGGCCTCAGCGGGGTCGGTAATGGTTTCTTGCTCGACGTCGCCACCCGGTGGCCGTCCGGGGTTGCGGTCCGGGTCTCGCCCTGGCGGGGTCGCCGGCGGCCCGCTCGGTCTGGGCGTGGTGGTCGGCGAGGGCGTTGGCGAAGCGGTCGGTGTGGCGATGGGTGTGGGAACGGGCTCTTCCGTCACCGTGACAGACAGGTTGCTGTCCGCTTCAGGCTCGGCGGCAACCGCGCGGCCCACTGTCGTCGCGGCGAGGCTAGCGATCGCCGCGACGACGAGAATGCTGACACCTAACGCCGTCCGCGCGGTGCCCCAGTGCCTGCGGCTCACGTGTCGCTCGCGCCGGACGCGCTGGCGCCCACAGGCTCCTTGACCTCGTCAGCAGCTCGCTCGGCCTCGATCTTGCGACGAGCCTCGTTCTCGGTGTGCTCAATCCAGGCGGCGGCGCGCTTCGCGTCCACGGTACGACGCCAGCGGCGGAAGACGAAGACCAGTGCGACGAGGGCGATGAGGATGCCGAGGACCCACGGGAGGGCGATGAGCACCGAATCGCGCGAGGTCTCGGCTACCGGCAGGCGCTTGCTGCTGTCACTATCGTCGACGAACGGCTTGAGGGTGACCCACGGGTTGAGGTAACCCCAGGCCGCGACGGCGGGAATCTCGGTTTCTACGGTGCGAGTGAAGCCAGGCAGAAGCTCGGGAATTCCTTCGCCCTTGTCCGCCGAGGCAGCAGCGCCGAACCAGGTGCGCACGCCGAGCGAGACATTCGAGGCGAGGGCGATGTTGCCACTGTTCTTCACCGTGTAGTTGACCCGTACGGCGCCCGCGAACGGGTTCCACCAGTCGCCGACATACGAGCTTTCGATCCCACTGATCGTCAGGCCCGGCTGCATCTGGCCCGAGACGCGTGCGTAGATGCGGGTTCCGACGCGCCGGTCAACGGTGACCTGATCACCCGGGGTGACCACCGAGGCGATGAGTCCGCCGACATGGTCACCGGGGGTAGCCTCGGCGGGCAACTCGAGAGAGAACGGCAGCAGGCGGCTCTGGCCCGGACTAAGCGTGAACTCGATGCGGTTCGCCCCGTTTTCGAAACGTACCCACTGGCCGATGGCCTTTGGCTCCTCGTCGGTCGGCAGCAGCGCGAACTCGCCCTCTTCCCCGTTGAAGGCGTCGGTGCCCACGATCGTGAAGTTCTGCTCGGTGGTACCGGTGTTGGCCACCAGAAGATGGTCGTCGGTGCGCTGCCCGGGATCCACCTTGTAGCTGAATCGTGTGCGGCCGTCCGGGTTTCCGTCGGCGCTCGCCGGTCGGGCAGAGACACCGATCTTGTCCTCGGCGTGCGCCGGCGCGGCAAACCCGACTGGGACGGCAATGAGTAGGGCAGCGAAGGCGAACAGAGTGGAGCGAATGCGCTTACGGGCGCGCATGAGTTCGGGTGAAGTGAGCACGCCCTATTTCCGCATTCGGCGGTAACCGACCGGGTGCGAGGCCTTTACCAAAACATGAACGACGACTGGACGAGGATGGATGCCACGGAAACGGTCAGCATCTTGCGAGCCGCCGAAACGACAGTGCGGGAGGCCGCGAACGACCTCCCGCACTGCTTATTCAGTTATGCCTGTCGGGCTGACTGCCCGTCACAAGAGTTACTTGGTGACGAGGGTGAGGGTCAGCTTCGAGGTGTACGTGCCCTTCTTTGCCGACGCGGGAACCGCGAAGGTCAGACCGGCGTCGAACTGCGTGCCGGCCTCGAAGGTCGAGGAGTTGGCGTTACCCTCGGCGAACAGCGCCGAGCCTGCGCCCGAACCGGCAACCTGAGCCGGGGCCAGCGAGACGCCGACGGGCAGGGTGCTGACGGCCTTGGGCGCGATGCCCAGGGCAGCCTTGTTGATCACGTCGCCCGCAGCAGCGGGGATCTCGTCGCCCGAGTTCACGAAGTCAGCGGCGGCGGCGCTCAGGGTCCAACCCGGCAGCAGGTCGCGGTCGTCGACCACGGTGAAGGCGCCGAGGTCAACCTCGGTGGTGGTGGTGCCACGCTTGGTTGCACCGAGGTTAGCAGCGGTGTTGACGCTTTCGAGCGCGAACTTGTTGCTGGTGAGCGCCTTGACGGTCAGGTCGGTCTCGCTGTCGGTGTCGTCGAGGACGAGGGTGAAGGTACCCCACGCGACGACCTGGTCGCTGCCGTCGAAGAGCGCGATCGTGTGGTCGCCGTTGCCGAGAGCCGCGGCGTCGATCGTGACGATACCGGAGCCGTCGGTGGTGACGTTGCCGAGGTCGGTCTCGGTCGACCAGCCGATTGCCTTGAACGTCTGGTTGGCGTTCGCGGTACCAGCGTCGATCGTCACAACCGAGTTGCCCGCGGCCGGGTTCGGGATGTTGATCTCGTTCGCGGCACCAGTGGTCGGCTTCAGGTCGTCCCAATCGAAGGTGCTGGTAGCAATCCAGGCAACCTCGACCTCGCCACCATCGGCAGCGCCGTTCTGATCTTCCACAAGGGCGAAGCGGGTGCCGTCAACGATGCCAGCCGGCACGGTGTTGGTGGCGGTGCCGTCGGCGCCCAGCGTGACCGTGGCCACCTTGCCGGTGCCCTCAGCCCACACGTCGACGGTCTTGTTGGCGTTCGCCACAGTCGCGTCGATGTTCAGGTTGCCGTCGCGGATCTCCGCGGTGGCGCCAGCCGTGGCGGCGAAGTTCGCGAAGTCAGGAGCGAACGCGACTGCCTGCTCAAGCACCATCGGGCTGACGGTGTAGTTACCCGTGCCGGCCTCGATGTTGATCTCGCGGTAGACCACGCCGGCAACCTGTACACCGTTGGAGTAGGTGTATCCGATGCCGTACCAGAAGGAACCACCAGCGGCGATGTCATCGGCGATGCCGCCGGGGCCCCCGACTCCGAAGGAGTCAAGTGTCATCTCCGGGGTCAGCGTTCCACCGTTGGGGCCAGCTGCGCTGTCATTGGCGTAGGCGTTCCAGGTGTTCAGACCGCCCATGAGATCCACGTCGTTCTTTTCCGCGAGGAAGCGGTACACCTCGGTGAACGGCGTGGCACCGCTGACCGGGCGCGTGGCGGCCGGGTTCGTCTCGGCGAGGAAGTCGACGTCGTCGGCGGCGGCGAACAGGTACTCGTCGCGCGTGAAGACTCGGTTCGGGTCGACGTCGGCGCGCACTGCTTCGGAGTCGAAGAGGAAGAATCCGCCCTTCGAGCCCGCCGCGGCGGAGCCGACCGGCTGCGGGTCCACGGGGTCGCCGGGGGCGGCGTTCGCTGCGGTCACGCCGCCGCCCAGGAGGGCGAGGCTGAGGGCACCGGCCGCGGCCGCGCCCCACTTCTTGCTGATGTTCATGAGATTCCTTCTTGTAAGTGTCGAGATGATGCTTCGAAGGTGATACGGGTGGGGTGCCGGGCGGGCGAGTTCACCCGCCCACCCGGCTAGTCAGATCAGGAGAGGTTGGCGCGGGTGGGGGTGGTGGTTGAAGGCGCGAGGAAGCCGAACTTCTTCTTCACCGAACCGGCCTGGCCGGGCAGGGTGCTCTGGGTGTTGCCGAGCTTGCTGGTGGCGTTGCTCACGAGGTTGGCGAGCTTGGCGTCATACACCGGGTCGCCGACGGTGACGCGGGCGTTCTGGACAACGACGTAGGTGTCGCGGCCCCACGTGGTGTTGTCGTAGAACGGCTTGTTCGGGACCATCGAGGCGCCCGTGCCGGTGACGGCCGGGGTGCCGGCGATCGGCGAGCCGATCTTGACACCGGCTCCGCGGCGGTCGACGCCCGCACCGGTGTTCTGCGCCACCCACTGGGCGGCCGACATCGCGGTGACCGCATTGGCCGGGAAGGCCGAGCCGTCGGCGAGGTTCTTGGTGTCGTGCTCCTGGCCGACAACGACGCAGCCGCCCTCGGAGACCTCGAGCATGGATCCCTCGGTGACGTTGATCTTGGCGATGAAGTCCTTACGTGTGCCGGAACCCGCCTGAGGGATCACGGGCGTGACGGTGACACCACCGACCGTGGTGATGGTGCACTCGAAGAGGCCCTCGAGCGTCGCCTGGTCGATGCTGTCGAATGCCGCGTTGGCACCACCCGAGTGCGCGTACGACAGGGCGTCGCGACCGAACGGGATGTACAGCAGCGGACCCGTGGGGTTGGCTGCGGCACCGGCGCCCGACGACGAGCGCGCGACGTCAACCTGGCCGGTGATCGTGACACCGACGGGCGAGCCGGGCGTGGCCGAGGTGTATGCTCCGCCGTCGATCGAGCGGCTGAGCGCCTTAACGCCGTCGCCCGAGCCGTTGGGACGGCCAAAACGGGCGCCGTTGGGCTTGGTCTGGATCCACGTCGAACCCGTGGCGTCAAACGAGCCGATGGTGGAGTCGCCGGCGAGCGAACGGACGGAGCCGCCCGAGATGCTGGTGCCGTTGGCAAGTGCGTTCATGACGTCCTGCAACGTGTCCGAGCCCACGACCACGACGCTGCTCGACACCGGCTCGGCGTATGCCGCGCTGCTGACTACGAGCGAGGCAGCCACGCCGGCAACAGCAACCGCTGCTACAATTTTCTTCTTGTTCACAATTTCCTTTTTCTCGAGGGGGTTTTGTGCGACAAACGCCTGCTTGGTCAAGCGGGCGTATTGGCGGCTCCCCTGCACGGGGGCCGCCAAGTCTGTTTGGGCCGAATGTCTACCCGTGACGAGGCTGGGTGCCTCGGGTAAACACTCGGCGAATTATGGCTTTCTGGGACCTTCTGCAAAGCCGTCATGTTCGGCGCCTGATCCGCGACAGGAGTGGAACCGCCAGTGCCGCCGCGAGCCCGGAGGCCAGTCCGGCGGGCACGGCCGCCGCCGCAGCCCCGATCTCGGGATCGTCCGGGGTCGTCACCCCGGCCAGCGCCCCTGCCGCTTGGCCCGAAGCGTTCGGACTCGTGGGCATGGGCTCAGCTGCGCTCACCGGCGACGGAACCGATCCGCCGCTGGTTCGTGACGGCGTCCCAGACGATGCCTGCGATGCCTGCGATGTCTGCGATGTCTGCGATGCAGGCGTATCCGCGGGAGGCTGCACGATAGCGTATGGATCGATTCCTTGCTCGATCATCTGCGCCGCATTGATGGCCTGGTTGACCCAGCCCTTCGGCAGTGGGGCATAGCCCGGCGGCAGCTCCCCAATGTCCGTCCCCGGCGTCTGGCCCTCGCTCGCAGCGTAACGGATGAGGTTCGCGTAAACCCCGCGGAGTTCGGCATCGGTCTGCAACGGGTTAATCGCCGCGTACACGGGCATGGTCAGCGGGTACGCAGTGGGGGCAGCCTTCGCATTCGCACCGACTGGGTCAAACTGCAACACGTTGGGATGCGCCGCGGTCGGCGACATCGCTGCCGTGGCCGCGAGCATGCCTGCCTCGGTCGGTTGGACGAACTCACCGGCAGGGTTTCGCAGTGACGCGGCAACCGTCTGGTACAGCGCAGCCGCGGGGGCCGTGGTCGCGCCGATGACCTTCTGGCTGCCGAACAGCTCGCGCGCCGACTTGTCGTATTTCGGAGGGATAGAGAACTTATTCCATCCGCCGAGAATCAGCCCATCGGCGCGCAACACATTGTAGGCGCCGTCTGTGAAGCTGGGCGTGAAGGGACGCCACGTGACTAGGTTGACCGTACCCGTGCCGTTAGCAGGATCGCTCACCGTCGTGTCGGGCTTTTCGATCGGGTCGGCCTTCGGGAAGGAATCCGTCGGCAGCACAAGGGGTACGCCCTCTGGGTTCACCGTCGCCAGGACCTCCGTGTTCGTCGAGTACCAGGGGTTGACGACCATGCCCCACTCGTCGGCCTTGCCGTCGAGCCAGGCCCGAGCTTCGGGATCTGCCAGCACGTACTCCCAGACGCGAACCGCAAGATCGGATCGCCCTGACGGGACGAGCATGTCGGCGACCGAAGCCGACACGATGATCTGCGCGGCCCACTCCGCGTCGTTGTACTTGCGAAACTCCGGGTCCTGGATGATGGTGCGCGGATTTTTGCCGGGCTCCCGGAAGCTCTTGTAGCCGATGTGCGACTTGTCGGCTCCGCCCGGAAGCGAATCGACGTACGACGCGGTGAGCAGCTTCGCGACGAGGCGTGGCGTGAGCTTCATCTCGGTCAGCGGTAACCCCGCTCGCGACTTCTGCTCTTGAGTGGCGTCGACCGGGTGCGGCTGCCGGTCGATCGCGAACGAAAACACCACCCCCGACAGCGCGACCGGGGCGTATACCAGCGGGTCCTTAGTGTCGCTGACTCGGCTGAGGTCGAGTGGTCGGGAGACGAAGGCCAGTGGACTCGGTTTCGTGCCGGCCGCCTTGGTCGCAGCATCGGCCTCGTTGCCGGTGCTCAAAACGAACGGAGACCCGTTCTCACCGATACAGAGTTCGGGCTGCCACGATGCCACCGCGCCTGCGACGAGTTCACTTCCTGCCAGATGGCGTTCGGCAGCGCCAATCTCACAGCGAACGCCAAGCGGCTTGAACTCCAGCTTCACGGCGAGGTGGTGTTCCCAGGCATCCCACCACAGGCCAGATTTGCTGTTCGATACCTCGCCCGAGTCGCCCGTGCCACGCGGGATGACGACGAGCCAGCATGACTGGCCCACTGCGGTGTTGTCCGGCTGGACAATCGGCGTCCCGCAGCCGAGCGCAGTGGACTGCATGGCCGTCTGCACCTCGAACGGGACCGATCCGGAGCCGTCGGACCCTGCCGGTGCCCACCTGACTTCGTTGGTCGTGAATCGGGTAAAGAACTGGTTGTTACTCAGATCGACCATCTGCGCTTCCGGCTTGCGCTGGATCTGCCCGCCGGGGGTCGTGGTGAAATTGTCGAGCACACGGTCAGCGGGTGCCTGCTTCTCGTCGACAATGCCTGCGGAATTCGTCGCCACGAACGGGATACCGGTGTAGGCGTAGAACCCGAGGTCGGCGGTGTACTTCGCATCCTCCGGCGCGGTCGTGTCCAACCCCGCGAAGCCGTCACGCTCCGACCCGGCCGCGCGGCCGCCGCCGTACTGGCACGTGCGACGATCGGGGTGACCAGGATTATCGGGGTCCTCGCCCCAGCACTGCGCGATCTGCAGGAAGTTCTCGCCGCCGTGGTTCGTATCGGGACTCTCCGACTTCTTGCTGTTCTTCCAGCTCACGCGAATGCCCTGCGACACCAGATCACTCGTCTGCGAGACCGTGACCTCGAGGTCGGGGAACGGTGCATCCTCAGCGTTGAGCGCGTTGGCTTTGTTGGTCAGTGTCACTGCGCTCGAGGTGAGCGTGTCATCTGCTGCCATCGCGGGGTCAGCGGGAATTACCGCTCCACCCGCACCGACCACCGCGGCCACCACTGTTCCGACCAGGAGACCGGTGATGCCGGCCCGACCCCAGACCGAAGCCCGGGTCACTCTGGCGGCGGCGCTCATTTGTCTGCTCCCGACTTGCGGCGCAGCAGCCACGGAGAGACGACGGGCGGAAGCACGATCGCCGCGAGCAGCAGCAGCACTGCACCGAGCATCGCCGACTGCTGCCAGCCCCAGCGCTCATCGTCAACTGTGAACGGTGAAGCGAGCGCGACACCCGTGATGGCGCCGGTTCCCCCCGAGATCAGGTTGCCGCTCTCGTCGTAGACCGGCGGCGCAGCGACAACTGCCCCGGCTGCACCAGTGCCGCCCGCGGCGCCGGCAGCCGCGCCAGCGCCCGAAGCTCCAGCAGCGCCGCCGGCACCGCCGGCACCGGCACCAGCAGCACCCGCGGCAGCTCCGCCCGTGCCAGACCCGGTCACTGCGGTCTCCTGCTTGGCGCCGGCGGTACCGGTCACACACTGGTTCGGTCCACGCTTGTCGCAGTCAGCCGGCTGCGCCGCCGTGAGCGCGAGCTGGTTGCTGTTCGGCGAGTCACCCGGCTTGAAGGTCGGGTTGTTGCAGGCATTCACGTCGACGCTGGCCGAACCCGCCCCGGGAATGCGCTTGATCTGGTCGAAGCCGGCAAGCACCAGGTTCATCGGTAGTGGCGAATAGCCAAGGTCTTCGGCCTGTTGCTGCCCCTCGCACAGCATATAGCTGGCGAAAGCGCCCAGCGTATTGCCCTTGGCGGTGGTGAACACGCCGCCTACCTCGGTGGGCACGATCATGTACGAGTAGCTGGAGAGCGGATAGGTGCGCGGGTCCGTGCTGTTGTAGACGCCGTCGAGGATCTGCGTCAGGTAATCGGCCGATCCCGCGGTGGTGTTGATCTGCGCCTCCAGTAGGGCGACCGCCACCGAGTCTGCAGTGGGCTCAACGTAGTGGTCGGACGCGTTCAGCACCTTGGCGACCGGGAAGCCCGCCTCAAGCGCGTAGGAGTACTCAACGTACGTGATGGCGCCCTCGCCGTAGCCCTGGCTGACATAGCCGGCCACACCGGACGAGCCGCTCTGCCCCTTGGCGCTGCCGAACAGCGGGTACTGCGATGTCAGCCCACAGGGGTTCGGTCGGTTGACCGTGGCGCAGAAGGCGTTCCAGAGCGACGGATGCTGCTTCGACATCCACAGCGTGAATTGGGCCGTCGATCCCGAGCCGTCCGATCGCACGACGGGCACGATGTTCTTGTCGGGCATCGCCAGGCCCGGGTTGTCCGCGACGATCGCCGGGTCGTTCCACTTCTTGATTCCACCGGTGAAGATCTTAGTGATCGTCTCGCCGGACAGGCGGAGGTTCGTGACCCGCTTGCCGCCAATGTTCAGGTGGTACATGAACGCCGTACCACCGGCGACGATGGGCATGTAAGCGTAGCCGCGCTTCGGCACCTCCGGAGCGGAGTTGTCTTCGGGACGCGACTGGAAGGGGATCTCGCTGACCGCGTAGTCGATGCTGCCCATGATGAAATCACGACGACCGGCCGATGAACCGACGCCCGAGTAGTTCACCGTCATGCCGTAGTTGGATGCCACGTTGGTACGCCACTGGTCGAGCGCGTTCTGCGACCACGTGGATCCGGTTCCGGTAATGACCTCCCACGACGCGGCGTGCGAGGGCATGGCGATTCCGATGGAGAGCAGCGCCACACCGAGGGCGGCGACAAGTCGCTTGAGGCGACGCTTCGGCGGGGTCATCGTGGTTCCTCCAGAGGTGGTGCGGATGCCGCGCGGCGGGCGGCGGTATTGATTCGGGCGGCGTCGCGTGCCGAGGCTGCCCGGGCGGCGCGCTGCTGCCGCGGCGACAGGTTGCCTGCTCCGCGACCGCCGATCAGGCGGGCGATTGCAAAGAGGGCGAGCACCAGCAGCAGCAGCACCGCGGCGGTGCCGAAACCGCGGGCGACGATGTTCGGCTCGGGCGAGCGCACGAAGTCGAACACCTGCAACGGCAGCGAGATCATCGGGCCCTGGAACGGGTTGGTGTTCATCACGTTCGTGATGCCCGAGGTGAGCAGCACGGGCGAGGTCTCGCCGATGCCGCGCGCCGTTCCGAGGATCACCGCGGTGACCAGACCCGAGCGAGCGGTCGGCAGCACCACGTGCCACACCGTGCGCCACCGTGATGCCCCGAGAGCATAGGACGCCTCACGCAGGTTTCCGGCGACCAGTCGAAGCACGACATCCGATGCCCGCACGATGATCGGCAGCATCATCACCGTGATCGCGAGCGCGGCCGCGAAACCCGAGCGCTGATGGGTGAAGACCAGGATGATTGCGGAGTAGACGAACAGGCCGGCGACGATCGAGGGCAGCGCGGTCATCGCGTCGACGATAGTGCGCACGAACCGCGCGAAGCGGCCGCCGATCTCGTTCAGGAACAGGGCGGTGACGATGCCGAGTGGGATCGAGATGGCCAGGGCGATGCCGATCTGGATGAGCGTGCCTACGAGGGCGTGCGCGACACCGCCGACGTCGAGTCCGTCGAGCGGGCCGGCGAACTCCATGTCGTTGAAGAAGAAATTCACGTGGACGAGCGCCTCTTGCCCGCGCAGCAGCGTGAAGATCACGACGAACAGCAGAGCACCGAACAGGATGAGGCCGGCACTCGAGAGCACTACCGTCATGATGCGATCGGTTACTTCGCGTCCGTCGGAGGTGGTGCTTACCAGTAGTGCGTACAGCGCGATGAAGCCGAGGAACGCGACGGCCACGAAGCCGACGATTCCGCTCAGCGGTGCAATCCAGCCGAACAACAACACGGCGATGGCCAAGGCGCCAGCGGCCGCGCCGAGCACGGCGTACTGGTCGTCGAGGCGGGCCGAGCGTACTCGGCGGCGCGGGCCGAGCTCGATTCCGTCGCGGATCGGGATGTTGGTGCGTGCTTCGGCCTCGGGCAGCTCGTCGGTGACGGTGGTGGTGGCGGTTGCGGTGGCGTCGAGTGTGATCGTCATCATCCCTCGCTATCTGCGCCGGACCGGGACCGCGCGACAATCGACGACGCGGTGAAGTTGATCACCAGGGTGATGAGGAAGAGAACGAGGCCCGCCGCCATCAGCGCCGAGAGCGCGAACTCACTCGCCTCGCCGTAGCGCAGGGCGACGAGCGCGGATACCGAGTTGCTGCCGGTCTTCAGCGCCTGCCAGTTGATCGTGAAGATCGGCGAGATGATCATGTAGACCGCGATCGTCTCGCCCAACGCGCGACCGAGGCCGAGCATCGTTCCACCGATGATGCCGCCGCGGCCGAACGGCAGCACGACGGCGCCGATCATGCCCCAGCGCGTGGAGCCGAGCGCGAACGCGGCCTCCCGCTCCCCCGCGGGCGCCTGCATGAACGCTTCGCGCATGATCGAGGTCTGCGTCGGCACCACCATCAGGCCGACCACGATGCCGGCGATGAACGCTGATGAGGTGAAGGCCGACGCGTCGGTCATCGCGGCGCCATCTTGATCGGTCACCGCGAAGAAAGGGATCCAGCCGAAGTAGGTAGAGATCCAGCGCGAGACCGGGATGATGCTCTCCTGTAGGAAGAACACGCCCCACAGTCCGAAGACCACGCTCGGCACGGCGGCCATCAGGTCGACCAGCGTGATGGCCCACTGTTTGAGACGGCCCATCAGTACTTCGGAGATAAGCAGCGAGGTTCCGAGCGCCAGCGGCACCGACACGCACATCGCGATGATGGCGATCATCACGGTGCCGAACAGCACCGCGGCGATGCCGAATGTGCCAGTCTCGGGCGACCACTGCTGCTCGGTGAGGAAGCCGAAGCCGGCGACGGAGATCGCGTCACCGGCACGGAGCGACAGGAACAGGCCGACCGCGAGCATCACGCACACGGTGATGGCGCCCGCCGAGGTGGCGATGGTGCGGAATGCACGGTCGGAGCCGGATGGCTTTGCCTGGAGTGACCGCTTCGGCTGGGTCACCGGGTTGCCGAGTTCGTCCAGGACGTCAGTCCTGGATGTCGCGGGCAGCGTGGTCAGCATTAATTCCTCGGGGCGTAGCGGGGGTTGGCGCATGAAACTGGGTGGGATGAGGTGGGGGTTTGGACGGCTGGCGACGCTGCCGGTTTTACCGTCACGGCCGAGATTCGCCGCGCAAGGTGAACAACAGGCACCTAGTTGCCGACTACCGCGTATACGAGCTCTGAGGAGATCCGGCCGCGTCTAACGCGGGTCGGATGCCGCGTCTGCGGGCGGCGCGGGCGACTGGCTCGGCGCCGGAGTGGGAGTAGGTGTGGGGGTTGGCGTGGGAGTCGGTGTTGGCGTCGCCGGCTCGCGCGGGGCGGCTGCCACCACCAGGGCGACCTCATCGCCGAGACGCAGCTGGGATTGAGCGCTAGGTACGCTAGACAGCACGGTGCCCACGCTCAGCGCGCTGCCGATTGGGCCGGCGGCGGGGGCCGTACTCGTGCGCACCGAAGTGGTGAACCCGGCGGATCGGATCGTCGCCTCGGCGTCGGCCTGCGACATCCCCCGCACCTCTGGCACCGTGTTCGAGCCGGACGCCACCACGAGATCGACCCTGCCACCCAGCGGCAACGGCGAGCCCGGTGCCGGCGAGGCTCCGAGCACGGTGTCGCCGGCCTCGGTGGAGTTCTGAACGGTTATTTCGCCAATCGTCAGGCCGACGGCAACTAGGGCCGCCCGCGCAGCGTGGAGGGTCGCAAACTCCACGGCCGGAACTGTGGCCCCGGTCACGGCGGGGCGTGGTGCTCGAGACGGTTGCGGCGCTGTGCTCGCGGTCGGCTCGGGGCTGGCCGACGAAGTGCTCGGCGGTTCGGCCACGACGGTACCGGGCGACGCCGACGCGAGCAGCCACGACGTGACGATGAGCCCTGCCACGACCAGGCCGGCGAGCCCCGCCCCGACGCCTCGGCCCGCACCGGTGGTGGCGCGGCGCGGTGCTCGTTTCGGTTTGGTCGGTTTGGCCGTTCCTGCGCTGCCGCTGGGCGGCACGGTCTGGCGCAGCACCACGGTCTCTGCGGCCGGGCTCAGTACTCGGGTGCGCGAGTCGCCCTGGTCCGCGGCATCCGGTGTCAGCTCGTCCGCGGTCGAAGCGGCAAGCATGCCGCGCACCTCACGCACCGCGACGGCCATTCCGGCGGCTGTCTGGAATCGGGCCGCGGGGTCTTTGATCATCGCCTTGACCACGATGCGGTCGATAACCCGAGGGATACCGCGACGCGTGACGGAGGGCACCGCGGGCGGCGCGTTCACGTGCGCGGCCAATGTGGCCTGCACGGTGTCTCGCGGGTAGGGCGGCTGGCCGGTCAGCGCGAAGTGCAGCACGCCGCCGAGTTGGTAGAGGTCGCCCCGCTCGTCGACGGCGGCACCGTTGGCCTGCTCGGGCGACGTGTAGTGGGCGCTGCCGAGGATGCCGTGCCGTTCCGGGATGTCGGCGTCGACGCTGATCGCGGCGCGGCCGGCGGCGTCGGCCAGGCCGAAGTCGAGCAGGCGCACACCGGAGACGGTGAGTGGATGGCCGTCGGCCAGGTCGATCATGACGTTCGCGGGCGAAATGTCACGGTGGATGAGCCCGATCGCATGGGAGGCCTCGAGCGCGAGCAGCACTCCCTCGGCGAGGGTGAGCGCGTCGTCAATCCGGAGCGGGCCGCGCTGGTGCACCATTTCGCTGAGGGTAAGGCCGGGCGCGCGCTGCATGGCGATCCAGGCGAGCGCCCCCTCCCCCACATCGTGCACGCCGACGTCGAATGCTGCCGCGACATTGGGATGCTGCAGGGCCGTCGCCGCGCGTGCCTCGGCGAAGATCGCTTCTCGCGCTGCGAGAGAGCTCGCCAGGTGCGGGTGCAGGATCTTGACGGCAACCGCGGACTGGTCGCGCTCATCGATGGCGGCGAAGACCGACGCGGAGCCACCTGTTCCGAGCAGTTCGCCGAGCCGGTAGCGGCCCGCGATCAGGCCGGTGGGTGAGTCGGCCATCATCCGTGGGCAGTCATCAGTCGCGCATTGTCGCGCATCAGACGAGGGAGCGCTGGCTCACCGACTGGCTGTCGACATACTGCCGGGCTCCGCGCGCGATCTCGGCGAGCGGCAGCGACTTCAGGGTCAGTGCGACGGCGTGACGGCGTTCCCGCTCGGCGACGTACCAGCGGGCGCACACCACGGCAGGGTGGCCGAAGATGCTGAGGTACCAGCCGTACGAACCCTGACGCTCGTCGCTGGTGAGGATGACCGCTCCGTCGCTGGCCACGAAGTCGACCGCCTCGGTGGCCGAGATGACGGCATCCTGAAAGTCATCGAAGACGTCGGCGCTTCGAGCCAGCTCACGGTTGTTCGCCGAGACGAGTTGCCAGACCACGGCGAGCCGCTCCGGGTTGGGGGTGGTGCGGCCGGTTTCGGCGGTCGCGCCGACCACCCTGCGGCGGTGGGCACGCCACGGTGCCAGCTTGGGGCTGTCAGCGTTCGCGAAGCGGGTGAATATGATGCGCGGAACGCCCATAGCCTCTGTGCCACTTTCTCGTGCGAGCCAATCGGGTCAGGCTCTTCATCGAGAAAGCTAAGGATTCCCTGTGAATTTGGGCGCTCTGACGCTTGTACAGCCGCAGTCGAAATGGTTAACGAGACATGAATAGGTAACGAGGAACGAGTGTCATCTGAAGAACGATCTGTCTACCCGGCGTGTCGGCAATCCCCCGTTTGCGCGTCACGACTAACGCTCGCGGCTACGCCTCGAGCAGGTCGGTCAGCTCCAGCCAGCGAGACTCGAGCACGGCGACCTGCTCCTCCAGCGCCCGCTGACTGCTCTGCAACTCGCCGAGCCCGGCGTAGTCGGCCTGGTCGTGCGCCGCGAACGCCACGTGCTGCTTCTCGATCTCGGCCGCCAGCTTCTTCAGCTTGCGGTCGGCGGCGGCGAGTTCCTTCTCCGCGTTGCGGCGCTCGGCCCCGCCGAGGCCGGGCTTCGAGACGCTCGCTGACGCTCGCTCCTCAACCAGCGGGTTGCCCGCCGGAACCTTCCCGAGCTTGAGGTACTCCTCCACACCACCGGGCAGGTGCCGGAAGTGCCCGTGCAGCACCGCATACTGCTGGTCGGTGACGCGCTCGATCAGGTACCGGTCGTGGCTGACCACGAGCAGCGTGCCGGGGAACGAGTCGAGCAGGTCCTCCATCGCGGCGAGCATGTCGGTGTCGAGGTCGTTCGTGGGCTCGTCGAGGATCAGCACGTTCGGCTCGTCGAGCAGGATCAGGAGCAGCTGCAGGCGACGCTTCTGGCCACCACTGAGGTCCTTCACCGGGGTGCTCAGCTGCGCGCTGTCGAAACCGAGCCGCTCCAGCAGCTGGCCCGGCGTGACTTCCTTGCCGCCGGCAACGTACGACGACTTCTGCCGTCCGATGATGGTTCGTACCGGCTCGTGCTGCACCTCGGCAAGTTCAGCGAGCTGCTGGTCGAGGATGGCGACCTTCACCGTCTTGCCGCGCTTCACCCGGCCACTGGTGGGCTGCACCGCTCCCGCGACGAGCCCGAGCAGGGTGGACTTGCCGGCCCCGTTGATGCCCAGGATGCCGGTGCGCTCCCCCGGTGCGATCCGCCACTCGACATCCTTCAATACGGTCTTCTCGCCGTAGCTGACACCCACGTCAAGCAAGTCGACGACGTCCTTGCCGAGGCGCTGCATGGCCATCGACTGCAGCGACACCGTGTCGCGCGGCGGCGGTTCGTTCGCGATGATCTCGTACGCGGCATCCATTCGGAACTTCGGCTTCGTCGACCGGGCCGGCGCCCCGCGGCGCAGCCAGGCGAGTTCCTTGCGCATGATGTTCTGCCGTTTGGATTCGGATGCCGCGGCCATCCGGTCGCGCTCGACGCGTTGCAGGATATAGGCCGCATAGCCGCCCTCAAAGGGCTCGATGATGCGGTCGTGCACTTCCCAGGTGTCGGTGGAGACCTCGTCGAGGAACCACCGGTCGTGGGTCACGACGATGAGCCCGCCCTGGTTGGCCGGCCAGCGCCGCTTCAGGTGCTCGGCGAGCCAGGAGATGCCCTCGACGTCGAGGTGGTTGGTGGGCTCGTCGAGGAACAGCACGTCCCAGTCGCCGACCAGCAGCGCGGCGAGCGCGACGCGGCGGCGCTGGCCACCACTCAGGTCGCCGATGCGGGAATCCCACGGGATGTCGCCGACCAGGCCCGCGATGACATCGCGCACCCGGGCGTCGCCGGCCCACTCGTACTCCTCACGGTCGCCGACGATGGCGTGGCTGAGGATCAGGTCGTCCGGAAGCTCGTCGGCCTGGTCGAGCATGCCGAGCGTCACGTCGCCGCGCCGAGTGACCCGGCCACCGTCGGGCTCGATGCGGCCGGCGAGCAGCTTGATCAGCGTGGACTTGCCATCGCCGTTCCGGCCGACGACGCCGACACGGTCGCCCTCGTTGAGCCCGATCGTCACATTGTCAAACACGACGCGGGTAGGGAATTCGAGGTGGAGCGCTTCGGCTCCTAAGAGGTGGGCCACGGGTAACGAGGCTACCGGAGTGCGGCTGGGCGGTTGCCCCGCTGAGGGGCGCGTGCGACTTGTGCTCGTCGCGGCTGCCCACTTTGATCTGCAGCCACTTCCTGCCGACGGACGCTGCGATCACGATCGCTAACACTGAGCAGGGACACCAAGGAATCGCTTCCGCCCGGCAGCCAGCAGCTGACGGCTAGTCTTCCTCCCCATCGGCAAGCGCATACCGGTCGACAAGTTCGATGAGGGCGTCTGCGTCTTCTCCCGCAACTCGAGCGATCGTGCGCTCGTACGCTCTCCGAAGAGTCTTTGCTTGGGCTTTAGGGATGTCGATTAGCACAAAGAGAGCTCGGGCAATTCCCATGGCGCCGCCAACTCGCACGAATTCCAGCTCACGCTCAGACGTCGAGCGAATTCGTCCGCGGCTGCCGACCGACTTTGTTGCAGCGTCGAACGCCAACAGAATGCCGTACGCGAGGACTGTGCCGGCCGCTCGAGGCCTGCCCTTCCTGAGCCAAGTTAAGGCAGACAGATGCAGCCGCTCTATAAAAGCGAATTGGGTACCCGTAGCTTGTGCCGCGCTCGCATAGCCCTCAAGCGCACGTCGGAATCGCGGCCACTCGCCTATTTGAGCCAAACTGTCGAGAGCGAACGCCTGATATTCCCCTGTGTTTCCGTTTGACGCTCGTTCGGCGCATTCAGACCACAGCTCAAACGCTTTTTCGTAATTTCCGCGGGCGAAATTCGCGCTAGCGATTGCGCTTATTGCGCGAGAGAGGGCATTACCCGAGCCTGAACGTTCGGCGATCTCGAACGCCTGTTCGGCAGCCTTCTCTGCGTCATCGATGAATCCATCATCTACGAAGGCATTGGCGGCGGAAGCAAGTGCTAGTGCCGCGTTCTCAAGGTCTCCGATCTGCTCGGCAAGCACCGCCGTTAGCGAGAAGCACTCTCGGGCAAGAGCGTTGTCGTCCTGTCGAAATGCAATCTCGCCTAAGTTGCCTGTGGCGAGTGCGAGCAAGACCCTGTCGTTAGACGAGCGGGCGATGTTCTGCACTTGTCGGAGTCGTCGACCTGCGTCGTCCAAAGCTCCAGCGTCCGCTGCGGCGAGAGCTGCGTCGTTCAGTATGTTTCCGTAGGCCGCGGCGTCATGTTCGGTCGAGAGTCCGGCAAGAGCCGCGTCGTACACGAGGAGCGAGTGCTCCGGATCGTGTGTTGCAAGCGTGGCTGCGTCATGGGCGAGGGACCAGGCCTTTTCGACCACGTTGTCGGTGCGAGCGGCAGCGGAGTGGATGAGCCACGTCACGGCCGTCATCGTGTCGGAGGCGATTCCGCCACTCAATGAAAGCCATGCGGCGTTCCTGAGCACCTCGGCGGAGTACTCGGGCGCCGATGTCGCAAGCTCCTTGGCATTCGTAGTCAGCGACACGACGCCGAGCGACTCGCGCCGCTGGAGCATCCAGACTTTGCAGAGGTTTTGAACCGCGATCTCTGCCCATTCATAGTCCTCCAGTCTCTCAAGCTCGCGGCGGGCACCGTCAATGGTCTCTTCCGCGGCTGTCGTCAACTCCTCAAACTTCTGGTCGTCTACGCCATCGGACAGCGCCCATTTGAGCAAGACAACGCCTTTGTCGGCGCGGCTCCTCGCCGCATTGAGATCATCTTCGTGCTCCGTGTTGATCTCGATCGCATGATCGAATGCTGTCAAAGCTTCGTCAAAGCGACCTAGCTCGGCAATTTCTATTCCGCGGGTCCGCTCGATTCCCTGGATCTCGCGCCAGTCATGCGCTTCTGATGCCCATGCCCCAGCTTTCCCCCACCACGCGACTGATCCGGAGCGGCTACCTCTTTCGTCGGCTACGACTGCAAGATTCTTCGCTGCTACCAAAGCCTGGCGACTGTCACCGCGCCGAGCAGCGCTGCGATAGGCACGATAGAACCAGCGGTGGGCGCCAATACTGTCGCCGGATTCGGCTCTCTGGATGGCGTGTTCGAGCGCAATGCTCGCTGTTATGTGACCGTCTCGAATTGAATTCGCGAGCGCGCGAGCTTCGTTGAGGCTCGCCAATGCGCCGTCCCAATCTCCTTCCGCCCGCAAACTCTGAACGGTATTAAGGAGCACAAGGGTCTCACCACGCGTATCGCCGAGCGCGCGAAATATCTGGCGCGCATCGGATGCCGTCGCCCTTGCTGCGCTGTAGTCACCGAGATTGTGCGCGGACGCAGCTGTGCGAAGCATCTCGATGGCTTGCCGGTCACGATCCCCAATGTCACGCCACATCAACGCGGACAATCCGTGTGCACGCCGCGCGAGAGAATAGTCGCCTCTCTCGCCGGCGATCAGTGCAGCGGATGCGAGGGTAGTCGCGCTGACTACGGAGAAGCTAGCTCGTTCCGTAGCTTCTATCGCGAGTGTCCGGAACCAGCCTTTCTCAGTGACTTGACTCACAACATCGTGCGCTGATTCCACCCGTCCGCGACTGATACGGAATAGGGCGGCCTGGACTACAATCAACGCAATTTCCTCGTGGCCCATGTCCAGCAGAGGTTGAACTTCGTCGAGCAGGGGTAGAAACACGGAATCGTCGTTCGCAACTAGGGCGCGCCCGACGGAGTCTGCCAGGACATCGACAGCGTCGGATCGCGCCGTCCAGTCAGGTGGTAGCTGTGAAGGATCGTCAACCACCGCTGGCCACCGCCCTCTCGCGCCTACGCATCAATTGCATCTCGCGGATTGCGCGCACCGCGGTCCGGTTGAGGGACTGATAGAGATGAGTTTCCAGCTCCCCCTCGTTCTGAAAGTTTCTGGTCACAACGTCGCCGCGCTCACGCGCGATGAAGTCTCGCACGTCGTCCGGAAGAGTCTCACCTTCACGAATGAAGATGTATGTCTCTGCCGAGGAATCCTTTGCAGCGGAGTACTCCGCGTAGATCACGGCACTGAGTGGTCCGGCAATCAACAGGACGAGACCATCGCTGGTACGTGCGAAGTTCACGCACTCGTTGACCGAATGGAGTACCCCTGCGGGGGCATCCTGTTCCCACCACCAAGCTCTGTGCGACTCCAGTCGGTCTATCGTTGTGGCGGCGAGCTTCCGTTCGGAGTCTAACGACCCGTCCATGCGTGAACTGACGAAGATACGGGCGCGATTGTGATCGCGCCCGTATCGGATCTCATCTTCGAGCTCTTCTAACATCAGCTCCTCATAGGACGGCCGGATTGAGAGTAACTCCGGATTCTCAGTCCATTTCTACCAGTCGGCTCGCATTGAACTCACGCCGGACGCAATTTTCGAACTCTTTCGCCTGCCCGTTCACCACCACCGCGGTCGACGATGGTCGAGAACTGGTGGATCGTCGGCATCCTGAATTTCCCAGCACCCCCGGCCAGCCCACCGCGGGTTTTGAGACAACCGCAAGCGGCCTCCTCCACCAGCGGCTGGGAGCGAGCGCGATTAGCTCAGGCGTTTGTCCGCGCCGGAGTTGTCATGTCGGCGCTGTGCACTGATCGCGGCATCCGCAGCAGACGCAGCCCGATCGCACCGAATCCGATAGCCAGCAGCGCGTAGAGCCCAACACCCTCAAACGGTGCCGGCACGACGAACTCCGCCACCAACCCCAGGATCACCACGATGCTCGCCCAGAGCGGGGCGATACGGGCGCGCCACAGTGCGATTGCGAGCACGACGGTGCCGAGTTCGGTCAGGATCAGCATCGGCACCAACACTGCAGTGAAGGCTGCGCCGTCGAACAGCCCGTCGGCGAGCGCCCCGGCGACCGCGCGGTCGGCGGCCGAAACCATCGACAGCTGCGTCAATACCGTTCCCACGATGGCGTTGTGCAGGGTCCAGCCGGCGGCGGCCGCGAACGCCGCCCACGCGCCCCACCGGGACGCACGGGAAGCGAGCTGCGCGCTGAGGGACAGCATGGCGGGGACGAACACGGTGAACGAGGCAATCAACAACATGTTGGCGCTGAGGAAGCGGTCCGGCTCAGCCTCGATGGCAGCGAGTCGGCCGACGCCGTCTGCGGGCATCTGCGGCAGCGTCAGGACGGCGGCCAGGCCGATGATCGGTGCGGCGATCAGGGCGATTGCGCCGGGGCGGTACGACATGGGTTCTCCTTCGGTTGAGCGGTCGGTTTCGATCACCGTACGAATCAGCGGACGCCGCGTCGTCGTCTCGCGAGCCGAACCGTCTACGACCGTGGTCGTACACGGCTTACCCTCACGGCCGATGCCCCGGCCGGTACCCGCTGCTACCGTGTTCTCATGCTGAGGCGGCGCCCGGGATCGACCACGTTGAGGCGCGCCCGGTCGACGCTGCGGGCACGCCCCTGGATCGTCGACACTGCGCTCGCCGGCGTGCTCGTCATAGCGGGGCTGGTGCAGCTCACGGTTGACGGGATGACGCTGATCGGCGTGCTCGGGATGCTGGCGATGACGACGCCGGTGGCCTGGCGGCGCGTGGCGCCACTCATTGCGGTCACGGTGGGGTGGGCCGCCCTGTTCCTGGAGCAGGGTTTCGGCGGGGATGTCACGAGCCAGGGCTACGGCGCCGTGATCGCCCTGATCCTCACGCTCTACACGGCGGCGACCCGGCTGGAGCGGAACCGCGCGTACGCCGCCCTGGCGATCTCACTGGTTTCGGACTGGCTGAGCGTCGCCCTGTCGGCCGAGCCGACGGTCGCCGACTTCGCCTTCACCTCGCTGATCGTGGTCGCTCCGTGGGGCGCAGGCCGCGTCATCCGTGACCGACACCAGCGGATTGACGAGCTGCATGCGCTGTCCGCGGCGCTCGAGCACGAGCGCGAGGAGCGGGTGCGCGAGGCGGCGATCGCCGAACGCGAGCGGATGGGTCGCGAGATGCACGACGTGCTCACGCACACCGTGAGCGTGATGGTCGTGCAGCTCGGCGCGGTGACGCGCATCCTGGAGCGCGACCCTGCGACCGCGCGGGCCACCATCGAGTCCGTCCGGAACACCGGTAAGGAGGCGCTCGCCGAGCTGAGGTTTCTGCTCGGCCTCGGCGCTCGGGCCGCGCACCCCGACGGCGGCGTGCCGAACCCTGGCCTCGCCCGGATCGGCGAACTCGCTGAGGCGATGCGCCGATCGGGGTTGCCCGTCGAGCTCAGGCTCGAGCTCCCGGACGACGGCCTGGAGCGCCTGCCGCAGCCGATTGACCTCGCCGCCTACCGCATCGTGCAGGAGTCGCTGACGAACACGCTTCGGCACTCCCCTGGCGCCAGCGCTCTGGTGCGCATCGGCATGGAGGGAAGTCGACTCGACGTGCTCATCGCCGACTCCGGCGGGCAACCGCGCAGGCCGCTGGCGCTCGGCAGGGAGCTCGCCACGGAGGTCGGCGGTCACGGAATCACCGGGATGCGCGAGCGGGCACGCCTGTGCGGTGGCGAGCTGACCGCCGCGACGGACCCCGCCGGCGGAGGGTTCACGGTGCGCGCGCTTCTGCCGGTCGAGGTGACCACGTGATCCGGGTATTGGTGGCTGACGACCATCCGATGGTGCGCAGCGGGTTCCGGATGATCCTCGAATCAGAGCCCGATCTGGAAGTCGTCGCCGAGGCCGCCCACGGTGGCGAAGTGGTCGACTACCTGCGACGTCATCAGGTCGATGTTGTGCTGATGGACATCCGGATGCCGCAGGTCGACGGCCTCGAAGCGATCCGCAGCCTCTCGGCGCAAGGCCTCGCCGCCAAGGTTCTCGTGCTGACCACGTTCGACGCCGACGAGTACGTGCACGAAGCGCTGCGGGCCGGCGCCAGCGGATTCCTGCTCAAGGACGTCGACCCGGCCGACCTCGTGCACGCGGTGCGCACCGTGGCACGAGGCGGCGCGCTCCTCTCCCCCGGCGTGACCCGCCGGTTCATCGAACGGTTCACCCGCGGGCCGGCACCGGGCGTGCTCCCGCCCGCGCTCAACGCGCTGACCGAGCGGGAACTCGAGGTGTTCACCCTCGTCGCCCGGGGCCTTTCGAACGCCCAGTGCGCGGTGCGCCTGTCGATCAGCGCCGCAACGGTCAAGACCCACGTGACCCGCATCTTCGCCAAGCTGGAGCTGCGCGATCGTGCCCAGGCCGTGGTCCTTGGCTATGAGTCCGGGCTGGTGCGCCCGGGCGACCCGGTATGACGCCCCGAGGCCTTCGCCGCGTCACGCGTTGCTCGCGCACGAGCGGTGTGCGGAAATCCCCGCCGACACGGATGCCGACCCTGTCGCAGGACCGAGGCTACATGTAACGCGCTGCTGGATCTGTCCTGGACCGCGGCGACATCAAGCCCACCAGCCGAGGTCGTCGACGATCGAGGTCCTGGTCTTGCAAACCCAGTGCGGTAGAGGGTCCCGTACCCACTCCGCCCGCGCGCTGGTGGCCCTCTCCCGGCAAACTGCCTCAGCGGCATCCGCCTGCAGAAGCGGCGGACCGGCGAACCAGATGGTCAGGGGTGCGATCAAGAACACCACGACCACCACGCGAGCGATCGCGCGCTCTGGAGCTTCCTGGTCGACTGTCACAAGCCCATCCTCCATGCGACTCCCGCGGGTGGAGCCTACTCCGCCGCCTCCCGGCCCTGCGAGATCCAGTTGAGGTCGGACGAGCGGTCGCCTTCCACCCGAGCCGCCAACGCATCGAGCGACTCCACCGTCGCGGCATCCAGCTCGATGCACACCGCCGCCGCGTTCTCGTCCACCCGCGACGCCCGCCGCGTGCCCGGGATCGGCACCACCGGCAGCCTGAACGCGCGTCCCTTGGCGTACAGCCAGGCCAGCGCCAGCTGCGCGGGCGTCACCGGGCGCTCCGACTGCACCGACAGTGCGGATGCCGCGGACTGCACCGCCGCCAGCAGCGCCTGATTGCGCGCCAACCGCTCCGGCGCGAACCGCGGGAACTTCCGCCGCAGGTCATCCGCAGGCAGGGCGGCACCCGAGGCACCTCCCGCGAAGAACCCGCGCCCGAGCGGCGAGTACGGCACGAAGCCCACGCCGAGCGACGCCGCCGTCGGCACGATAGAGGCCTCGACATCCCGGCTCCACAGCGACCACTCGCTCTGCACCGCCGCGATCGGGTGCACCGCGTGGGCGCGCCGCAGCTCGGAGGCGGTCACCTCCGACAGGCCGATGTGCCGGATGTCGCCGGCCTCAACCAGTTCGGCGAGCGCGCCGACCGTCTCCTCGATCGGCACCCGCGGGTCGACTCGGTGGTAGTAGTACAGGTCGATCACGTCGGTGCCGAGCCGGCTGAGGCTCTCGTGCAGCGACGAGCGCACGTACGCCGCATCGCCGCGCGCCCGATACTCATCGGGCTCCGACGGGATGCCGAACTTGGTCGCGAGCACCACCTCATCGCGGCGAGTGCGCAGCAGCGACGAGATCAGCGTCTCGTTCTGGCCGTCGCCGTACACATTGGCGGTGTCGATCAGCCGCACCCCGATGTCGACGGCGTGGTTCAGGGTGGCGAGGGCGTCCGCGGCATCCGTCTCGCCATAGACGCCCGACACCGCCATCGCGCCGAAACCCTGCCGCGAGGTGTGCAGGCCGTCTCCGAGTAGCACGCCCATCAGCCGACCGGCGCCGGTTTGAAGGCGGATGCCGCGGACTCGACGCCCGCGGACTCCGAGCGCAGCACCTGCGCCGCCGTCCGCGGCAGCGTGCCGTTCAGGTAGTAGTCGCCGATCGCCTGCTCCCGGTAGATCGCCGGGTTGTGCGAGGCGATGGTGCGGGCATTGCGCCAGAACCGGTCGAGCCGGCGATCGATCGAGACCGCCGACGCCCCACCGACCTCGAACAACAGCGTCGATGCCTGCAGCACCAGGTCGATGACCACCTGTTGCGCCTCGAACACGGCGATCAGCGCTGCCGAGTACCGCGCGTCATCCGTCGAGTCGAAGCGGCGCCCGGTGTCGGCGTCCTCCAGCCGGCGGATCGCCTCGAGCACGGTCGCTTCCACCGCGAAGCGCAGGCTGGCCAGGCGCCCGACGACGCGCTGCACCAGCGGTTCCTCGCGCGGCACCGAGTTGCCGGGAATCCCGAACGTCCGCGTGCGCGGCTGCACGAACGAAATCGCGTCGCGCAACACCGCCCGCGCGATCCCGGCCAGCGACGCGAGCAGGATGCCCTGGTACAGCCCGGTCGTGTAGGCGAGCGGGCGGATCCGGTCGCTCTCGTCCCACGGCAGCACGTGCGCCGGGTCGATCTCGACGTCCTCGAAGACGGTGGTGCCGCTGCCGGTGAGGCGTTGGCCGAAGCCGTCCCAGTCATCGATGCGGGTGACCCCGGGCGCCTCGGCGGGCACCGCGAACGCCACGAACTCGTCACCCAGCTTGCCGCCCGACCAGATCCAGTCGGCGAACAGGGTGCCGGTGCTGTAGTATTTGCGTCCGTTCAGCAGCAGCCGGCCATCGACCTCGGTCAACGTCGTCGACTGCGTGCTGGAGTCCGAGCGCTCCGCCTGCGCGTTGCCGAACAGGATCTCGCGCCGCGCGATCCGGGTCAGCCACTCGGTGCGCTGCGCCGACTCCGGCATCGCCCGCTGCGTCTCCACGAACGCCACGTGCCCGCGCAGCAACTGCGGCAGGTTCGAGTCGGCCTCCCCCAGTTCGATCAGCAGCCGGAACAAATCTTCCAACCGGATGCCGCGACCGCCGAACTCGACGGGAACCCGCAGCGCCCCGAACCCGGCTTCCCGCAGCCAGCGCACCTCCTCGTACGGAAGTGCCCCGACATCCTCCCGCTCCACCGCACCCGCGGCGATGCGGTTGATGGTCGGCCGGAAGGTGACGGCGATGTCGTCGTAGCTGGTCATGATGCCTTCTCCTCAAGATTGCGAATGGTCGCAGAGCCAGCGCCGGAATCCGCCCCATCCAAGTTCGCCCCACCGCGATATCGCGCCCCGTGGTGCTCCTCGAACAGCCGGGTGTTGCCGGCGCCGAACAGCCGCTCCCGGAACGTCGACTCCTCATACGCCGTGCGGTACAGCCCGCGCCGTTGCAGCTCGGGCACCACGTACTCGATGAAGTCCTCCGCGGTGCCCGGGGTGAGGAACTGCCGCAGGTTGAAACCGTCAAGCCCCGTGGCATCTACCCAGCCCTCGATCGCGTCGGCCACCTGCACCGGCGACCCGGCCGCGTAGAACGGGCCGCGGTCGAACCGGGTGACGGCGTCGAGTGCCTGCCCGACCGTGGTGGTGTCGGTGTAGAACCGCCGACCGGACTGCGCGTTGTCCCGCCCGGCCTTCGCCTCGGCGGCGAGGATGTCGCGGATCAGCGCGTTCTTCGGATACGCGGCCAGGTCGATGCCCGACCCGCCAGCGTGCGCCAGGTACCCCTCGGCGCTAGAGAGTTGCCTGAATCGAGCGGCCTTGCGTTCCGCGTCATCCTGATCCCGACCGACAATGATCACCGCGCTGGCGTAGGTCTTGATGTGCTCAGGCTTGCGGCCGAGCAGTTCGGCCTGCCGGCGGATGTCGGCGATGTTCTCCCGGTACACGTCGAGGTCGCGGCCGCCCACGAACACGCCCTCCGCGTGCTTCGCGGCGAAGGCGCGGCCTCGGTCGGAGGAGCCGGCCTGGAAGATCACCGGGGTGCGCTGTGCCGACGGCTGCGACAGGTGCGGGCCGGCCACCTGGAAGTTCGGGCCGACGTGGTTGATGTAGCGCACCTTCGCCGGGTCGGTGTAGACGCGAGCGTCGCGGTCCTGGATCACCGCGTCGTCATCCCAGGAGCCCTCCCACAGCTTGTACAGCACGTCGAGGTACTCGTCGGCGATGCCGTAGCGGTCGTCGTGGGCGACCTCGTCGGCGAGGCCGAAGTTGCGGGCGGCGTTCGGCAGGTAGGAGGTGACCACGTTCCAGCCGAAGCGGCCCTTGGTGAGGTGGTCGAGGGTGCTCGCCCGGCGGGCGAACGCGAACGGCGGCTCGTAGGTGGTGGAGAAGGTGGCCGCGAAGGCGAGGTGCTTGGTGACCGCCGCCATCGCCGGGATCACCAGCAGCGGGTCGTTCGACGGGATCTGCACCGCCTCGCGCAGCGCCGTCTCCGGCCCGTTGCGGTAGCCGTCGTAAGTGCCGATCACGTCGGCGAGGAACACCGAGTCGAACAGCCCCGCCTCCAGCAGCTTGGCCTGCTCCACCCAGAACTCGAGGTCGTTGAAGCGGTGCCGGGTGTTCGCCGGGTGCACCCAGAGGCCGTGCGAGATGTGCCCGACGGTGTTCATTTCGAACAGGTTGAAGCCGATGTGCCTGGTCATGCAGCCGAGCCTCCCCCGGCCGCCCCGCGGCGGGCAATTGTTACGTCACGCGAAGTCACATGACGAAACAAGCTCGCCAATCGCGCTCCGGCGTCGCTACCTTCGCAACCACGCCAATCCGGCACTCGCATTCCCCGACTCACGAAGGCATTCACATGGCACACGAGAACACACCACCTGCGGCGGCTCCCGTCCTCCCGGAACGCAAGAAGAACAAGACCGGCCTGATCGCGGGCATCGCGATCGCGGCTGTCGCGGTGATCATCGCGGCCGTGCTGATCGTGCCGAGCTGGTTCAGTTCGAACGCGGCACCCGCGGGTGCTGCCGGCGCGGACGAGCCGGTCACCGTGACCATCGGCACCACCGACGCCAGCCAGCCGCACTGGAAGGTGCTCGGAGAGCTGCTGCTCGAGGAGGGCATCAAGCTCGAGCTGATCAACTTCACCGACTACCCGCTGCCGAACCCGGCGCTCGCGGCCGGCGAGACCGACCTGAACGCGTTCCAGCACCTCGACTACCTGTCGAACCACAACGTGGCCACCGGCGACGACCTGCAGCCGATCGGTTCGACCATCATCGTGCCGCTGCCGCTGTACTCCGAGAAGTGGGGCTCCGTTGAGGAGATTCCGGATGGCGGCCAGATCGCCATCCCGAACGACCCGAGCAACCAGGCCCGTGCCCTCGGTGTGCTCGAGGCCGCCGGCCTGATCACCCTCGACGGCAAGGAGAAGGTTCCCACCCCGGCGAACATCGACGCCGCGAAGTCCCGCGTCACGGTGATCCCGGTCGAGGCGTCCCAGACGCCCGCCGCGCTGCAGTCCGCCGACGGCGCGATCATCAACAACAACTTCTCGAAGGATGCCGGCATCGACCCGGCGAGCGCGCTGTACTTCGTGGACCCCAACGACGCGAAGAGCTGGCCGTACCTCAACATCATCGCCGCCCGCGCCGATGACATCGACAACGAGACCTACCTCAAGGTTGCCGAGCTGTACCACACGAAGGCCGTCACCGACCTGGTCATCGAGCAGTCCGGCGGCAGTGCCGTGGTGATCGAGCTCGACGCCGAGGAGCTGCGCGAGCGTCTCGCCTCCATCGAGGAAGAGAAGCGCGCCGCCCAGTAGCGGAGTGCGAACGGACGTCGCGGACCCGGTGCTGGGTCCGCGACATCCGCAGTCCCACCCATGCACGTCACCTGAGGACCGGAGCTTATGCCCGACATCATCGAACCCCAGAGCATCATCCAATTCCACGGCGTCACGAAGACCTTCGACACCCCGAACGGCCCCGTGACCGCAGTCGACAGCGTCGACCTGAGCATCACCCAGGGCGAGATCTTCGGCATCATCGGATACTCCGGCGCCGGCAAGAGCACCCTGGTGCGGCTGATCAACGGCCTCGAACGCATCAGCAGCGGCCGGGTCAGCGTCGACGGGGTCGACATCAGCAGCATCCCGGAGTCAAAACTGCGCCCGGTGCGCGCCCGGATCGGCATGATCTTCCAGCAGTTCAACCTGTTCCGGTCGCGCACCGTGGCCGGCAATGTCGCCTACCCGCTGCGGGTGGCCGGCTGGCCCAAGGACAAGCGCAACGCCCGGGTGGCCGAGCTGCTGCAGTTCGTCGGCCTGCTGGAGCGGGCGCACTCCTACCCCGACCAGCTCTCCGGCGGGCAGAAGCAGCGCGTGGGCATCGCCCGCGCCCTCGCCACCTCGCCGCGGATCCTGCTCGCCGACGAGTCCACCAGCGCGCTCGACCCGGAGACCACCCAAGACGTGCTGGCGCTGCTGAAGAAGGTGAACCGCGAGCTCGGCATCACCATCGTGGTGATCACCCACGAGATGGACGTGGTGCGGCAGATCGCCGACCGCGTCGCTGTGCTCAATGAGGGCCGCGTGGTCGAGCAGGGCAGCGTCTACGAGGTGTTCTCCAACCCGCAGACCCGCACCGCGCACCGCTTCGTCAGCACCGTGCTGCACGACACCCCCGCCGACGGCGACCTGAACCGCCTGCGCCGGGAACACACCGGCCGCATCATCAGCGCCGCCGTCGCCGACGGCAACAAGGTGGGATCGGTGCTGTCGGATGCCGGTGCCCACGGTGTGCGGTTCGAGATCATCTTCGGCGGCATCAGCACCCTGCAGGGCCGCTCGTTCGGCTCGCTCACGATCGAACTGATCGGGCCGGATGTCGGAGTCGACGCGGTCATCGATGAGCTGCGCCGCGTCACCACCGTCGACGAGCTCGAAGAGCTCGCCCTGCTCGAGGAGGTTTCCGCATGACCGTCCGCACCGAGGGCTGGGAGTGGGACTGGCACACGCCGCTCGCCCTGGACGCCGTCACCGACACGCTCTACATGGTGTGCCTCACCCTGCTGATCGGCGGCGGGCTCGGTCTGGTGCTCGGGCTGGCGCTGTACACCAGCCGGGCGGGGGCGATCCTCGAGAACCGGTGGGTTTTCGGCATCCTGAACTTCCTGGTCAATATCGTGCGACCGATCCCGTTCGTGATTCTGCTGGTGGCGGTGGCGCCGCTGACCAAGCTGATCGTCGGCACGTTCCTCGGCACGACCGCCGCGGTGGTGCCGCTGGCGATCGCGACGGCGTTCGGGTTCTCCCGCATCGTGGAGCAGAACCTGGTAACCATCGAGCCCGGCGTGATCGAGGCGGCCCGGGCGGTGGGGGCGGGGCCGTGGCGGATCATCCTGACCCTGCTGGTGCCCGAAGCGCTCGGCCCGCTGATCCTCGGCTTCACCTTCGTGTTCGTGGCGGTGGTCGACATGACCGCGGTGGCCGGCATCGTCGGCGGAGGCGGCATCGGCGACTTCGCGCTGGCGTATGGGCACCAGCGCTGGAATCAGGAAGTGGTGTGGATCTCGGTGGCCGTGATCGTCGTGATCGTGCAACTGGTGCAGCTGCTCGGCAACAAGCTGGCGCGGAAGGCGCTGCGGCACTAGCCGCCGTGCGCGAGCGCTGCGAAAACGGCCGAACGCCGGCGCCGCGGCGGCCGCGCTCGGCCGTTTTCGCGGCGCTCACCGACGGAATGTCTGCGGGGCGGGGCGAGGCGCGGGGCTACTCCGCGATGACCCGGGCGCCGTGTACCGGGCCGGTCACGCGCACCACGTTCAGCTGCGCGGCGCTCAGTGCGATCTGCAGCTCCAGGGCGCTGTCGAGGTCGGCGGCGAGGAACGCCACGGTGGGGCCGGAGCCCGACACGATCCCGGCCAGCGCCCCGTTCTCCTCGCCGAGTTCGAGCACCGTGGTCAGGCCGTGCTCCAGCTGCAGCGCGGGCGCCTGCAGGTCGTTGTGCAGGGTGTCGGCGAGCATCTGCGGGTCGCCGGCGCGGAGCGCGTGCAGCACGCTCATGTCCACGTTGGGCGCGGACGAGACCGGCAGGATGTCGCGGCCGTTGCGCTCGCGGTGCTCGTCGAGCGCGTGGTACACCACCGGGGTGGAGAGCCCGAAGTCGGCCAGCACCAGCACCCACTGGAACTGCCCCCGCGCGAGCGCCGGGCTGAGCTGATCGCCGCGGCCGGTGCCGATTGCGGTGCCGCCGGTCAGTGCGAAGGGAACATCGGCGCCGAGCTGCGCGGCGAGTTCGAGCAGTTTCTCCCGCGGCAGGTCTGTGCCCCAGAGCGTGTCGCAGGCCAGCAGTGTGGCCGCGGCATCCGCTGATCCGCCTCCCATTCCGCCGGCGACGGGCACGTGCTTGTCGATCTCGAGTCGCACCCCGCCGGTGTATCCGGTCGTCGCGGCCAGCAGTTTCGCGGCCTTGATGGCGATGTTCGAGTCGTCGGTGGGCACCCGGTCAAGCGACACGGTTCCGGTGACGGAGACCGAGAAGTCGTCGGCCGGGTAGGCGCGCACGTCCTCGTACAGCGAGACGGACTGGAACGCCGTCGCCAGGTCGTGGTAGCCGTCATCCTGCAACGAGCCAACCTTGAGAAAAACATTGATCTTGCCCGGCGCCCTCGTGTGCACCATTCGAGGGGTAGAACCGGGCGTCATGCAACTAACTTACTGGTGCGCCGAGCCAGCACGGTGCACGCCCCGTCAGCCGAGGTCTGCGGCGATATCGGTGAGCAGGCGAGCGAGGGTCGGCTTCGCGTGTTCCACCCGGGAACCGTCGATGATGCCGGAGTGCGTGAGGTTCAGCGCGGTCTTGCCGTTCTTATCTTCGAGTGACGCGAGCACTGCCTCGCCGTCGACCTTCCAGCGCGCATACGGGCGCTTCACCTCAGTCTTCGACGAGGATGGCGCGTGGCCGAACTCGGCGGAGACCAGGCGGATCGTGGCGTCGAGCACTGCCGGCACCGGATGCGGCACGGTCTTGGTGGCGCTCACCGAGAAGGTGCCGTCGCCCTGCTGGCCGGGTAGCCGCATCCCGCGCTCCTGCTCGTAGCGCACCGTGACGCTCTGCGCCCACCAGCCGTCGACACCCTGCACGTCGACCAGCCAACGGGCGATCTCGGTGTGCGTCCAGAGGGTCGCCTTCTCGACGTCGAGCAGCGCGAACCAGTCATCCGGAGCCTTGCCGGTGGCCTTCAGCATGGCCTCGTCGCTGAGATTGCTCTTGTGGTCGGATACGCCGTTGCTCATGCCCCCCAGTCTGGCACTGGCGGACGCCGATATGGCTCGGGCGCGGGACGATCGGTGCGCCGGCAGGGCGTGTGCGCAGAACGGCAGCGATTCGCGGCGACACGCCGTGCTGCACGGTTTTTGGACGGCGTGTCGCTGCGGAATGCTGCCGTTCTGCGCGGCACCGGGTTTCGAGACGGCCGCGAGCGGCCTCCTCAACCAACGACAGGGGCCGCGGGCGGCCTCCTCAACCGGCGAAGGAGCTCGGGCTCAGGCTGCGGCGCTCACCCGCGCCACCCGCAGGAAGTCGTCGATGGTGAGCTCCTCACCACGCGCCGTCGGCTTCAGCCCGGCCGCTTCCAGTCGGGCGGATGCCGTGGCCGAGTCCCCGAATACCACCGACAGCGATTGCCGCAGCATTTTGCGGCGCTGTTGGAACGCGGCATCCACCAGGGCGAAGGTGGCCAGCCGCTCCGCCTCGGTTCCCGGAGCCTGCCCGCGGGTGAAGCCGACCAGGATCGAGTCGACGTTCGGCACCGGCCAGAACACCTGCCGGCTGACCAGCCCCGACGTCTTCCACTTTCCGTACCAGGCAGCCTTCAGGCTCGGCGCGCCGTACACCTTGGAGCCGGGACCGGCGGCCAGTCGTTGCCCGACCTCGGCCTGCACCATCACCAGCCCGTGCTCGAGCGACGGGAAGTGCTCGAGGAAATGCAGCAGCACCGGCACCGAGATGTTGTACGGCAGGTTGGCGACCAGCGCCGACGGTTCCGCCGGCAACGATGTGACCCGCATCGCGTCGTTCGTGACCACCGTGAGCGGCGCGCCCGGCTGCAGCAGCTCCACTGTCTTCGGCAACTGCTCGGCCAGGCGCTTGTCGATTTCGACGGCGATGACGGATGCCCCGGCCTCCAGCAGCCCGAGCGTCAAGGAGCCGAGTCCCGGCCCGATCTCCACCACGGTTGACCCAGCTGCGACGTGCGCGGCGGCGACGATGCGCCGCACCGTGTTGCCGTCGTGCACGAAGTTCTGGCCGAGCTTCTTCGTCGGCTGGATGCCGAGCAGTTCGGCGAGGTCGCGGATCTCCGCCGGTCCGAGCAGACTCATTGCGCCAGCACCGGTTCGGACTCCCAGCTGCCGTACACCGCTTCGGTGTTCGACGAGATCTGAGCGGCCAGCATCGACACGTCGGTGCCGAGGTGCGCGGCCATCGCCCGCAGCGTATGCGGGAGCAGGTACGGCGCATTCGGGCGGCCGCGGTACGGCTCCGGGGTCAGGTACGGGGCATCCGTCTCCACCAGCAGCAGTGCGCGCGGTGCGGCGTCGAGCGCGCCGCGCAGGGTGCCGGCGTTCTTGAAGGACACTGTGCCGGCGAAGGACATGTACCAGCCGTTCTCGGTGCAGATCTCGGCCAGTTCGGCGTCGCCGCTGAAGCAGTGGAACACGGTGCGCTCCGGCGCGCCGACCCGCTTCAGGGTGGCGATCACGTCGGCGTGCGCGTCGCGGTCGTGGATCTGCAGCGCAAGGTCGCGCTGCTTGGCGATCTCGATGTGCGCCTCGAAGGCGCGGAACTGGGCGTCGCGGCCGTCTTCGCCGGTGCGGTAGAAGTCGAGTCCGGTCTCACCGACGGCGCGCACGCGGGGGCGGCCGGCCAGTTCGTCGATGGCGGAGAGCGCGTCGTCGAGGGTTCCGGATGTCGCAAGCTCGGGTGTGTCGTTCGGGTGCAGCGCCACGGCGGCGAGCACTCGCGGCTCACGGCTCGCGATCTCCGCGGACCAGCGGGAGGTCGCGACATCCGTCCCCACCTGCACGACGCCGCGCACGCCCACGCTGGAGGCCCGGTCGAGCTGCTCCCGGTAGTCGATCGGGGTGTCGCCGTCGGCGATTTCCAGGTGGGTGTGGTTGTCGTAGACCGGAACCACCAGCGCCTCGGGCAGCGGCGGGTACTGCAGGTCGCGGCCCTCGGCGGCATGCCGGGCGCGCAGGTGGGGGTCGGTCACGGTGCTGCTACGGGCTCGTGCTCGATGCGGGGGAACAGGGTGCCCTCGAGAGCGCTGACGCGGTCGCCGCCGGTCCAGTCGGGGGCCTCGGTGATCACGACATCCTGCACATCGCCGTCGCCGCCGAGCGCGGTCCACAGCTTCTGGGTGGCGTCGGGGATCACCGGGGAAAGCAGCACGGCGAGCGTGCCGAGCCCGCGCAGCGCAGTGTGCAGCACGGTGCCGAGGCGTTCCCGGGTCTCGTCGCTCTTGGCGAGCACCCACGGCTCCTGCTCGGTGATGTAGCCGTTCAGGGCGTCGACGAGCTGCCAGATCTCGGCGAGGGCGTCGTGGATCGCAAGATCCGCGATGGCCTGGTCGGCGGCATCCGTCGCTGCCCGTTCCACCGTCTTGATCGCCAGATCGGCCTGACTGAGCTCACCGGCGGTCGGGATCTCCCCGTCGTAGTAGCGGTTCACCATGGCGATCACGCGCGAGGCGAGGTTGCCGAAGCCGTTGGCGAGCTCGGCCTGGTAGCGGGCGGCCAGGTCTTCCCAGCTGAACGAGCCGTCCTGGCCGAAGTTGATCGCGCTCATGAAGTAGTAGCGGAAAGCGTCGGCCCCGAAGGTGTCGGTGATCTGCTGCGGGGCGATGCCGGTGAGCTTCGACTTGGACATCTTCTCGCCGCCGACCAGCAGCCAGCCGTGGCCGAAGACCCGGTCGGACACCGGCAGCCCGGCGGCCATCAGCATCGCCGGCCAGATCACGGCGTGGAAGCGGGCGATGTCCTTGCCGACCAGCTGCACGGCGGGCCAGCGGCGCTGGAACTGCTCGTCGTCCACGCCGTAGCCGATCGCGGTGACGTAGTTCAGCAGCGCCTCGAACCAGACGTAGACGACGTGCTTGTCGTCCCACGGGATCTGGATGCCCCAGTCGAAGCTCGACCGGGAGATCGACAGGTCGCGCAGCCCCTGCTTGACGAACTGGATGACCTCGTTGCGCACGCTCTCCGGCTGCACGAACTGCGGGTTCTGCTCGTACAGGTCGAGCAGGCGCTGCTCGAAGTCGCTCATCCGGAAGAAGTAGTTGGTCTCCTTCAGCACCTCGACCGGCTTGGAGTGAATGGCGCAGACCTGCTGCCCCTCGTACTCCCCGGTGCCGGCGACCAGGTCGCTCGGCTGCTTGTACTCTTCGCAGCCGACGCAGTAGTGGCCCTCGAACTCGCCCTGGTAGATGAAGCCGTCGTCGTAGAGCTTCTGCAGGAAGATCCTGACGCCGTTCTCGTGCCGCTCATCGGTGGTGCGGATGAAGTCGTCGTTCTTGATGTTGATCGTCTCGAGCAGCGGCTTCCACGCCGACTCGACCAGCTCGTCGGCCCAGGCCTGCGGCGTGGTGTTGTTCGCCACCGCGGTGCGCAGAATCTTCTGGCCGTGCTCGTCGGTTCCGGTCAGCAGCCAGGTGTCATCGCCGCGCTGGCGGTGCCAGCGCGCGAGCACATCGGCCGCGACCTCGGTGTAGGCGTGACCGATGTGCGGCACATCGTTCACATAGAAGATGGGCGTCGCGATATAGAAGGACTCGCCGGAAGACATGGCTAATATCCTACGGTTCCCCGGTTGCCCGTTACGGCGGGGCCGCCGCCGCGTGGCTCAAGGGACGTCCTGGATCACCAGCAGCATGGTTCCCTCAGGGTCGCGCACGTAGGCCACGCGTTCACCCCACGGCATCTCGGCCGCGGGCACGACCACGGCTCCCCCGTGCTGGGCGACGTCGCTGAGCAGTGCGTCCAGATGCGGCACGTACACGCACAGGTCGATGGCGTGACCCGTCGCCGGCAGTGGCGTCTCGCCGTACATCGCCGGTTCGGTGCCACCGCCGAGCGCGATCGTGCTGGCGCCCACTCGCAGGGTCAGGTACGCAGGCTCACCCTGCTCGGGAAATTGGTAGGTCTGCACGCCACCGAACGCGGCCTCGTAGAACGCCTTCATCGCCGACAGATCGCGGCAGTTGATGATCGGAAACACTTCACGCCTGGCCATGCGGCGAGCCTAGGTCGGCTGCGTGCGGGGATCTAGGGCGCCGGCACTTCAGGATCGCCCATGGCGAGCCACCCCCGTTCGAGGTGCAACTCCTGGCAACCGGCATCATTTCGACCATGGCCACACCAAGCTATGACCGCAAGCAGAAAACACCGTCGTTTTGAGGAGAGCCCTTTGCAACACCACCTTCGTCGCCGCCGTCCCATGATCGCCGCACTCTCCGTGGCCTGTGTGGGGGTGCTCGGCTTCACCGTTGCTGCCGGCACCGCCGCCGTCGCCGCGCCTCGACCCGCGAACGACCCGATCTCAGCAACGCTCAGTGCCGTGCCAACGGTCGAGGGGCCGATCACGCAGACCGTCGACAGCCACCTTTGGTCGACCATGCAGCACGCGCGCGTTCCCTTCGACGTCGCCGATCGCGGCTACGTCGAAGAGGAGTTCTTCCTCTCGGGTACCGCGAACGTCTACGACAACGCCGGGGGCGAGCTCGAGGTCGTCACCGCCGACGTGCCCTACGTCAACAACATCCTGGTCAGGCGCCCGGCGCAGAAGTCCGACTCCTCCGGAGTGGTGCTCGTTGACATCCTCAACGCATCCAACGGCTTCCCCGGCGAAGACCACTGGCGTCGCATGTCGGACTGGGCCATGCAAGAGGGGCACACCGTCATCGGCGTGACGTCGAAGCCGATCCAGGTCGACGCGCTGAAGAACTTCGACGCCGAGCGATACGCAGATTTGAGCTGGAACGTCGAGGACGTCGAGCGTCAACCGATCATCGCCGACCCGCAGAACCCCGGCTCGTTCAACCCGTTCATGGTTGTGCCCGGCGCCGAAGAGGGCCTGGCCTGGGACATCCTGACCCAGGTCGGCACGCTGCTCGACGCCAAGGACGGCCGCGCGGTTCTCGGCGGCCAGAAGGCTAAGACCGTGCTGCTGATGGGTCAGTCGCAGTCCGGCGTGTATGTCAACACCTACGCCACGAACTTTCACGAGGCAGTGACCGAGGCCAACAGGGGGCCAATTTTCGACGGGTACCTCAACACCGTGGGCGCCGTCGTGGAGCGGCCGCTGCAGCAGTCCGCGCAGGGTGGCTTCGTCACCGTGCCGGGTTCTGAGCCGGCCCTCGACGTCCCGTTCATCACCGTCACGTCGGAGGGTGACGCCGGGCTCTTCGGCGCCGCGACGCTCGCCGAGAAGAACCTTCCCGAGAACCGGCGGCACTGGCAAGTGCCGGCGACTCCGCACACCGACCTGCTCTCGCCGGTAATCCCGGCCGACGACCAGATCTACCAGGCCGGTCGCCTGCCGAACACCGCCGTTCATAACCAGGCCTTCCGCGACTCCCTCAACCCCTACCCGATCGAGCCCACCGTCATCGCGGCCGCCGAGGCGCTGGTGAAATGGAGCAAGACGAACAAGGATGCCGCGGCGTCGCAGTGGTTCGACCAGACGAACGGTGCGCTCGCCCGCGACGACACCGGCAACGTCACCGGCGGCATCCGGTACGGCCTCATCGAGCACCCGCTGGGCCAGTATCTCGGCGGCGTCGCCCCGGGTGCGGTCTACGGCTCGGTCGACCTGATCTCGGCCGAGGAGTTCGCGGCGGCTTACGGCACCCGCGAGGCGTACCTCGCGCAGGTTGCCGAGGTCGATGCCACGCAGATCAAGGCCGGCTACCTCACCGAGTACGGCGCTGCGTACTTCCAGAACGTCGCCAACTTGCTCATGGACCGCATCGGCGTGCCGGCAGCCGGCTGACGGTCGGTGCCGCGGTCGACGAGGCCCTGATCCGTCAGACTGCGATGCGATCGGATGACCCGGGCTTGAGCTCGGGTCATCCGTTGCGTCACCGAAGTGCCGCCGGCAGTGCGCCGGTTCACTTCAGCCGCAGCGCGCCTTCGTAGAGGTCCCGACGAGAAAGCCCGGTCGCCTCCGCGACTTCGGCCGCGGCATCTTTCAAGCGGATGCCGCCAGCCTGCAGTTCTCGCACCTGGGCGATGCCCTGCTCGAGGTCGGCGATCGCGGGCGCCGCTCCCTCGACGACGATGACGATCTCGCCCTTCACCCCGGCGGCGGCCCACTCCACCAGCTCGGCCGCGGTGCCACGGCGCACCTCTTCGAACTTCTTGGTCAGTTCCCGGGCAACCACCACCCGGCGGTTGGCGCCAAGCGCGGTGGCGAGGTCGGTGAGGCTGTCCGCGATCCGGTTCGGGGATTCGAAGAACACCATGGTGCGCTCCTCGCGGGCGAGCTGCTTGAAGTAGGAGACGCGGCTCTTGCGCGGCACGAAGCCCTCGAAGGTGAACCGGTCGGTGGGCAGCCCGCTCACGGCGAGCGCGGTGAGCACCGCGCTCGGCCCGGGAAGCGCGGTCACGGTGACGCCGGCGCGGGCGGCCTCGGCCACCAGTGGGAAACCGGGGTCGCTGATCGCCGGCATTCCGGCGTCGGTGAGCACCAGCACATCCGCGTCGCGGGCCAGTTCCACGATCTCGGCGGCCTTCTGCGTCTCGTTGTGCTCGTGCAGCGCGATCAGCCGCGGCCGGTTCTCGACACCGAGCGCACGCATCAGGTGCACGGCGGTGCGGGTGTCTTCGGCGGCGATGGTCTCGGCGTTCTCGAGCGCCTCGATCAGGCGGCGGCTCGCGTCGCCCAGGTTGCCGATGGGAGTTGCCGCGAGGATGATCACGCTGCCCATTGTCGCAGCCGTTGCCGGCGAGCCTCAGCCCAGGACCGCCCCGGCACCCTTCCCCGCGGGCTTCGGATCGGGAATGCGCAACATGCGGAACGAGAGAAGCAGCCCGATCAGCCCCGCGCCGATGGGGATCAGCAACGCGATCTGCAGGGCGATCGGTCGCGCGTCCGTGTTGATGCGGATTATCTCGTCCTGGACCGCCTCCGGCTGGCCCTCGAGCAGCTCTTCGAGTTGCGTGTTGCTCAACAGCTGGGCATCTTCGTCGAGCGCCTGCGCAACCTGCTGCTGCTCGCTGGCAGAGAGCACCGTGCTCGATGCTGCCATGTTCGTGAAGATCGGCGCCAGGGCTGCCAGCATGATCGCCCCGGCGAAGGCGAGCCCAAAGGACAGTCCGAAGGATCCCCCTGCGGAGTTCACTCCGGCCGCCTCGCTGACCCGCTCGTCCGAGATCGGCGACAGCGTGTAGTTGTTGAGCTGGGACACCAGCAGGCCGAGGCCGCATCCCGAAATGATCAGGGGAACCAGCAGCCACCAGCCCGAGTCCGCGCGCGGCACAATCGGGATGAGGATCACCAGTCCCGCGGTCAGGAGCAAGAACCCCCACATGACCAGCCTGGCCGGCCGACGCCTGCCCGACCTCCTTCCGGCGAGCATGGCAATGCCGAACATACTCAGCGAGAGCGGGGCGATCGACAGCCCTGCCTGCATTGCGTTGTATTCGAGCACCATTTGCAGGTAGAGCGGCAACACGATCATCGTGCCGCCCAGTGCAATCTGTTGGAGCGTCTGCGCCGAGATGCCGAACCGGAAGGTATGCACCTGGAACAGGGCAGGGTCCAACAGTGTCGCCTTGCGGCGGCGCTTGCGCCGAACGAGCCAGAAGGCCAGCCCGCCGAGCCCGAGTACACCGATGAGCATGAGCAGGCCGACCCATTCACCGCCCTCCTGCCAGACCAGAATGCTCAGCACGATGCCGCCCATGCCCAGAACGGACAGGAGCGCTCCGACCCAGTCAACCTGTCGGGACCCCGTGTACGGGACGTCGTGAACGAGCTTGATGCCAGACAGGACGACCGCGATGATGACGACCTCAAGCAGGAAGGCGACACGCCAGGAGAGGAACGTGGTGATGAAGCCACCGAGGAGTGGCCCGACCGCGGCAGCGATGGCGGCCGAGGCCCCGACCAGGGCGTAGACCCGCTTCTGGGCTGCTCCCTCGAAGTTGCCGTGGATCAGTGACTGCATGGCGGGAAGCAGGAGCGAGGCACCGATCCCGCCGATCACTGCCCAGAAGATGATGATCGGGACGATGCTCTGCGCCAGGGTCATCGCCACGGCGCCGACGGCGTACCCGAGCAGCCCGAGCACGTAGGCGCGTTTACGGCCGATGAGGTCGCCGACCTTGCTGCCGATGAGGATGAAGGCGGCGGAGACCAGCGCCTCAAGCGCGATCGCCGACTGGACGTCGCTGACCGGTACACCAATGTCCCGCACCACGGCGGAGATCGAGACGTTCATGATTGACGTGTCGACGACCAGCACGAACATCGCCATCGCCAGCAGAAGCGCCAGTCTTCCGTTGAACGGTACAACCTGAGGGGCGTTGCTCGGCCGAGTCACGAGGCAACCATCCCATCCGGCAGCGGCGGGGGCAATCCCCTCCGGGTGGGTGATCCGGCGCGGGGCACCACCGCGCGCACACCCCTCGCCACCTGTCGCCGCTAGCATTGCCGAGTGTCCACACGGGTGATCGCCGAGCCGCGGGGCAGCCGTCTCGACGCCTGGTACGCCGCGAACCCCACCGTGCAGACGGCGTGGCACTGGGCCGGCCCCGCCGCCGTACTGCTCATCGCCGCCGTCACCCGACTCTGGGGCCTCGGCCACCCCGACGAGCTGGTCTTCGACGAGACCTACTACGTCAAAGACGCCTACACGCTGATGAACCTCGGCTACGAGGCACGCTGGCCCGAGGGCGCCAACGACAGCTTCAACGCCGGCACGCCCGACGTGTACACCACCGACCCGAGCTTCGTGGTGCATCCGCCGCTCGGCAAGTGGATCCTCGCCAGCGGGCTGGCCGTAGTCGGCGCCGAGAACCCGGTCGGCTGGCGCATCGCCACCGCGGTGGTCGGCATCCTGGCCGTGGCGCTGCTGATGCTGATCGCCTTCTTCCTGTTCCGCTCCACCCTGCTCGCCAGTATCGCCGGCGGCCTGATGGCGATCGACGGCAACGCCATCGTGATGAGCCGGGTGGCGCTGCTCGATAACTCGCTGATGTTCCTCGCGCTGCTCGGCTTCGGCGCCATCCTGCTCGACCGGGGCTGGACGGAACGCCGACTCAGACTGTGGCTTGCCATGCGAGCGGATGCCGGCGGCCCCACCGACTGGGGACCGGCGCTGTTCTGGCGGCCCTGGCTGCTCGTCGCCGGGCTGATGCTGGGGCTGGCGGCATCCGTCAAATGGAACGGACTCTACTTCCTGGCGTTCTTCGCGGTGTACACGCTCGTCGTCGATGCGCTCGACCGCCGCCGCCTCGGCATCCCGTTCTGGCTGAGCGGGACCGTGCTGAAGCAGGGTCCGGTGAGCTTCCTGCTCACCGTGCCGATCGCCGTCGTCGCGTACCTGGCCACTTGGGGCAGCTGGTTCGGGAGCGACGGCGGCTACTACCGGCACTGGGTCGAGGACGGCAACCCGGCCTGGACCGGCGCTCTGGCGTGGGTTCCGGTGGACTGGCAGAACTTCTGGCACTACCAGGTGTCGGTGTACAACTACCACGTCGGGGAGAGCCGCCCGCACAGCTACGAGGCGAACCCGCTGGGCTGGCTGCTGATGCTGCGTCCGACGAGCATGTTCTACCGCGGCTCGAGCCTGGGCGAGAACGGCTGCACCGATTCGCAGTGCGGAGAGGCGATCGCCGGCATCGCCAACCCGATCATCTGGTGGGCCGCGACCGCCGCCGTGCTGTACCTGATCTACCGGCTGGCCCGGTACCGCGAGTGGCGGGTGGGCGCGATCCTGGTTGGCGTCGCCGCCGGGTACCTGCCCTGGCTGCTCTACCTGGACCGCACCGTGTTCCAGTTCTACACAATCGCGTTCGAGCCCTATCTACTGCTGGCTCTCACCGCCGTGATCGGCATCATTCTGGGCAGGCCGAGTGATCCGCGCTGGCGGCGGGATGGCGGCATCCGTCTGGTGGTCGTGTTCCTGCTCTTCGCGATCGGGGTGAGCGTGTTCTTCTGGCCGCTCTGGACCGGGATGCAGGTGCCGTGGCAGTTCATCCAGCTGCACTACTGGGTGCCAACCTGGCGGTGACGCGGAGCGGATGTCGCGCTGGGCCGCAGCCGACGTCGTGCTGGTGCCGCTGCTAGCGTCGAGAAACATGAGCTTCCTCGACATCCCGACCCTGCGCGGCAGCCGCGTGATCCTCGAACCTCTCGCGCTCGAGCACGCCGACGAGCTCGCGCAGGCGGTGGACGAGGACGACCTCTGGCAGCGCTGGTACACGAACATCCCGGCGCCGTCCGAGATGCGCGCGGACATCGAGCGCCGGCTCGAGCAGCACGCCGCCTCACAGGTGGTGCCGTGGACGATCCGGCGCGCCAGCGACAACCGTGCCGTCGGGATGACCACCTACCTGAACATCTCGGAGCAGCACCGGCGACTCGAAATCGGCTCTACCTGGCTTGCGGCGAGCGCGCAGCGCACCGGGATCAACGCCGAAGCGAAACTGCTGTTGCTCGGCCGCGCCTTCGAGACGCTGGAGTGCATCGCGGTGGAGTTCCGCACGCACTGGCACAACCAGCAGTCGCGTGGGGCGATCGCCGGACTCGGCGCCAAGCAGGACGGCGTGCTGCGCAACCACCAGCTCGGCCGCGACGGCACCCTGCGCGACACCGTGGTGTTCTCGATCATCGCCAGCGAATGGCCGACGGTACGGATGTCGCTGACCGAGCGGCTCACCCGCCGCTGACCGCCCGCGGCCTGCCCGCAACCGAGGAGCTCCTGCAACACGCCGCCGTGATTGGCACCGCAGCTCGGCGTGGCGTCTCCCGTCCTCTTCTAGCACCCGGCTGAGGCCACGGCCCGACTGTTACGCACCGTTGCGCCGGTGGCACGTAACAGTCACTGGGCCCCAGTACCGTTGAGGTCATGGCTGATCGCGACGGTACCGACAGAAACTACGGGTTCAAGACCCGTGCAATTCACGCGGGCAACATCCCCGACCCGGTGACTGGGGCCCGCGCGCTGCCGATCTACCAGACCAGCGCGTTCGTGTTCGACGACACCAAGGATGCCGCGGCGCGCTTCGCCCTGCAGAAGTACGGCAACATCTACAGCCGCGTCGCGAACCCCACCGTGGCCGCGTTCGAAGAGCGCATCGCCAGCCTCGAGGGCGGCCTTGGCGCCGTCGCCACCGCCAGCGGACTCTCCGCCCAGTTCGTCACGTTCGCGTCGCTCGCCGGCGCCGGCGACCACATCGTCGCTTCGGCCAGCCTGTACGGCGGATCGGTCACTCAGCTCGACGTCACCCTGCGCCGCTTCGGGGTCGAGACCACCTTCGTGCACTCCTCCGAGCCGGCCGACTACGCCGCCGCGATCACCGACAAGACCAAGCTGATCTTCGCCGAGATCGTCGCCAACCCCTCCGGTGAGGTCGCCGACCTCGAGGGCCTTGCGGATGTCGCGCACGCGCACAACATCCCCCTGATCATCGACTCCACGATCGCGACGCCGTACCTGAACCGTCCGATCGAATGGGGAGCGGATGTCGTCATCCACAGCGCTACGAAATTCCTCGGCGGCCACGGCACCACCCTCGGCGGCGTCGTCGTGGAGTCCGGCCGGTTCCACTGGGCGAACGAGCACTTCCCGCTGTTCGACACCGAGGTTCCGCACTACGGCGGACTCAACTGGCACGGCAACTTCGGCGAGTACGCCTTCCTCACCCGGCTGCGCGCCGAGCAGCTGCGTGACATCGGCCCGACCCTGGCGCCGCACTCCGCGTTCCTGCTCGCGCAGGGCGTGGAGACCCTGCCGTACCGCATCCAGGCGCACGTCGACAACGCCCGCGTCGTCGCCGAATGGCTCGAGAACGACCCCCGCATCGAATACGTGAACTGGGCGGGCCTGCCTTCGCACCCGCACTTCGACCGGGCGAAGAAGTACCTGCCGGCCGGCCCCGGCTCGGTATTCAGCTTCGGCGTCAAGGGCGGCCGCCCTGCCGGCCAGAAGCTGATCGAATCGGTGAACCTCGCCAGCCACCTGGCCAACATCGGCGACGCGAAGACGCTGATCATCCACCCCGGATCCACCACGCACGCGCAACTCACCGAGCAGCAGCTCGCCGAGGCCGGCGTCGGCGCCGGACTGGTGCGGCTGTCCGTGGGTATTGAAGACGTCGACGACATTGTTGATGATCTTGACCAGGCGCTCAGCCAGGCGATAGGAGACTAGGCGCATGACCGACACGCAGACCGTCGATACGCAGACCGTCCAGCTCAGCAACGGCCTGACCTGCGAGATGCCCGCGAACTCACCGCTGGCCAAGCTGCTGCGCTCGCAGCGCACCTGGGTGGGTCCCACCGCGAAGGAACGCCTCGCCATCCTGCGCAAGGCGAAGACCGTGGCGATCGTCGGCGCGTCGCCGAACGCCGCCCGCTCCAGCTACTTCGTCGGCACTTACCTGCAGCAGTCCAGCGACTACAAGCTGTACTTCGTCAACCCGAACGCCACCGAGATCCTCGGCCAGAAGGCATACCCCGACCTCGCGTCGCTGCCCGAGGTGCCCGACATCGTCGACGTGTTCCGCAAGGCCAGCGACATCCCGCAGGTGATCGACGATGCGATCGCGATCGGCGCCAAGACGGTGTGGGTGCAGCTCGGCATCTGGAATCAGGATGCCGCGATCTACGGTGAATCGAAGGGCCTGACCGTGGTCATGGACCGCTGCATCAAGGTGGAGCACGCCCGCTTTGGCGGCGGCCTGCACCTGATGGGCTTCGACACGGGAGTGATCAGCGCCCGCAAGACCCTGCGCTAAGTAGTTCTCGCCCCGCCCCGCCGGTCGAGTCGAGTTGGTCGGGCTTGTCGAGGCCCCACCGCGCAGAACGGCAGCGTTTTGCTTTGACACGCCGCTCGAAGCGCATGCCGCACGGCGTGTCGCGGTGAATCGCTGCCGTACTGCGCGCGCACGCGCGGCCTTGCTAGGGCAATCGCAGCTCCGCGGCATCCGTCACCGGCAGGTTGCAGACGAAATCGCGGCACAAGTACGCGGCCGCCGCACCGCCCTGCAGTGTGCGTCCCTCGTACAGCTCGAACCCCGCCGCCGCGAAAGCCGCTGCCTGCGCCGCCGTCACCACGCTCGACACTCCCCCGACCGGCAGCCAGCGGCGGGCGACCGACGCCAACTCCGAGCCCGGGTCGTCGCTCACCACGACCAGCTGGGTGACATCGGCGGCGAGCGCGGTCATCACGCTGAGTGACGCCCCGAACGAGATCGGCTGCTGCAGGGCGAGCGGCGCGAACAGCTCCATGGCGCGGCGGCTGGCGTCGCGGTAGGTCAGATCGCCGGTCAGCAGGAACAGCCGATGAGCAGCGGATGCCGCGGCGCTGATGCCACTCGGATACGCCCCTTCGCTCGGGTCGTTCGCCAGCGCCGTGCCGTGCGCCGCCAGCACGGGGTCGGGTCCGCCGGGCACCGCGAACGGCGGCTGCGCGGCGAGTGCGCCACGCACTTCAGAGCCACGCAACTCAGCCCCGAGCGCCTGCGGCCGGTCGATACACGCGTCGATGAGCTCCCGGGCGGTGACCGCGTAGCGCACCTCCCCCGTCGCGAGCGCGAGTTGCAGCAGGGCGGAGGCGAGCATGCCGTAGTCCTCGAGGGTGGCTGAGGCGTCCGACATCCGCTCCCCTGTTGAAAATCGGGTCGAGGCGCGCACCAGCGTGCCGTCCGCTCGACGGTGTGTGGCAAGCAGTTGGTCGGCGGCCGAAGCCGCTGCCTCCACCCAGTTCGGTCGCTGCAGCAGCGTTCCGGCGAGCGCGAGCGCCTCGATCGCCAGGCCGTTCCAGCCGGTGAGCACCTTGTCATCGAGGGCCGGCGGTTGCAACCCGGAGCGGTCGGTGTACCGGTAGTACTCGCCCTCCACCTTGCGGCCGTCGATGAGGCTCTCGCTGTCCTGCCCGGACGCGAACCCGCCGGACGGCAGCCGCAGCACGCTAAGTAGGAAGTCGGCGATGCCCTCCGCCACCTCGGTGCGTCCGGCGCGGGCGTAGGCAGACAGCAGCAGGGCGTTGTCGTAGAGCATCCGTTCGTAGTGCGGATCCGACCAGTCGCGTTCGGTGGCGTAGCGGAAGAACCCGCCCTCCTCGCGGTCACGCAGCGGCGACGCGGCCATGGCGTCGAGCATCCGCTCGGCGAGCGCTTGCGCGAGCGTACTGTCGGAGGCGCCGCTGTCGGATGCGCCCGCCGCGCCCCGGTCCAGCAGGTACAGCAGCACCGTCGCCACCGGGAACTTCGGCGCGCGCCCGAAGCCGCCGTACTCGCGGTCTTCGTGTGCGGCCAGTTCGGCGGTGATGTCGGCCAGTTGCTCCAGGGTCGGCAGCACGCCCGGCGTCTCCTGGTCAGACGCGGCGATGGCCTGCGCCACGGCGTCGCTGGTGGCCTCCACGTCGGATCGACGCTCTGACCAGGCCTCGAACACGGCGTTCAGCACCTCCCGGAACGACGGCCGGCCCTGCATCGGCACCGGGGGAAAGTACGTGCCCGCGTAGAACGGATGTCCCTCGGGTGTGGCGAACACGGTGAGCGGCCAGCCCAGCTGCTGGGTGAACGCGCTGGCGGCGGCCATGAAGCTGCTGTCGACATCCGGATGTTCCTCGCGGTCCACCTTGATCGCCACGAACTTCTCGTTCAGCACGCCGGCGAGCGCCGGGTCGCTGAAGCTCTCCCTGGCCATCACGTGGCACCAGTGGCAGGTGGAGTATCCGATCGACACCAGCACCGGGATGTCGCGGCGGGCGGCTTCGGCGAAGGGCTCGGGCCCCCACTGCCACCAGTCGACCGGGTTGTCGGCGTGTGATCTGAGGTAGGGGCTGACGGCGTCCCGCAATCGTTCGGCCATGCCGCCAGCCTACGACGGGCGTCGGAGGATGAGGAAGGGCGGGCCTACGGCACCTTCTGCTCCGCGCCCGACAGCCGCTGCGCGAAGTAGATCGGCGCGATCGACACCAGCACCATCACGACCGCGATCACCGCCACGACCGGCGCCTGGTTCGGCCGGAACATGTTGTTCAGAATCCAGATCGGCAGGGTGGTCACGCCGGAGCCCGCCGTGAACGTGGTCACGATGATCTCGTCGAAACTGAGCGCGAACGCCAACAGGCCACCGGCCACCAGCGCCGAGCGCAACTGCGGGAAGGTGACCAGCCGGAAGGTGGTCCACAGGCCGGCGCCGAGATCCGCGGAGGCCTCCTCCAGGCTCGTGCCCATCCGGCGCAGCCGCGCGATCGTGTTGTTGAACACGGTCACGATGCAGAAGGTGGCGTGGGCGATCACCACGGTCCAGATCGACAGCGGGATGCCCATCATGGTGCGGAACGCGTTGTTCAATGCCACACCGGTGATGATGCCGGGCAATGCGATCGGCAGGATCACCAGCAGGCTGATCGCATCCCGACCGAAGAAGTCGTAGCGCTGCAGCCCGATCGAGATCAGCGTGCCAAGCAGCAGCGAGACCAGCGTGGCGATCAGCGCCACCTGCACGCTGGTGCTGATCGCGTTCAGCGCGCCGGCGCTGTTCGCGGCGCGCACCCACCACTCCAGTGTGAACCCGGGCGGTGGCCAGCTGAGGCTGGTGCTGGTGCTGAACGAGTTGATGAACACCACCGCCAACGGCAGGTACATCACCAGCAGGATCAGGATGCTGATCGCGGCGAGTACCCCGCGGGCGGCTTTCCCCAGACGCATCCGTCTCCTCCTACAGGTTGTTCAGGGCGCCGGTTCGGCGCACCACGGCGAGGTAGCCGAAGATGATCACGATCGGGATGAGCGCGATCGCCGCCGCGAGCGGCAGGTTGTTGGCGGTGCCCACGTTGGTGTAGACGAGGTTGCCGAGCATCTGACTGGCGCCGCCGACGATGTTCACGGTGATGTAGTCGCCGAGGCTGAGCGCGAAGGCGAAGATCGACCCGGCAATGATCGCCGGCCAGATGATCGGCAGCACCACCAGCCGCAGGGTCGGCCAGGTCTTGCCGCCGAGATCAGCGGATGCCTCGAGCAGCGAGTCCGGCACCCGCTCGAGCCCCGCGTAGATGGGCAGGATCACGTACGGCAGCCACAGGTACGCCAGCGTGATCACCACCGCGGACAGCCCGTAGCCGGGCGTGCTCAGCCCGAACGGCTCGAGCAGCCATTGCAGGATGCCCTCCTGCGACAACACTGACCGCCAGGCGTATGCCTTCACCAGGTAGCTGGCCCAGAGCGGCAGCAGCACCGCCACCACCAACAGCCGCTGCATCCGCGGCGACGCGACCTTCGCCATGTAGAACGCGATCGGCAGGGCGATGGCGATGTCGATGATCGTGACGAGCACCGCCACCCCGACGGTGCGCACGGTCACCGTCTGGTACAGCGCTCCGGTGACCACGGTGATGATGTTGTCGAGTGTCCAGTCCTGCGAGATCTCGCCGGTGAAGCTGTCCACAGTCCAGAACGCGGTGATCAGCAGCGCGATCAGGGCGACGATGTAGACCAGTCCGAGCCAGACCAGCGGCGCGGACAGCAGAAGCGACAGGCGTAGCCGCGGATGTCGGCTGAGCAGCACCGACCCGCGCCGGGCCGCGCTGTTGCGCGACCGCGGCGTGTCGGCGGCATCCGTCGTTCGGGTGGCCATCGTCGTGCTCCTGCTGTCTCGGCGCTATCCCTTGATCTCCTGCCAGGCGGTGGTCCAGGCGCCGTAGTCGGTGCACTCGACATCAGTGCGGCCGTCCAGGCACTCCGCGATCGGGGTGGACCAGTACCAGATCTGCGACGCGTACTCCTCGTCGCCGGCGTGGTACGCCTCGCACGAGCCCTCGCTGCGGAACTCGCATGCCGCCTGGTTCGACGGAGCCTCACCGAAGTACTCGGTGGCTGCGGCATTCGCCTCGGGGCTGGCGATGTAATCGAGCCACGCGTAAGCGCAGTTCGGGTGCTCGGCGGCGGAAGCGATCATCCAGGTGTCGGACCAGCCGGTGGCTCCCTCGTCGGGCAGCACCACCTCGACCGGAGCGGTTCCCTCGAGCGAATTGGCCATCACCTGCCAGGTGGTGCCGACGACGGTGTCACCGGTCTCGAAGGCCTGGATCTCCTTGAGGTAGTCCGACCAGTACTCGCCGATGTGCTGCCGTTGCGCCTTGAGCAGCTCCACGGCCGCGGCCAGTTGCTCCTCGTCCAGCGCGTACGGGTTCTCGATGCCGAGCTCGGGCTGATGCGTCATCAGGTAGACGGCGGCATCCGCGATGTAGATGGGCGAATCGTACGCGGTCACCTTGCCGCTGTACGGGGCTGCCGCGTCGAACACCACATCCCAGGAGGTGGGCGCCGGGGTCACCTGTTCGGTGTTGTACATCAGCAGGTTCGCGCCGTAGCCGTGCGGAATGCCGTAGGCGACACCGTCGACGGAGTTCCAGGACTGCATCTTGAGGAAGTCGTAGATGCCGTCGTAGTTCTCCAGCAGGTCGGTGTTCACCGGGGCCACCAGGTCGGCAGCGACCAACCGCAGCGACGCGTCACCGGATGCAACGACCACGTCGTACCCGCCGGTGCGCATCAGGTTGAACGCTTCGTCTGAGGTGCCGTAGCTCTTGCTGGTCACCTCACAGCCGGTTTCCTCCTCGAACGGGGTCACCCAGTCGACGTTGGGGTCGTTGCTGCCGTCCTCCGCGTAGCCGGGCCAGTTGAGCAGCGAGACGGAGCCTTCGAAGTCGCCGAGCTCCTCGGCGGGAGCGGCGGTTTCGCCGCCGCCGCCCTGCGTGGTGCCACAACCGGCGAGCACGACCGAGGTCAGTGCAACGCCTGCCAACGCCACCACGGAACGGGTGGGGGTGATCAGCTTCATTACTGTCTCCATTCGGTTCTCACGTGGACCGGGTCGTCGCTTACGGCTGTGTCGTCGGCACCGTTTTTTCCGCGGGTGAACCCTGCACGCCGTTGTCGGCAGCATCAGCGGGTTGCTCGGAGGCGCGGTCGCGCAGGGACGTGACATCCACGTCCCGCCAGCCCACCAGCACCCGCGAGCCGCGCTCGTCGTCGAGGCGGTGCGCGTCGTTCTGCTCCAACACGGTGAGCCGGGTGCCGTTGTCCAAGTCGACGATCAACCGGGCGCCGCTGCCCAGGTAGATGGCCTCGACCAGGGTGCCCTCCACGGTGCGGTCGGCGGCCAGCGGGCTGCCGAGCGCGGCGATCTCGATCTTCTCGGGACGCAACGAGTGCACCCCCGACCGGTTGAACAGTGCCGCGGATGCCTCGGGGCTGAAGATATTGGACGTCCCGACGAACCCGGCGACGAACCGCGATGCGGGCCGCTCGTACAGGTCGGCGGGGGTACCGAGTTGCTCGACCTTGCCGTTGTTGAACACCGCAACCCGGTCGCTCAGGGTGAGCGCCTCTTCCTGGTCGTGGGTGACGAAGATGAAGGTGATGCCGATCTCGCGCTGCAATTGCTTGAGCTCCACCTGCATCTGCTCGCGCAGCTTGAGGTCGAGCGCACCGAGCGGTTCGTCGAGCAGCAACGCCTTGGGCTGCACCGCCATCGCCCGGGCCAGCGCCACCCGCTGCCGTTGACCGCCGGACAACTGCGCGGGGCGTCGGCCCCCGAATCCGCTCAGCTGCACCGTCTCCAGCATCCGCTCCGCCTGGGCCCGGCGCTCGGCGCGACCGACCCCGCGCACCCGCAAGCCATAGGCGACGTTCTCGAGCACGCTCATGTGCGGGAACAGCGCGTAGTCCTGGAACACCGTGTTCACGTCACGGTCGAACGGCGCCCGCTCGGTGACGTCCTGGCCGAACAGCGAGATGCGGCCAGAACTGGGTTGCTCGAATCCGGCGATCAGCCGCAGCACCGTGGTCTTGCCGGAGCCGGATGGCCCGAGCATGGAGAAGAACTCCCCCTCCACGATGTCGAGGTCGAGGTGGTCGACAGCGTTGACCGCGCCGAAGCTCTTCGTGACGCCTGCCAGACGGATCGCAGGGTTGTCGCCGGCCACAGTGCCTCCTTGCACCCCTGACTCAGATCATATGGAACTTGATCGCGTTAGTCAGGGGGTGAGGTCACAGCTTGATTACGCCGCGGGGTCGGATCCCACTCGCGCGGAACGCTCCAGTGCGCTGATCGCGGCCACCTCGTCGTCGCTCAGCTCGAAGTCGAACACGTCGAAGTTCTCGGCCATCCGTGCCTTGTGGTCCGACTTCGGGAACACGATATTGCCGGTCTGCAGGTGCCAGCGGATCACAGCCTGCGCCGGGGTCTTGCCGTGGGCGTCCGCGGCATCCGTCACCGCTTGCTCGCCGAACAGGTCGTACTTGCCCTGGCCGAGCGGCGCCCACGCCTCGATCTGGATGCCCTGCGACCGGGCGAACTCGGCCACGTTGTGCTGCTGGAAGGCCGGGTGCAGCTCGATCTGGTCGACCGCCGGCATGATGCTGCCCTCGTCGAGCACCCGCTGCAGGTGGGTGACAAGGAAGTTCGACACCCCGATCGAGCGGGTGCGGCCCTCTGCCTGCAGCTCTTCCAGCGCAAGCCAGCTGTCGATGTAGAGATCGCGCGCCGGGGTCGGCCAGTGGATCAGGTACAGGTCGACGTAGTCGAGCCCAAGCTTCTCGAGGCTGGTGTCCATGGCGCGGAACGCCGAATCGGTGCCCTGGTCGTCGTTCCACAGCTTGGTGGTGATGAACAGTTCGTCTCGCGGGATTCCGGATGCCGCGATGGCCCGCCCCACCCCTTCCTCATTTCCGTAGATCGCCGCCGTGTCGATGTGCCGGTAGCCGATCTCCAGCGCGTCGCTGACGATGCGCTCGGTGCGGCCCGGATCAACCTTGAAGACGCCGAAGCCGAGCTGCGGAATCCGGTGGCCGGAGTTGAGGGTCAGGGTGGGGACGGAGGACATTCGCTACACGTGCCTTTCTTCGACGCCGTTGTACAGGCTCAGCGGACGGATGAGCGCGTTCGCCTCGAGCTGTTCCATGATGTGCGCGGTCCAGCCGGTGATCCGGCTGGCCACGAACAACGGGGTGAAGGTTAGCGTATCGAACCCCATCAGGTGGTACGCGGGACCCGACGGGTAGTCGAGGTTGGGCTTGATCGCCTTGCGGTCGTCCATGGCTGCCTCGAGCTTGTCGTAGAGCTCAGCCAGGTCAGGCCGGTCGAACTCAGCGACGAGCGTGTCGAGGGCGGCTTTCATCGTGGGCACGCGCGAGTCGCCGTTCTTGTAGACACGGTGGCCGAAGCCCATGATCTTGCGTTTCTCCGCGAGTGCCTGCTCAAGCCACGCCTCGGCCTTGTCTGCGGTGCCGATCTCGTCGAAGATGTGCATCACCGCTTCGTTAGCGCCGCCGTGCAGCGGCCCCTTGAGCGCGCCGATCGCCGCCGTCACGGCGCTGTACAGATCGCTCAGGGTCGAGGTGACCACGCGAGCCGTGAAGGTCGACGCGTTGAAGGAGTGCTCGGCGTACAGGATCATCGACACGTCGAACGCGCTCACCACGGCCAGATCGGGCACTTCACCGAAGGTCATGTGCAGGAAGTTCGCCGAATATGCAAGGTCGTCGCGCGGCTCGACCAGATTCTCGCCACGGCGGCGGCGCTGGTCGTACGCGACGATGGCCGGCAGCTGAGCGAACAAATAGACAGCGCGTCCTTGGTTGAGCGTGCGGTCGGTCATGCCGTTCGGCTCGGCAAGCGTGGTGTCGAGGGCGCCGATCGAGCTCACCGCGGTGCGCACGACATCCATGGGGTGCGCCGTCAGCGGCAACTCGTCGATGATGCGCTTCGTGCGGGCATCCAGGTGACGCAGCGAGCGCTCCAGGGCCTGGAACTCCTCCAGCTGCGCCGGCGTCGGCAACTCGCCATGCCAGAGCAGGTAGGCGACCTCTTCGAACGTGCACGCCGCGGCGAGTTCCTGCACGGGGTAGCCCCGGTACAGCAGCGAATTCGTCTCGGGGTTCACCTTAGAAATCGCGGTCGTGTCGACCACGACCCCAGCAAGGCCTTTGCGGATCTCGTCGGTCATGTTGCTCCTTGGTGTGGTGAGGGTGGTCATCGGATGCCCGGTACCTGAAAGTTGAACACGCCGGAGTCGAACGCGCTATACGCCTCGTAATCCAGCAGCTCGTAGAGTCGCGCCCTAGTCTGCATGTCGGGCACGGCGGCGGACTGCGTGCCATCCGCCTTGATCGCGTCGAGGGTTCGCTCGGCGGCCCCCATGGCGCTACGCAGCAGGGTGACGGGGTAGATCACCATGTTGATGCCGGCGCTGGCCAGCTGCGACGTGGTGAACAACTCGCTCTTGCCGAACTCGGTCATGTTCGCCAGCACCGGAACCTCGATCGCGTTCGACACCGCCTCGAACTCGCCGAGGTCCTTCATCGCCTCGGGGAAGATCGCGTCGGCGCCGGCGTCGACCAGCTGCTTGGCCCGGTCGATCGCAGCCTGCAGACCATCGACGGCACGGATGTCGGTGCGCGCCATGATCAGCAGGTTGGGGTCCCGGCGGGCATCGGCGGCGGCGCGGATGCGCTTCACGGCGGTGTCGGTGTCGACCACCGCCTTGCCGTCGAGGTGCCCGCAGCGCTTGGGATTGATCTGGTCCTCGATGTGCAGGCCGGCGAGCCCGGCATCCTCGAGTTCCTGCACGGTGCGGGCCACGTTCATCGGTTCGCCGAAGCCGGTGTCGGCGTCGACGATGGCTGGCAGGTCGGTCATCCGGGCGATCTGCTTGGCGCGTCCGGCGACCTCGGTGAGCGTGGTCAGGCCGATGTCGGGCAGGCCCAGGTCGGCGGCGAGCACGGCGCCGGAGATGTAGACCCCGTCGAAGCCCTTGTCCTGGATCAGCCGGGCGCTCAGCGGGTTGAACGCGCCGGGCAGCTGCAGCAGCTCGCCGCTCGCCAAGCGTTCGCGGAAGGCCGCGCGCTTCTCGGCGGCTGTGGTGGTGGCGTAGAGCATTAGAAGATTCCCTTCGTTCCGGCCGACGGCACGGAGCCGGTGACGGTGAGTCCGGCGAGCTCGGCGGCGGTCAGCTCCGGCAGCCGCTGGGCGGTGTCGAGGAAGCGGTCGATCTCGTCCGCGGCGAGCACTCCGTCGGCGAGGGTGCGGAACTTCTGCACGTATTGCTCGCGGGCGAACGGGCGGGCGCCGAGCGGATGCGCGTCGGCAACGGCGATTTCGTCGACCAGGCGGGTGCCGTCGGCGAGGTCGATCTCGACCCGGCCACCGAACGCCTTCTCGGCGATGTCGGTGGAGTGGTAGCGGCGGGTCCACTCGGCGTCCTCGACCGTGTTGACCTTGTGCCACAGCTGAACGGTGTCCGGCCGGCCGGCGCGCTCGGGCGCGTAGGAATCGACGTGATGCCAGCTGCCATCCTGCAGGGCGACCGTGAAGATGTACGGGATCGAGTGGTCGAGGGTCTCCCGGCTGGCGGTCGGGTCGAACTTCTGCGGGTCGTTCGCTCCGGTGCCGATCACGTAATGGGTGTGGTGGCTGGTGTGCAGCACGACCCTGGTGATGTTGTTCGGGTCGCGCAGTTCGGGCCGCTCGGTGCCGAGCTTGCGGGCCAGGTCGATCCAGGCCTGCGCCTGGTACTCGGCCGAGTGCTCCTTGGTGTAGCTGTCCAGGATCGCCCGGCGGGCCTCACCCTGTTCGGGCAGTGGCACCTCGTAGTGCGCGTCCTTACCGTCGAGCAGCCAGGCGATCACGCCGTCTTCACCCTCGTAGATCGGGGTCGGGCTGGTCTGGCCGCGCATGGCACGATCCACAGCCTCGACGGCCATCTTGCCGGCGAACGCGGGGGCGTGCGCCTTCCAAGTGGAGATCTCGCCCTTGCGCGACTGCCGGGTGGCGGTGGTGGTGTGCAGCGCCTGGCCGATGGCCTGGAAGATGGTCTCCTGGGACAGCCCGAGCAGGGTGCCGATGCCGGCCGCGGCCGACGGGCCGAGGTGGGCGACGTGGTCGATCTTGTGCTTGTGCAGGCTGATCGCCTTCACCAGGTCGATCTGGATCTCGTAGCCGGTGACGATGCCGCGCAGCAGTTCCTCGCCGCTACGGCCGGTGTGCTGGGCCACCGCGAGGATCGGCGGGATGTTGTCGCCGGGGTGCGAATACTCGGCGGCAAGGAAGGTGTCGTGGTAGTCGAGTTCGCGCACGGCCACGCCGTTGGCCCACGCGGCCCACTCGGGGCTGGCCTTGACGGTGCTGCCGAAGACGGTGGCGCCGGTGCCGGTGCCCCGCGGTTGCCCGGCCTGCTCGGCCTGGTCGCGGGCGGCGAGCACCGGTGCCCGGCCGAGCGACGCGGTCGCGACGGACGCGTTGTCGATGATGCGGTTGATCACCATGTCGGTGACCTCGGGCGTCACATCGACGTGGTCGGCGGCGACCCCGGCGATCTTCCAGGCGAGCTGGTCTTCACGCTGCAGGTTGTCTGAGCTGGGGTGAACGCGGACAGGATGGAGTTTCACGAACGGCGGTCCTTTCGAGGGGTTATGCCGGACCTCGCGACACGGTGGTCGCGAGGGCGTTTTGGAGGGCGCGGTGGAGGTGCAGGTGGGTGGCGTGCGCGGCCAGGTCGGCGTCGCGCGCCACGATCGCCTGGGCAATGGTGAGGTGCTCCGCTGCGGCGGCACGAAGTCTCGGGGTGTCGTCTTTCGCCAGCCGCCGGATGCGAACCAGATGGGTGCGCAGGTTGCGCAGCGCCGTCACGAGGTATGGGTTGGCGACCGCGTCATCCAGTGCCTCGTCGAAACGGCGGACGAGGTCGTAATAGGCGTGCCGCGCCGGGTCGTCGGCTTCGAGCATCTCGGGCACTGCCCGCAGCTCGCGCTCGAGCGCCGCGAAGACATCGGGGTCGCCGCGCTCGGCGGCGAGCCGCGCTGCTTGCTCTTCGAGCGCCCGGCGAACCTCGAACAGTTGGCGGATGTTGTCGACCGAGACATCCGTCACCACGAGGCCGCGGCCGGTCTGCTGGGTGACCAGCCCGTCGGCGCTCAGCCGAGCGAGCGCCTCCCGCAGCGGGGTGCGGCTGACGCCCAGACGGGTGGACTGCTCAACCTCGGCGAGCACGCTGCCCGGCGGCAGTTCCCAGTCGATGATCTCGTCACGCAGGGTGAGGTAGGCACGGTCGCTCGCTCGCATCTGACCCGCCCTCGCTGACCCCGGTGATGGCCACTCCATCACGCTCTGTATACACAGCCTGCTACCCTCTCTGTATACAGAGCTCACCCTTCGGAGTCAAGTTGTTCCCCTTTTTCCACGCTCCGATGCCACTCTGTATACAAATTAGGGTCGAAGTTGTCCATGTGCCAACGCTGAGGCGCGTTGGCTTCATGCCAGCCGATGCGTCGCTCCCACAGGTGCAGCAGCCATCCGCACTGAGCGGACAGTGCCGCGAGGGCATCGGGTTCCAGTGAATACCGCCGCTCATTCCGGTCACCACGAACCTGCACCCACTTGATCCGCACCAGCGTCGCCAGGTGTCGTTGCACGGCCGTGCGCCCGACACCGAATTCGACGCTGACGGCCAAGGTCAGTTCGCCAGATGTGTGCGAGCCGCTGCAGAGAATTTCGACGACTCTCCGCCGCGCCGGATCGGCGAGAACGGCAAAGGGATGCATGGACTAGCTTTACCGCGGCTGCGGATCGGCCGGGGGCGGCATCACCCGATGTGTGCACAACGCCGGTCGGCCCACCCGCGGGAGGACCAGTGCTTCGGTCTAGCAGAGACGCGCCGGCGTGGAGCCGCCGGTAGCCGTGGTGTCCTGGCCTTGGCGTCCCAGGCCCTGGTGTTCGCACCGAAGCCGCAGGGGTCAGGCCCTGCGGCAGACCCCAGCAAAAAAGGTTCCGATTTGCGGAATGTCACCCGCGCGTGACCGGCGCCCTCGCGGCCCCCGGTCACCGATTGCAAGCGACACGCAATTAGCGCGGCAGCCTCAGGCCTGCGGCAGGGTCACATCCACAAAATTCCCGGCCAAAAGGTTCCGATTTCGGGAATGTCACCCGAGAGAGACACCGCGAAGACGCACCAGCCGACCATCGCCGGAGTCCGGCCATGATTCGCCGGGTCTACATTTGCGCGCCTGTCACTCTGGAGCGACAGACGCAAGAGCCGCACCCGCCAGCGCCACCCGGCAACCCGCGCCCCGCGCCTGCGCCCGCGCCTGCGCCTGCGCCTGCGCCTGCGAGTACAGCCACACTCGCCGTCCGCGCGAGTCACCCCAAAGTGACATACCCGATTGCGGCCATCCGCGTGGCGCACCAACTTGCTATCCATAGGGGTCTGCCGGGGTCCAGCCGGACCCCGCGGGGTCCCGCATGTGCTGTCACTCTCGGGTGACACACGCAAAAGCCGCACCCGCCAGCGCCAATACAACCGCCACCCGGCACCCCGGAGCCCGGAGCCCGCACCCGCCGTGCAGGCGCGTCACCCGAAAGTGACATACCCGATTGCGGCCACCCGCGTGGCTCCTCCAACTTGCTATTGACAAGCGTGCTTGCTTTTTGCAAGCTGGAGATGTGCCTTGCGGAAGGCCCGCAGGGCGGCTAGTCAAGGGAGACACAATGGCCACCGACATCTTCGTCAACCTTCCGACCTCTGATCTGGATCGCTCCAAAGCGTTCTTTGAGGGTCTCGGCTGGAAGATCAACCCGCTGTTCACCGATGAGAACGCCGCCTGCGTTGTCATCGACGAGCACGTCTACCTCATGGTGCTGACGCGTGACTTCTTCAGCACCTTCACCGACAAGCCGATCGCCGATCCGAGCACCTCTCTACAGGTGGAGACGGCATTCAGCCGGGACTCCCGGGAAGCGGTCGACGCCATCCTCGAGAAGGCCATCGCGGCCGGCGGCACCGAGCACCGCCAGCCCCAGGACTACGACTTCATGTACGCCCGCGACTTCGAAGACCCCGACGGCAACCTGTTCAGCGCGCTCTGGATGGACCCCGTCGCCGCCGAGAAGGGGCCCGAGGCATTCATGGCCCAACAGGGTCAGGGCCAACAGGGCTAAGGCGCCTGAACACTCGATGGCGGCACGCAACTATGGGCAGTACAGCGGGCTGGTCAGTGCCCTCGAACAGGTCGGCGAGCGATGGGCCATGCTCATCGTTCGCGACCTGCTCGTCGGGCCCCGCCGTTACAGCGACCTCAAGCAGGGCCTGCCGCGCATCCCGACGAACATCCTGAGCACCCGCCTCAAGGACCTCAACCAGGCTGGAATCGTGCGGCGGATGCCTCTCGCCCACGGCTTGGTCTACACCCTCACCGACTACGGCCGCGGGCTGGAGGACGCCATCCTGGCGCTCGAACGCTGGGGGTTCACCGCACTCGATGAGGCGGACGAGAGCGATCCGGTCACCGCCGACTCGATCAGCGTCGCCTTTCGGGCGGCTTTCAGGCCGGATGCCGCGGCGGCAGCTTTCCGGACCGTTTACGACCTGCTCTTCCCTGACTTCGGGCTCACCCTCGTGGTCGACGGCGGCACCCTCGCGGTGACCAGAGCGCCGGCGACATCCCCTCCCGCGACATCCGCCCACCTGGTATTCGCCACCGACGCGCGCATTCACGATGTGATATCCGGCCGAATCGACGCCGCGCAGTCCGTGCAGCGAGCTGCCGTTCGCGTGCTCAGCGGCGACCCGGTGCTGCTCGAGCGCTTCACGCAGACGTTCCGCGTCGAGACTGCGCACACCATCGCTCCGGGCGCGGAGAACGACGGTGTGCGTGGCCTCAGCGGCGCCTAACGATAGCGCCGTCCCTCGTCCCGTTTGAAGAGCACGAGTGCCACCGCGAGCAGCACGGCAGTCCAGACGATCAAGCCGAGCCACACCCAAGGCTCGAGCTCGCCGCCCTGCACCGCCCAGATCACGAGCTCACGGGCCTGCCGCGACGGAAAGAACATCGACAGCGAGTTCAGCCACGGCGCGAACAGCTGCGGCGGGTAGAACAGCCCGCCCGCGAACGCGAAGCCGAACATCACAATCTGCACCACCGCGATCGCCGCCTTTGCAGGCATCGAGTAGCCGATGCAGATGCCGATCAGCATGAACGGCAGCGCGGATGTCGCGAGCGCGAGCAGGCCGAGCGCGATGCGCCCGACGGATGCCTCAGCCTCGGTGAACAGGGCACCGATGGCGATCACGGGCAGGATCGCCACGATGCCCATCAGTCCGATCGAGAACACGTAGCCGAGCACCCGCGACATGCCCGGCACCGGCAGGGTACGTAGGTAGGGGTCCCACGGCTTCTCGCGATCTTCCGAGATGGAGATGCCGAAGTTGAACAGCGAGTTCGCCATCACCGCGAACACGCTCATGGAGATCACCGCCTGCGTGGCAAACACCGGGTCGCCGGCGACCGCCTTTTGCGGCACCACGAAGAACAGCAGGGAGAGCGCGGGAAAGACCAGCGCTCCGATCACCGCGATCGGCACGCGCATCGTCTCGAGCAGCGAGTACTTGGCGTGCACGGCGGCAAGGCGGATGGTCGACATCAGTTCTGCTCCTGGAGGGCGTCTGCGGCGGTCAGGGTGAGGAAGGCTTCCTCGAGGGTGGCGCCGCGGACGGTGAGATCGCGGAAGGCGATGCCCGACCGCACCAGCGCGACCACGGTTTCGTCGGCATCGCGGCTGACCAGGGTGTGCGAGCCGTCCGGCTCGGGCTGCGCGGTCACCACCCCGGGCAGGCTGGCCAGGGCGTCCGGGGCAGTGAGGTCGGCGACATCCGTTCTCAATCGGATCATGCGGACGCCCACCTGGCCGAGCACGGCGCCGAGGCTGTCGTCGGCGAGCACCCGCCCGTGGCCCATCACGATCACGCGCTCGGCGAGCGCCTCGATCTCGTCGAGGTAGTGGCTGGTGACGACCACGGTGGAACCGGCGTCGTGCTGGCGGCGGACGGCGTCCCAGAGCGTGCGCCGGGCATCGACGTCGAGGCCGGTGGTCGGCTCGTCGAGCAGCACCAGTTTCGGGCGCCCGACGAAGGCGAGCGCGACACTCAGCCGGCGCTTCTGCCCGCCGGACAGGGCACCGGTCTGCCGCTTGAGCAGGTCGGTCAGGCCGAACTCGTCGGCGAGCGCGATGGTCGGCACCGAGTCGGCGAAGTGCGCGCCGATGAAGTCGATCACCTCGCCGACGCGCAGGGTGGGCGGCAGCGCGGTCTCCTGCGGGGTGCTGCCGAGCGCGGCGCGGGTGCGGTGGTCGGAGGGGCTGCCGCCGAACAATTGCACGGTGCCGGATGTCGGGCGCCGACGCCCCTGCAGCAGCGACAGCAGCGTGGTCTTGCCTGCACCGTTCGGCCCGAGCAGCCCGACGATGCGGCCTGACTCGATCTCGAGCGACACGTCATCCAGGGCGGTGACGGCGCCGAAGCGCCTGGTCACATGGTCGAGGCGGGCAAGTTCGGTCATGGTTGGACTCCCAGTACGGCTCGAAGTGCTTCGGTGTAGTCCTCGAAGGCGCGGCGGCCGCGCGTGGTGAGGGCCAGGTAGGTGATCGGGGTGCGGCCCTGGTGGGTTTTCGTGACGGCGACGTAGCCGGCATCCTCCAGCTTGCGCAGGTGGGTGGACAGGTTGCCGGCGGTCATCTCGAGCAGTTCCTGCAGCCGGGGAAACGACATCTGGTCGCCGACCGGGATGGCGGCGAGTGTGGCGGTGATCCGCAGGCGGGCCGACGCGTGGATCACCGGGTCGAGCTCGATCATGACCGCCGCCGTTCCGCCCGGATCCGGCCGAACGTCACTGCGGACGCGACGAGGAACGCTCCCCCGCCGCCGATGGCCATCACCAGGTTGTTGTTCGGGTTGCCGAAGAACGGGGAGAGCGCGCCGATGATGAGCAGCACGATGCCGAGCACGAGTTGGCTGCGCTCGTTCCAGAGGGCGGCCCCGGTGAGGTACATCGCGCCGGCCATCAGCGCGTACGCGGACGGAAAGTACAGCGCGGCGAGCTCCTGCGACATCCCGTTCTGCAGCAGTCCCATGCCGAGCACCGCGAACGCGCCGCCGAGCAGTGACCACGAGATGCCGTACACGGCGCCCTGGAAGTTCGAGGTGCCGCGGATGCCGCGCCCCATCCGGATGCCGACCAGCGCCGACGCGACGATCGAGCAGACGATGAGCGCGCCGAAGATCGCGCCGGCGACCGGCAGCGGTAACCAGCCGAGCGCGTCGGCCAGCCACAGCAGCAGGAAGCCGACCAGCCAGGCGACGCCCCACACCGCGTACAGCACGGTGACCGGCTTCAGGTAGGCGAGCCCCACCGCGCGCTGCTGCCGTTCGAGCAGGGCGAGCATGGCGGCCGGGTCGAGCGGTTCGTCGTCGTGATCATGCATGACCACTTTGTATCACAAACCTGTTTGCGGTCGCAATGGGTTTGCAGGAGTCGAGGGACGGAGTTCGGGGGCTCGGGAGGACGGAATCCCGGATTTCGTCCGTCCGAGCGCGCGATCTCCTTCGCTCCGGCGTCGGCCGGGGCTGCGAGGGCATTCGCGGGCGGGCAGGGCAGGCCCGGACCGGGCCGGAAGTTGACCGGGCCGGAGCGCTGACCGCGCCGGAATAGGATGGAGCGCTCATGATTCCCGCCCAGATCTTCTACCCGCCCGAGCTTCCGGTCAGCCAGCGGCGGGAGGATATCGCGCGCGCCATCAGCGAGAACCAGGTGGTGATCGTGGCCGGCGCCACCGGCTCCGGCAAGACCACGCAGCTGCCGAAGATCTGCCTCGAGCTCGGCCGGGAGTCGATCGGCCACACCCAGCCGCGCCGCATCGCCGCCCGCACCATCGCCGAACGCGTCGCCGAGGAACTCGGCTCCGAGCTCGGCGACCTGGTCGGCTACCAGGTGCGCTTCACCGATCGGGTCAGCAAGGACACCAAGGTCAAGCTGATGACCGACGGCATCCTGTTGAACGAGATGCACCGCGACCGGCTGCTCAGCAAGTACGACACGATCATCATCGACGAGGCCCACGAGCGCAGCCTCACCATCGACTTCCTGCTCGGTTACCTGAAGACCCTGCTGCCGAAGCGCCCCGACCTCAAGGTGATCATCACCTCGGCCACCATTGACCCGGAGAGTTTCGCCCGGCACTTCGCCGCCGCGGATGGCACGCCGGCGCCGATCATCGAGGTCTCCGGACGCACCTACCCGGTCGAGGTGCGGTACCGGCCGCTGGTGGCGGAGGTCACCGAGGAAGACGAACTCGACGGCGAGATCAGCGAAGACAAGGACTACATCGAGGGCATCACCGCCGCCATCGACGAGCTGGCACGCGAGAAGCCGGGCGACGTGCTGGTGTTCCTGAGCGGTGAGAACGAGATTCGGGATGCCGAGGACGCCCTCAAGGGCCGCGCCGGATCGGACACCGAGATCCTCCCGCTCTACGGGCGCTTGAGCTCGGCCGAGCAGCACCGGGTGTTCGAGACCAAGCGGTCCCCCGGCATCCGGCGCCGTGTGGTGCTGGCCACCAACGTGGCGGAGACCAGCCTGACCGTGCCGGGTATCAAGTACGTGGTCGACGCCGGTACAGCGCGCATCAGCCGGTACAGCGTGCGCTCCAAGGTGCAGCGGCTGCCGATCGAGGCCATCTCGCAGGCGTCGGCGAACCAGCGGTCGGGACGCTCCGGGCGCACCAGCGACGGCATCGCCATCCGGCTCTACTCGGAAGAGGACTACACCCGCCGGCCGGAGTTCACCGAGCCGGAGATCCTGCGCACCAACCTGGCGGCGGTGATCCTGCAGATGCTCGCGCTCGGGCTCGGCGACATCCAGCAGTTCCCGTTCCTGCAGCCGCCCGACTCGCGCGGCATCAAGGACGGCGTCGACCTGCTGCGGGAACTGGGCGCGGTGGAGGCAGGCGGGAAGGGTGACGACACCGGCATCCGCATCACCCGGATCGGCCGGCAGATGACGCAGCTCGCCGTCGATCCGCGCTATGCCCGCATGATCATCGAGACCAAGATGCAGGGCAGCACCCGCGAGGTGCTGGCGATCGCCGCCGGGCTCTCGATCCAGGATCCGCGCGAGCGTCCGCTGGAGAAGCGCGCGCACGCCGACCAGCTGCACGCCCGCTTCGCCGACCCGACCAGCGATTTCCTCAGCCTGCTGAACCTGTGGAACTACCTCAAGGAGCAGGAGCAAGAACTCTCCGGCAGCGCGCTGCGCCGGCTCTGCCGCGCCGAGTACATCAACTTCCTGCGCTTCCGGGAGTGGGAAGACGTCTACCGGCAGCTCAGCCGGGCCGCCAAGCAGCTCGGCCTGCACATCGGCGAGCCGAGCGCGAACCCCGACGGCATCCACAAGGCCCTGCTCAGCGGCCTGCTCAGCCACATCGGGCTGCGGGACGCGCAGAAGAAGGACTACATCGGCGCCCGCAACCAGCGCTTCATGGTGTTCCCCGGCTCGGGGCTCGCCAAGAAGCAGCCGCCCGCGGTGATGGCCGCCGAACTGGTGGAGACCAGCCGGCTGTTCGCCCGCACCGTCGCGGCGATCGACCCGGCCTGGGCCGAGCCACTGGCCGGCGACCTGGTGAAGCGCACATACTCCGAACCGCACTGGGAGAAGAAGCAGGGCGCGGTCGTCGCCTACGAGCGGGCCACCCTGTACGGCGTCCCGATCGTGCAGCGCCGGCGCACCCAGTTCTCCCGCATCGACCCGGCATACGCCCGCGAACTGTTCATCCGGCACGCGCTGGTCGAGGGCGAGTGGGACATCAGCCAGCTCGACCGCCGCGTGTTCGGCTTCGACCGGGACAACCGACGGCTGCGCAAGGAGCTCGAAGAGCTCGAGGAACGCACCCGCCGCCGCGACATCCTGTACGACGACGAAGCCGTCTTCGAGTTCTACGACCGGCGCATCCCGAAAGACGTATCCTCCACGCGGTCGTTCGAGAAGTGGTGGCGCGCCGCCCGCCGTGACACGCCAGAGCTGCTCACGATGACGCCGGAAACCCTGGCCGGCGACACCCGGGTCGACGACAACGCGTTCCCCACCAGCTGGCGGCAGGGCGACCAGACCCTCAGTCTCAGCTACCGGTTCGAGCCGGGCTCCGACGACGACGGCGTCACCGTGCAGATCCCGCTGCCGCTGCTGGCGCGGCTCTCCCCCGCGGGCTTCGACTGGCTGGTGCCCGGCCTGCGAGAGGACCTCGTCGCCGCGCTGATCAAGACCCTGCCGAAGGCGATCCGCCGGAACGTGGTGCCGGCGGCCGACTGGGCTCGCACCCTGCTCGAGGCGGTTCCGGATGACGCGGATCTAGCCGAAACCCCGATCACCGAGTTCCTCGCCACCCAGATTCTGCGCAAGACGCACACCCCGGTGTCGCCAGACGACTTCGAAACCGACCGGTTGCCGCCGCACCTGCGGGTGACCTTCGCGGTGGCGAACGAACGCGGCCAGCTGCAGGCGCGCAGCAAGGACCTCGTATCGCTGCAGCACAAGCTGAAGAGCCGCGCTCGCGAGTCGGTGGCGAAGGCCGCGGTGCGCACCCCGCACGCTTTGGAACGCTCCGGCCTGACCGGCTGGGATTTCGACGAGCTGCCGAAGGTGATCGACATCCGGCAGGGCGGCAATGTGATCCGGGCGTATCCGGCGCTCGTGGATGAGGGCAGCACGGTCGCGATCCGACTGATGAGCACGCCAGAGGACCAGGCCGCCGCAACACCCGCCGGAATCCGTCGACTGCTGCTCGCCGGCATCCCGTCCCCGCTCAGTTACGTGAAAGAGCACCTCAGCCAGAGCGAGAAGCTGCTGCTCGCCACCAGCCCCTACCAGAACGTGCAGGCGCTGTTCGACGACTGCCTGGTGGCCTGCGTCGACGACGGGCTGCGCCAGCTGGCCGCGGACGGGTTGCTCTGGCGGCGCACCGACTTCGACGTGGCGCGCGAACGCATCTCGGCCAGCCTCGTCGACTCGTTATATGCCGCCGTGGGAATGGTCGCCAAAACCTTGGCCGCCATGCGCGACGCCGAGCGTGCCTTGAAGTCCGCGACCAGCATGACCGTGCTGCCCGCGGTGGCCGACGCCCGGGAGCAGATGGGCGCACTCGTCTATCCCGGCTTCGTGTCGCGCACCGGCCTGGCGCAGCTGCGGCACCTGCCCCGCTACCTGCAGGCGGTCACCGCGCGGATGGAGAAGCTGCCGACGGATGTCGCGCGCGACCGCGTCTGGATGAACGAGGTGCAGAGCTCCACCGCCCGCTACCAGGCGGCGGGCGGCACGCTGCCGCTGGCGCCCGGCGCCGCACCGCACCTGGTGCACGCGCGCTGGCTGCTGGAGGAACTCCGGGTCAGCCTGTTCGCGCAGCAGGTCGGCACCGCGGAGCCGGTGTCGAGCCAGCGGATCCGGAAGCTGCTCGGCGGGTAGCAGGTCGACCCGATACGATCGAATCCGATCCGTCGGGTGAAATGAGACTTTCTGCATGACTTTCGTACAACCGGCGGCTATCCGTCCAAAATTTCGCGTCCTCAGGCTCACCGTGCGGTTGCTCATGGCGGTGCTGATCCTGGTCGCAGTGACCGGGACGTTCATCGACACCGCCAACAACGGTGCGGTCAACCCGTTTAACTTCTTCGGGTACTTCACGATCCAGTCGAACCTGTTCTATGCGGCGGCGCTGGTTGCGGCGGTCGTCATCGAGGCGCGTCGCGAACGGGTCGGTGATCTGATGCTGGTCGCCCGGGCGTCGATCACCACGTATCTGGTGATCGTCGGGTCCGTCTACGCCACGCTGCTTGCCCCACTGGGCGTCGGTTCCATCGCCCCGGCCTGGGCAAATGTGGTGCTGCACATCGTGACGCCGATCTTTGCGGTACTGCAATGGCTGGTCTCTGCCGACCGCCGCCGGATCCCGTTCCGCCGTCTGTGGCTGCTGCTGATCTACCCGTTCGTCTGGATCGTCGTCGTGCTCATTCGCGGGGCGACCGACGGCTGGGTGCCCTATCCGTTCCTCGACCCGGCCGCCGGGTACGTGGTGCTCGCGATGTATTGTGCGGCCATCCTGCTCGCGATGCTCACGGTGGGAAGCCTGGTGGTTCTGGCCAGCCGTGCGCCGACGCTGATGCGGCAGACGAGGTAGCGCTGAGGCGCGGTAGGCCCACCTAGGCAGGCGCGGGGCGGCGCAACCGCCGCAACTGCGTCTCGCACGACAGGTAGAAGGCCAGGTAGATCACGAGCGACAGCTCGATGCCCAGGACGAACAACAGCGCGGCGGGTCGAGTCCAGTCGAGGTCTTGGGCGCGCAGCAGCACGGCCAGCGTCAGGAACAGCAGGCTCACGATCTGCGCCTGGAACATCCAACGGAACGAGCTCCAGCGGGTATCCCGCAGCAACCACAGGTTCACCATGCCGGGCAGGGTGAGGATGGCGCCGACCACCCGCGTGGTGAGCGGGGTGAGGGGCCAGGCCCACAGCGGCTGTAGCAGCGTCGGGATGAAGAACATCAGCAGCCCAGTGACGAGCGCCGCCAGCCCGATCAGCCCGAGCACCACCCGCCACACCAGCGGGATGACATAGTCGCGGGCCTCCGGCGCCCCGGTGTCCTCACGCCGGTTCATCAGGTACGCCACGAGCGCCACAACCGGTGTGGTCAGGTACAGCGTCAGCCAGGCGATGAACGACGGATGCCCGTGATGGAAACGCTCCCAGTGCAGCAGGGTGGACGCCGCGAGCAGCGCCGCGAACACCACCACGGCCGGGAAGCCGTACGCCACCCGGTGCCACATGCGCAGCCGCAGCACCTGCGCGAAGAACCAGATGCCGCCGACGTATGCCGACGCCAGGAACATCGCGGTGAGCGGCGGATCTATGGTCCAGGCGAACAGTTGCTCGGTCTGGCTGGCCAGGATGTAGAGGAGGATGACGGCGGCAATCAGAAACGGGATCACCACAATCGACACCCACCGGGTAAGCGGCAGCACCCGGTCGGTGCGCTGGGCGGTGCCGGCGGCGGTCATCGGGCACGCACCGACAGGGCGTACTGCACAGCGTCGTCGACCGCGAGGGTGCGGCCCGCCAGCCGCGACCGCTCGAACTCTCCGGCGTTTTCGCCGGCCAGGATGGAGTCGACGAATCGCTGGTGAAAGGTGAACGTCGGCGCGTCGTACAGCCCGCTGCGTTCCCGCAAGCACTGTGCGGCGCCGAATAACCGGCCCGCCCGCTCCGGCTCTCGATCGGATGCTGCAATGGCCACCAGGCCCTCCAATCCGTATGCCACTCCCTCGGCGTGGCCGAGGTGTTCAGAGAGCGCCAGGCTCGACTCGAACTCGCCACGCGCCTTGTCGAGTTCACCGAGCAGCAGGTGCGACCACGCCAGATGGTGCAGGGCAATCGACTCGCCGAGTTCGTCCTGCTGCTGCCGGGTGAGGGCAAGGCTCTGCTCGAACTGGGAGAGGGCCGCCGGCACGTCCTGCTGCAGCAGCGACACCCGGCCGAGCGTCACCAGCGCCATCGCTTCACCCCATCGATCATGGATGCCGCGGAACAGCCCGAGGCTTCTCTCCAGAGTCTGCTGGGCCTTCGCCGGGTTCGGCTCGGCGGAGGCCAGCATCGACAGCGCAAGCGACACCAGGGCAAGGGCCTCGCTTGCCACCTGCTGCTCGCGATGGAACAGCGCGGCACTCTCCTCCAGCCCCGGCATCACCAGCTCGTCCGGGTCCTGCCAGAAGGTGATGGCGCGCGTGAAGTACAGGGCGATCGCCCTGGTGTGATCCGAGAGCGACTCCCCCGACGCTAGAACCTCGTCCATCCAGCGCCGCACGTCGCCGAGATGCCCTGCCACCCACCAGTACATGTACAGGTCCCAGGCGAACTCCGCGGCCGCGTCGTAATCGTGCTCGTCAAGCAGGTACCGTGCCGTGGCCCGCAGGTTGTCGCGATCCTCGGCGAGCCGGGTGACCCAGTCGCGCTGACCAGCACCCTCCAGCCCGGGTTCGGCGGTGAGCCCCAGTTGCACGAAGTAGTCCGCGTGCCGCCGCCGCAGCTCGCCGAGTCGTCCGCTGGCTTCCAGCTGTTCCACCGCGTATTCGCGCACCGTGGCGAGCATGGTGAAGTACGGCCGGTCACCCCGGTCTTGCTGGCGCACCAGGCTGCTGTCCACCAGACCGCCGAGCAGCGTGAGTGCGTCGACCCCGGTGTCGGTGCCGGTCACCTGCTCCGCGGCATCCAGTGCGAAACCGCCCTCGAACACGCCCAGCTGCGCCAGCAGTTCTCGTTCACCGGCGCCCAGCAGTTGGGTGCTCCAGTCGATTGTGGCGCGCAGCGTCTGTTGCCGCTCGGGCAGGTTGCGCACGCCGCCGCTCAGCAGCGCCAGCCGGCGGTCGAGCCGCTCCAGCATGGCCGTGGGCGGCAGCACCCGCACCCGCGCCGCGGCCAGCTCGAGCGCGAGCGGCACCCCGTCGAGGGCGACACAGATTTTCGCGACCGCCTCCACGTTGCCACCGGTCAGTTCGAAGTCCGGCTTCACCGCGTGTGCCCGCTCCACGAACAGGGCTACGGACGGCACGGTGAGCACGTCGGCGATGCTCGGGCTGCGGGTGACGTCGGGCAGCTCGAGCGGGCCCACCTCGAACGCGTACTCGGCTGACACCCGCAGCCGAGTCCGGCTGGTGACGAGAAAACGCAGCCCCGCCGCCGACGCCAGCAGGGTGGTCAGCAGCGGTGCGGCATCCAGCACCTGCTCGAAATTGTCGAGCACCAGCAGCACCCGACGGTCGCGCAATGCGGTCTTCAGCTTGTCGTCCAGCGGTCGGTCACCGGTGTCCTGCACACCGAGCGCGTCGGCGATGGCGGTGGGCACCAGGCCCGGGTCGTGCACCGAGGACATGTCGATGAACACCACGTGCTCATGAGGTTCCTCGTCGACCCTGCCGGCGACGTCGATCGCGAGACGGCTCTTGCCGATGCCTCCCGGCCCGATGAGAGTGATCAGGCGCGCCGGGCCGGCTCGCAGCACGCGCATGATGTGCTGCACCTCAGCCTCACGTCCGATCAGCTCGGTCAGGGCGACCGGGATCGCACTGGGCTGGTCGGTGGACACGTCGGTCGTCGTCGGCGCGGCCTGCCCCGGGGCGGATGTCGCCACGCTCTGGTCGAAGCGTTCGGCCAGTAGCGTGGCCACGTCAGCGGTAATCAGCCTGCCGAGTTCTCTGGGGTCGCTGAACGACTTGAACGAGACGGTGTCATCGGTGCGGATGCGGTCCAGCAGCTCGGTCAAGCGGGGTTCCCGCCCGGTGGCCGGGTCTTTGATGTAGATCAGTTTGGGCACGCCCTGGGCCAGGTTGTACTCGTCCTCCAAACCCGACACGTCCTCGCCGGGTGCCACCCAGCCGTAGTTCTCCCAGTACAACCCGACGAAGATGTCGCTCTGCGCCAGGTAGGCGCGGTACAGCTCGCGGGGCGGATGCGGCCTGGCGCCCAGCTCGAACATGACGGGCGCGAGGTGAAGCCGCTCGATCGCCGTTCGGGAGGCTTTGCGTTCTGCCGCGAGTTCCTTCAGCGTCGAACTGACGAAGACGCGCAGACGTTGATCGGGCGTACGGATGGCACCCGAAGATCGGTCCATACCGGAAAGTGTGAGCGCTCCAGGCGGCCGCGTCCAGCCCTCCCCCCGGTGACACCTGCCCGGGCCGCGAGTACACTCGCCAGCTAGACGGCGAGGCCGTCATCGCGCCCCGCCCCCACATCAGGCCCCGCCCCCAAGAAGAGGGAGCGACATGAGTGCGGTCACCGACCCGGCCGAGCGTCCGATCATTCTAGTCGCGTTGGCGTCAGACGAGACCCGCGAGCCGGTCGTCAGCGAACTCGAACACCGGTACTCCCGCGACTATGAGATAACGGTGGTCAGCACTGCCGACGCGGTTGATCGACTGAAGCGCGCCGCCGCGGCGCAGAGTCAGGTGGCTCTGGTGCTCGCCGAGAGCCCGACTTCCGCCGACAAGCAATCGATCTTCGCCGAGGCGCGGCGACTGTTTCCCGAGGGTAAGCGGAGCCTGCTGATCGGCTGGGGCGAGTGGGCGGAGCCGGCGACGGCGCACCTGCTGTTCGAGCTGATGGCTGCCGGCCACATCGATTACTACGTGCTGCGGCCGGGCCGCTCCCCCGATGAGAGCTTCCACCGCGCCGTGACCGAGTACCTACGAGATTGGCAGGTGGCGGTCGGCAAACGTTCCCGCGACATCACCGTGGTCGGCGAGGACGCACAGCTGCGCACGCACGAGATCGCGCGGCTGCTGGCTCGCGGCAGCGTGCCGTTTGCCACGGCCGAACCGGAATCGGATGCCGGCCGCGACGTGCTGGCCGGGGCCGCCGTGCGGTACGACGGGGTGCCGCTGGTGCGATTGGCGGACGGCGAGGTGCTACGCGACCCCGACAACGCCGAGCTGCTGCGCGCGTTCGGGCTGAATACCGACCTACCCGATGGCCCCGTCGACCTGGCCGTGGTCGGGGCAGGCCCCAGCGGTCTGGCGGCGGCGGTCTACGCGGCATCCGAAGGTCTCAGCGTTCTGGTCTTGGAACGTGACGCCATCGGCGGGCAATGCGGAACCAGTTCCCTGATCCGCAACTACCTGGGTTTCTCCCGCGGGATCTCCGGCGCAGAGCTGTCGCAGCGGGCTTACCAACAGGCGTGGGTGTTCGGGGCCCAGTTCGCGCACAGCCGTGAGGCGGTCGGCATGACCGTGACCGAGTCCGGATTCCAGCTCGAGGTCGCCGGGGAGCAGCAGGTGCAGGCGAGGTCGGTGCTGCTGGCGTCCGGGGTGACGTACCGCACGCTGCCGCTCGGTGATCTCACCCCGTACGTGGGCTCGGCGGTGTTCTATGGGGCGTCGGCGGTGGAAGCGCGAGCGCAGAAGGGCCGCACGGTGCATGTGGTGGGAGGCGGCAACTCGGCCGGGCAGGCCGCGCTGCACCTGGCACGGTATGCGCAATCGGTGACTCTGGTCGTGCGCCGCAGTCTCGCCGAAAGCATGTCGAAGTACCTGATCGACCAATTGGATGCCGCGGGGGTGCAGATTGAGATGGGCGTGAAGCTTGCCGGCGGCGGCAGCAGCACCGGCGACCGGCTCGACCATATCGTGCTGCAGAACCTGCACACCGGCGCGGAGTCGACCGTGCCGAGCGAGGCCGTGTTCATCACCATCGGCGCCCGTCCGCACACCGACTGGATCGCCGATGAGGTGCTGCGTGACCAGTGGGGCTATGTGATCACCGGCGGCGACGTGCTCGCCGAGGGCGGGCGCCGGGCGTGGCCCAGTGAGCGGCAGCCGCATCCGCTTGAGACATCCGTTCCGGGATGTTTCGCGGTCGGCGATGTGCGACGCGGTTCGGTGAAACGGGTGGCATCAGCGGTTGGTGAGGGGTCGGTCGTGGTCTCGTCAGTGCACGCTTTCTTGGCGGGTACCGCGTAAGTGCCCGAACGCCGTCGTGCCCTGCCGACTGAGGTCGGCAGGGCACGGGTGGGGTGATGAATTGTTCAGTCGCCCGAGTTCAGATGGTCGAGAGGATCTTCGCCTTCTGAGCCTCGAACTCCGCCTCGGTCAGCACTCCCTGCGCTTTCAACTCTCCCAAGCTCTTGAGCTGCTCCATCGGATCAGCGGCTGGTGCCGCCTGGGCTGCCGAAGCTTCTTCGTAGGCCGGTTGGGCGGGTTCCTGCTGCGCCTGGGCTGCTTGATCTTTGGCGGCAAATTTCGCCTGTTGGCGGCGCTGAACGCGACCGCTCACGGCTGTCGCGGTGCCGGCGACTACCGCCGTGCGTCCTATTCCTCGTAACAGTCCCATGTCTGTTTCCTCCTCAGACCGTCGACTCGGATTCCACCGCGTCGAGCGCGGCCATGATGTCCTGCGCAGGAATGCGGGCGCTGGCGATGACGTCGCCGCCGGCCTCGCGCGCTGCGGCAATGAACGGAATCGCCCACAGGTTTTCGTAGACGATGAGCGCAGCCGCGGTACCCGGGTTCATGGCCTCGGCTGCTTGGGCAATGTCATCCTCGTCCAGGAGACCCGACCGAACGGATTCGAGCGAGGCGAACCCTTCCAAGGCGGCCTCAACATCCTCGGTCAACTCGATGCCGGCGACCGATCCATCCACGTCTTTCCCGATGATCATGAGGTCATAGACCCAGATCACCCTCCGCTGAATCAGGTCCATCAGTGCTGCAGCGGTTTCGCCGCTGCCCGTCCCGTCCACCGGAAACTCGATCAACACGAAGTCAACCGGGCCGTGCACATCTGTCATTACCACGACACATCACCCCTGCAATCTGATTGGCTCACTAAGCCTGATTAGTGTCATTTCCGCTCCGCACCCGAGGCATCACCCCGGTCGGATGATCTTGCCCCGCCCAGCGGAGAACGTTACTTGCCGCTCCTGATCAGATCGCGGGAGTGCGCGAGTACCGCCCAGATAATGAACACGTCGAGGGCGATCAGGATGGTCCCCCACAGCGGGTAGTACGGCAGCCACATGAAGTTCACGAGCGCGCTCAGCGATGCCAGCACCACGGCCAGAATGCGCGCCCACATGGCTCCGCGGAACAGGGCGACTCCACCGAATACCAGAACCACGCCGCCGAGCAGGTGGATCCAACCCCACGAGGTCAGGTCGAACTGGTAGACGTACTCCGGACCGGCAACATAGAACTCATCGTTGAACAGCGCCACGAGGGCCTGCAGAATGTGAAAGGCGCCGACCATGATCATGATGACCCCGGCGAAGAGGATGCTCCCCGCCGCCACCACGCTGTAGTCCCGGTCGGCAGATCGCCCCGAGTCGGTGGTGCGCCCCGTTGTGCTTGTCATGGTGCCCTCCCTCATGCGGTGCGCCGGCGGCGACTGGGTTATGTCACCGGGGGCCGACCCACCTCCCTAACTGCCTACTCCGGCCACGACGCAACTTCCTCACCCTCGCTGGGTGATCCTGATAACTGACGTCGGCCGTAGTTTGGGCGCTAGCGGCCGTAATCCCCTGTAACGATGGGACACGAACATGACTGAGCAGAAAGCCCGGACTCAGGCGCGGGGCGTGTTGCTCCCGCTCGCACTTGCACAGTTCATCTGCAGCTTCGCCGGCTCGAACATGAACGTGATGATCAACGACATGAGCGAGGACCTCAACACCACGGTGCAGGGGATCCAGGTCGCGATCACCATCTTCCTGCTCGTCATGGCCGCGCTGATGATCCCGGGCGGCAAGCTCACGGACCGCTACGGTCGCAAGCGACTGTTCCTTCTGGGTCTCGTGATCTATGGCGTCGGCGCCCTGATCAGTGCGGCGGCGCCCGGGCTTCCCGTGCTGATTCTCGGCAACTCGATCCTCGAGGGTATTGGCACCGCGCTGCTCATCCCGCCGGTCTACATCCTGACGACCATGCTTTTCCACGACCTGGGTTCCCGCGCCAAGGCGTTCGGCGCGATCAGCGCCGCGGGAGGCGTTGGGTCCGCGGCCGGCCCGCTGATCGGCGGGCTGATCACGTCGGCGATCAGCTGGCGTGCGGCGTTCGTGTTCCAGGCCCTCATCATCGTGGTGATCGTGCTGCTCAGCCGCAGAATCAAGGATCCTCTCCCCCCCGATCCGACCCGTGAGTTCGACGTGCTGGGGGCAATTCTCTCGGCCGCTGGCCTCATTCTGATCGTTCTGGGTATCCTCGCAGCAGACAACAGCCTGATGCTGATGCTGGTCCTGATCGCGTCCGGCGTCCTGGTGCTGGTGGGCTTCTTCCTGTCGGTACGGGCGAAGGAACGCGCGGGCAAGGAACCCCTGCTGTCAACGAGCCTGTTCCGCAACCGCACGTCGAACCTGGGCCTGATTACACAGAACGCGCAATGGTTGATGCTGCTGGGATTCTCGTTTATTGTTGCGAGCTTCCTGCAGGTGGTGCGCGGGTACAACGCCATCGAGACCGGCGTGATCTTCACTGCGGCAACGGTCGGCCTGCTGGCGTCCTCAATAGCAGCCGGGCCTCTGTCGAGGAAGTTTGCACAGCGGACGCTCATTCTCACCGGCTTTGCCCTCACCGTCATCGGAATGCTGCTCGGGCTCGTGATCGTGCAGGGGACGCAGACCGCATGGGCATTTGCGCCCGGCCTGTTGCTCACCGGGCTCGGTGTCGGGTTGATGCTCACCCCCTCGGTGAACGTGGTGCAGTCGAGTTTTCCCGAGTCCAAGCAGGGCGAGATCTCAGGCCTGTCCCGAAGCATTTCCAACCTGGGATCGTCGATGGGCACGGCGATCGCCGGCACCATCCTGGTCGCCGGTATCGCGTCGACTCCCGGCCAGAACTACGCAATCGCCACGATCGTGCTAGCTGCCGTCGGCCTGATCGGCTTTGCCGCGGCAGCGTTCCTGCCTCGCAAGATCACGCCTGTGAAGGATCCGGCGGACTGACCTCGGTCAGCGCGCCGCCCGGCGGGTCAGTGCGCCGTCCAGCGTGATGGCCGCGTTGATCAGCGCCAGGTGGGTGAACGCCTGCGGAAAGTTGCCGATCTGCTCACCGGTCAACGCGATCTCCTCGGAGTACAGACCCAGGTGGTTGGCGTAGGTCAGCATCTTCTCGAAGGTGATGCGCGCCTTGTCGATCTGACCGGCCCCCGCCAACGCCTCCACGTACGTGAACGTGCACAGCGAGAACGTGCCCTCAGAACCGCGCAACCCATCCGGCGAAGCGCTGGGGTCGTACCGGTACACGAGACTGTCGGTGACCAGTTCGCCGCCCATCGCTTCCAGGGTGGACTGCCACATCGGGTCGGTTGGGCTGATGAACCCCAGCGCCGCCATGCGGAGGAGCGAGGCATCCAGAACCTGCGTCTTGTAGTGCTGCACGAATGCCTGACGCTCGGCGCTCCAGCCTTTCTCCATGATCTGCTGGAACACCGCATCCCTGGCTGCCATCCAATTGTCGACGGATGCCGGTCGCCCATGCTTGGTGGCGAGGCGGATGCCGCGGTCGAAGGCCACCCAGCACATCAGCCTGCCGTAGGTGAAGTCCTGCCGTCCGCCGCGGGTTTCCCAGATGCCTTCCTCCGGCTGGTCCCAGTGATCGACGAGCCAGTCGAGCACGTCGCACACCTTGAGCCAGCCCGCGTGAGCCATCAGGAAGCCGCGTTCGTCGGCTGAGTACAGGCTGTCCATCATCTCGCCATAGATGTCCAGCTGCAGCTGATCGGCCGCGCCATTGCCGATTCGAACCGGGAATGACCCCCGGTACCCTTCCCAATGCTCGAGGGTTTCCTCGCTCAGATCGCTGGACCCGTCGATGCGGTACATGATGTTCAGCGGGGTCCCACCGTCGATGTGCGTGTCGGCGACCCGCTCGCGTAACCAGGCGCCGAACGCCGTCGCCTCCTCCATGAAGCCCAGTGCCAGCAGGGCATACACCGAGAACGACGAATCCCGCACCCAGGTGAACCGGTAGTCCCAGTTGCGTTCGCCACCGACCTGCTCCGGCAACGCGGCGGTGGGGGCGGCGACCAGTCCTCCGGTCGGCGCGTAGGTCATCAGCTTCAGGGTGATTGCCGAACGATTCACCATCTCCCGCCAGCGACCGGTGTAGGTGGACTGCTCGAGCCAATTGGTCCAGAACGTCACGGTGTTGTTGAAGAGGCCCCAGACCTCGTCGACGCTGGTCTCTCGCGCCGCTGTCGAGCCGACGTCCAGGATCAACCCGCGCATCTCCCCCGCCGCCAGGGTGATTTCGCCGTGGACATCGCCGGCCTCGTTAGCCGCGCCGCGGCCCAGCGGCTCGTCGTCGGGTTCGCGCACCACGCTGACCGACATGGTGGTGCGATTTCCCCGGAACACCGCCCCGTCGTCGCTGATCTCTGTCTTGTGCCCGTCGCGGCCGTAGTCGAAGCGGGGGGCGATATCGACCTCGAAGGTCATCCGGCCTCGGATGCATCGCAGCATCCGCACAATCCGGTGATGTTCGGCGGGCGCGCTCGAACTTGTCACCGGCATGAAGTCGACCACCTCACCGACACCGTCCTCCGTCAGGTACCGGGTGACCAGAACCGCGGTGTCGGGAAAGTAGAGCTGCTTCGTGGTGAATGCTTCCGCGGTCGGCCGGATGCGGCAGAACCCGCCCTTCTCGCGGTCAAGGAGGGCGCCGAACACACTGGGCGAATCAAATCGCGGAGCGCAGAACCAGTCGATGGACCCATCCGTTGACACGAGAGCTGATGTCTGGAGGTCTCCGATCAGCCCGTGGTCCTCGATGAGCGGGTATCCGTCTTTCATGACGCGCCTCCTCAGCTATCCCCCCGATTCTTGGGCGGGCCGTGACGACGCGTCATCATCCTGATCGGATGACTCTGGTTAGAGCACCTTCTTAGAGCACCTTCGACAGGAACGCCTGCGTGCGCTGATGCTTCGGGTTCGCCAGCATCTCGCGCGGGTCGCCTGCCTCAACCACGTAGCCGCCGTCCATGAACACCAGCGAGTCAGCGACCTCCCGGGCGAAGCCGATCTCGTGTGTGACCACGATCATCGTCATGCCCGACTTCGCGAGGCCCTGCATCACGTCGAGCACTTCGCCGACCAGCTCGGGGTCGAGCGCAGAGGTGGGCTCGTCGAAGAGCATCAGCTTCGGGTCCATGGCCAATGCGCGAGCGATCGCCACGCGCTGCTGCTGACCACCGCTCAGGTGAGCCGGATACGAGTCGGCCTTGTCGGCGAGTCCCACCCGGTCGAGCAGCTCACGTGCGCGGGCAACCGCCACTGCCTTGTGCACGTTTTTCACCTGGGTCGGCGCCTCGATCACATTCTCCAGCGCCGTCATGTGCGGGAAGAGATTGAACCGCTGGAACACCATGCCGATGTCGCGGCGCTGCCGGGCAGCGACTTTCGGTTTCAGCTCGTACAGCTTGTCGCCGCGCTCTTCGTAGCCGACCAGCACGCCGTCGACACGCAGGCGACCGGCATCCACCCGCTCCAAGTGGTTGATGCAGCGCAGGAACGTCGACTTGCCCGATCCCGACGGACCGATGATGCACATCACCTCGCCCTTGTTCACGGTGAGAGTGATGCCCTTGAGCACCTGGTTGGTGCCGAAGCTCTTCGAAACCGCCTCGGCCTGCACCATGGGTGTGTCGGTCATCCCTTGCCTCCCGGGTTCTCACCGATGGGCGCGATCGGTCCGGTCGTCACGGTCGGCGCCGCCTTCTTGTCTTGTCGCTCCTGCCCGACCCCGCGCGAGAACCGCTTCTCGAGGAAGTACTGGCCCACCATCAGGATCGAGGTGAAGAACAGGTACCAGGCGGATGCCACCAGCAGCAGCGGGATCGGGTCGAAGATCGCGGCGGAGATGTCCCGCGAGCGTCCGTACAGGTCGAAACTGAACGGGATCGCCGCCACCAGCGACGTGGTCTTCAGCATCGAGATCACCTCGTTGCCGGTGGGCGGGATGATGATGCGCATCGCCTGCGGGATCACCACACGTCGCATGGTCTGCAGCCACGACATTCCGAGCGCGGTTGCGGCCTCGTTCTGGCCAGTGTCGACCGACAGGATGCCGGCGCGCACGATCTCCGCCATGTACGCCGCCTCGTTCAACGCCAGCCCGATGACCGCCAGCCAGAACACGGGGATCGTCTCGGAGGTCTCGAACGACACCCATGGTGCTGTGAAGGGGATTCCGATGTCGATCGTGCTGTAAATGGTGGCGACCAGACCCCAGAAGACCAGCTGCACGTACACAGGGGTGCCGCGGAACACCCAGAGGTACAGCCATGCGACGTACTTCACCACGGGGTTGTCAGACAACCGCATCACCGCGAGGATGACGCCGAGCACGATGGCGATCACCATCGAGTAGATCGTCAGCAGCAGCGTGTTGAGCGCCGCCTGGATGATCCGGGGATCGAACAGGAACTCCGCGAAGGTCGCCCAGCCGTACGCCTCGCGCGACGCCGCGTCGAGGATGAACAGCAACAGCCCGAGGACGAGGATGACCGCGAAGACGTTCCGCCAGGGATGACGCAGCCTGATGGCCTTGATGGCCTCCGGCTGCGTTTGCTCCTCCATGACCGTTAGCCCGCCGTGGCGGCGTTGATCGTGATCTCGTCGATGCCGCCGTCGGCGACGCCCCACTCGTCGAGGATCTGCTGGTAGGTGCCATCGTCGACCAGCGACTGCAGGGCCGCCTGCAGCGCCTCAGCCAACGGTGAGCCCTTGTCGACGGCCATGCCGTACGGGGCCACATCGAATGCCTCACCGGCGAGCTCGATCTTGTCGTCCACCTGGGACACCGCGTACTGGGTGATCGGTGAGTCGGCGCTCATCGCGTCGGAGCGACCGAGTGCCAGCGCGTTGGTGGCCTCATCCTGAGTCTCGAACTTCAGAATGTTGATCGGCTCTTTGCCTGCCGCGACGCACTCCTCGGACTTCGCCGGCAACTCCTCGGTCTCCTCGTAGGTCGTGGCCTGCACTGACACGGTGAGACCACAGGCGTTCGCCGGGTCGACGCTCTTGCCGATCTGCTGCGCCCACTGGATGCCGGCCTCGTAGTAGTTCACGAAGTCGACGACCTTCTCGCGCTCTTCGTTGTCGGTGAACGACGACATGCCCACGTCGTAGCTGCCGCCGGTGATGCTCGGGATGATCTTGTCAAAGCCGGAGGGGCGGTAGTCGGTGGTGACGCCCAGCTTCGCTGCCATGGCGTTGGTCAGCTCGACCGCCCAGCCAATCGGGTTTCCGGCATCGTCCTTGTACTCGTTCGGCGCATAATTCGGGTCGATGCCAATGACCAGCTTGCCAGCATCGGCGATATCGGCGGGAAGCAGATCCGCAGCGGCCTGATCCACCTCGACGTCGACTCCGGCACCCGGTGAGCCGGCCGGTTCCTCGGTCGGGGTGGTGTTGGCGCAGCCCGCGAGGGTCAAGGCGATTACGGCCATAACGGCCACAAGTCCAGATTTTGTACGCATCTTCAATCCTTCACGTGTGGCGACTGCAATGTCGCACGGAATCACTCTTGCACTCGCGAGCCTAGCGCGCACCCCTCCCGCTGGCCGACCGTCCCCGGTCACGGAACCGTCAACATTTGCGCGTCCGCGACGCGGGGATGCCCCCGCCGCCGCAACTTCGGCCCGCGCGCGCGGGCCGCAGTTGCAGCCGCGCGCGGACGGGAGACGCCCGCTGCCCGCAGTCGCACGCGCTGGCTATTGTTCAGACGCGACAGCAACTGAGAGGCGCGGGACTCGGGGGCTTACCGACGGAGTTGCCCGCTCAACTTCGCGGGGCCCAGAACTTGCCCGCGACGCGGCTACTCGGCGACCGCCGGCTCCACCACCTGCTCCGCGTCTTCTTCGCCACCCATGAACTGCGACATGTAGAGCGAGTAGTACGCCCCGCGCCGCGCCAGGAGGGTCTCGTGGTTGCCCTGCTCGACGATCCGCCCGGCCTCCATCACCAGGATGGTGTCAGCATCGCGGATGGTGGACAGGCGGTGGGCGATCACGAACGAGGTGCGGTCGGTGCGCAACGCCGCCATGGCGTGCTGTACCAGCAGCTCGGTTCGGGTGTCCACCGACGATGTCGCCTCGTCGAGGATGAGCAGCGACGGGTTCGCCAGGAACGCCCGGGCGATGGTGATCAGCTGGCGCTCGCCGGCGGAGACGCTGCCGCCGTCGGAGTCGAGCACCGTGTCGTAGCCGTCGGGCAGCTGCCGCACGAAGCGGTCCACCATGGTGGCCTCCGCGGCGGCGACCACCTGCTCGTCGGTGGCGTCCAGCTGGCCGTAGCGGATGTTCTCGCGGATCGTGCCGCCGAATAGCCAGGCGTCCTGCAGCACCATGCCCACCTGCGACCGCAGCTCGCTGCGCGACAGGTGCGTGATGTCGACACCGTCGAGCAGGATGCGCCCGCCGGTCAGCTCGTAGAACCGCATCACCAGGTTGACCAGGGTGGTCTTGCCGGCCCCGGTCGGTCCGACGATGGCGACGGTGTGCCCGGGCTCGGCCTGGAAGGAGAGCTCTTCGATCAGCGGCTTGTCGGGGCTGTACGAGAACGACACGTTCTCGAACTCGACGCGGCCGTCGGTGCGCTCCGGCAGGTGTTCGGTGGCGGTCTCCGGGTCCTGCTCGTCGGCGTCCAGCAGCTCGAAGGTGCGCTCCGCCGAGGCGACGCCGGACTGCAGCATGTTGGCCATGCCCGCCATCTGACCGATCGGCTGTGAGAACTCGCGGGAGTACTGAATGAACGCGGTCGCGTCACCGAGCGTCATCTGCCCGGATGCCACGCGCAACCCACCGACGACGGCGATCAGCACGTACGACAGGTAGGACACGAACATCATGGCGGGCATGATCATGCCCGACACGAACTGCGCGCCGAACGAGGCCTTGAACAGGGCATCGTTGCGCTTGTCGAACTCCTCGAGCATCTCGCGGTCGCGGCCGAACACGCGCACGATCTCCTGCCCGGCGAAGGACTCCTCGATGTGCCCGTTCAGCGCACCGGTGTTCTTCCACTGGGCGGCGAACAGCTTCTGCGAGCGCACGCCGATCACGCCGGCGATGATGGCCGACAGCGGCAGGGAGATCAGCGCGATCAGCGCCAGCTGCCACGACACGATGAACATCATCGCGGCGATGCCGATCACGGTCAGCAGCGACTGCACCAGCTGCGAGAACGCCTGCTGCAGCGCCGCCTGGATGTTGTCGACGTCGTTGGTGACTCGCGACATCAGGTCGCCGCGCTGTCGGGTGTCGAAGTAGCTAAGCGGCAGGCGGTTGAGCTTGACCTCGATGTCCTGGCGCAGCGTGTACACCACGCGCATCACCAGGCCGTTGAGGATGTAGCCCTGCGCCCACATCAGCACCGACGCGATCGTGTACATGCCGAGCACGATGAGGATCAGTCGGCCGAGCACCACGAAGTCGATGCCCTGGCCTGGCACCACCGCGGTGCCCTGCAGGAAGTTGGCGAAGTCGTCGTTCCCTGCCGCACGCGCGTCAGCGATCACCTGGTCGAGCGGCACGCCCGCCGGCAGCTGGGAGCCGATCACGCCGTTGAAGATGGCGTCCATCGCCTGGCCGAGAATCTTCGGGGCGAGCACGGTGAGCACCACCGAGACCACCACCAGCGCCACGACCACCAGCATGCGACCGCGTTCCGGGCTCAGCAGCCCGAACAGCCGCTTGGCCGACGGCCAGAAGTGCTGCGCCTTCTTCGCCGGCGTGCCGCCGAACATGTCGCCGTCGGCTTCGGTGGGCGTGTATTCGTACTCCGACTCGTCGCCGGTCGGAGTGGCGGATGCGGCGGATGCCGCGGATGCCGCGGGGGCCGTGTTCTTGGTTCGCTTGGCCATGGTTATGCCGCCTCCACGCTCAACTGGGATTCGACAATTTCTTGATACGTCTCGCTGCCTGCCAGCAGTTCCTCATGCGTGCCACGGCCGACAACCTTGCCGCCGTCGAGCACGATGATCTGGTCGGCGTCGGTGATGGTCGACACCCGCTGCGCCACGATGATCACCGTGGCATCCTGAATCGCGCCGCCGAGGGCCGCGCGCAGACGCGCATCGGTGGCCACGTCGAGCGCCGAGAACGAGTCATCGAACAGGTACACGCGCGGCTTCGCGAGCAGCGCACGGGCGATGCACAGGCGCTGACGCTGCCCGCCGGAGACGTTGGACCCGCCCTGGGCGATCCGCTCGTCGAGCTGCTTGGGCATCTCCCGCACGAAGTCCTCGCCCTGGGCAACGCGCAGCGCATCCCACAGCTCGTCGTCGGTGGCGTCGGCGTTGCCGAACCGCAGGTTCGAGGCGATGGTGCCGGAGAAGAGGTACGGCTTCTGCGGCACGATGCCCACCACCCGGGCGAGCTGTTCGCGGGTGAGTTCGGTGACGGAAACGCCGTCGATGGTCACGCTGCCCTGCTGGGCATCGAACAGCCGCGGGATCAGGTTGACCAGGGTGCTCTTGCCTGACCCGGTCGATCCGACGATCGCCGTGGTCTTGCCCGGCTCGGCGGTGAACGACAGCGCGTCAAGAACCGGCCGCTCAGCGCCCGGGTAGCCGAAGGTCACGTCGCCGAACTGCACCACGCCGCGAGTCGGGACGCTCACGTGGGCGTCGCGCGGAATGGTCTGGCTGGTCTCGGTGCCGAGTACCTCGACGATGCGCTCGGCGCACACCACGGCGCGCGGAATCATCATCACCATGAAGACGCCCATCATCACGGCCATCAGGATCTGCAGCAGGTACTGCAGGAACGCGGTCAACGAGCCGACCTGCATCTCGCCGGCCTCCACCCGGAAGCCGCCGAACCACAGAACAGCAGCCGTCGCGAGGTGCAGGATCATCATGATCACCGGGAACATCAGCACGAAGATGTTGCCGACCTTCACCGACACCGTGGTGATGGCCTGGTTGGCGCGACTGTAGCGCTCAGACTCGAACGGCTCACGCACGAAGGCGCGCACCACGCGGATGCCGGTGATCTGCTCGCGCAGCACGCTGTTGATGCCGTCGATGCGGTCCTGCATCAGCCGGAACAGCGGCAGCAGCAGGTAGACCAGGAAGCCGACGATCACGAACAGCACCGGCACCGACACCCAGACCAGCCAGGACAGCCCGGCGTCTTCACGCAGCGCCATGATGATGCCGCCGATGCACATGATCGGGGTCGACACCATGAAGTTGAGGGTCATCAGCACCAGCATCTGCACCTGCTGCACGTCGTTGGTGCCGCGGGTGATCAGCGTGGCCGCACCGAACTTGCCGATCTCCAGGCCGCTCAGCGTGTCCACCTTGCGGTAGACGTCACGGCGCAGGTCGCGGCCGACCGCCATCGCGGTGCGGGCGCCGAAGTAGACGCCTGCGATGGCGGATGCCGCCTGCACCAGGCACACCAGCAGCATGGTCATGCCGGTGTTCCAGATGAAGTCGGTGTCGCCGCGCGACACGCCCTCATCGATGATCTGGGCGTTCAGGCTCGGCAGGTAGAGCGCCGCCACCGTGGAGATGAGCTGCAGGATGACGACGCTTGCGATCCAGGCCTTGTAAGGCTTGGCGTATCGCAGGCTCAGTGTCAGGAGGGCCAAAGGGGGGTTTCCTTTTGTTCGGCGAACCGGAATGGCGCACACAGGATGCGCGAAAAATGCTGGGTGGTGCTCTGATTCGAGCGGCATAACTCTATCGCGAGCCCACGACATTCAGAGGTGGTGTGTGCTCGGCGCTGGCTACCGGCGCTCGCTACCCCGCGGACCGGGTGTAGACCCAAGGCAGCGTTCCGAGTTCGAGTCGGTGCCGGGCCCCGGCCGTGTCGATCAGCGTGTCGTCGAGGTATGCGACATCCGGCTCCCACAGCAGCACGTCGCCGCGTGCCGTGCTGACCCGACGGGTGTGGTGCTGCTGTAGCGGTGCCCGCCGCGCTGCGGTCAGCACAGCCAGCACCGAGTCGTGGCCGATCAGGCGGTGCAGCGTCACCCAGGTGGGCGGAACCAGATTCAGGATGCCGGCGGCGTGCCGTTCCAGCGCCGCGGCGGGGGTGAACCATCCCGCGTCGACCGCCTCCTGGGCGGAGAGCCGCAGCTCCCCCGCCGGCGCCTCGGCGACGTAGAACCAAGTGCGGAACCGGACCGGCGTCGAACTCGGCGGAGTCCATCGCGCCGTCGGCACCAGATTGTCGGGCCGAAGCTCGAGGGCGGTCTCCTCGCGCACCTCGCGCACGGCTGCGCGCCGCGCGGCCGACTCCTCCGGGTCACCAGAGTCCGGGTCGGCGGCGTTAGCGTCGTGGGGCAGCTCGTCTTCCGGATCGACGGTTCCGCCGGGGAAGACCCAGTTGCCGGCGAAGCTGCCCCGGTCGTGGGGCCGCTCCAGCATGAGCACCTCGGGCCCGTGCGCGGCATCCCGCAGCAGAACCACGGTTGCGGCCAGGCGGTAGCCGGCGACATCCGGTGTCTTATGCGTCATTGCGGCTCCGTTACCTGGCGTGCTGTTGCGACCACAGTAGCGCCTGACGTTACTCGTAGCGCCTGACGTTACTCGCAGCCGGTGCCGTCTCCATCGCGGTCGAGATGCAGCCCGTAGCCCGGGTCGGCCGCGTGAATCGGCGCTGCGCCGGCCGCGCGCACCGCAGTGCAGTTGGCATACTCCTGCTGGGCGGCCGCCGGAGCGGGCACCGGAGCCGGAGCCGGCGCGGGCTGCGCCGCTGCCGGGTCAGGCGGTGCGGCGAACGCCGACGCGAAGGCGGGCTGCTGCGGGCAGGACGCGAGCACTCTCGCGATCGCGTCGTATTCGGCCTGGGTAACCCAGAGTCCGTAGGTGGCCTTCACCGACACCTGTCTGGCGACGTATTCGCAGCGGAACGGTTTGGATGCCGGCAGCCAGGTGGCCGCGTCGCCTGCGCCCTTCTGCTGGTTGGAGAAGCCGTCGACCGCCAGCAGGTTCATCGGGTCGTTCGCGAAGCTGAGCCGTTGCGCGGCGCTCAGCTGCTGCGCCCCGGTCTGCCAGCCGTTCGCGAGGGCGACCACGTGGTCGATCTGCACGAGTGTGGAAGTGGTGTTGCCGCGCACGAAGTCGACGGGCTCGCCGGAGTATGGCGAGTCCAGGTCGCCGCTCATCACCTTGCACGGCCCCTCGCGCTCGATGTTCGTCAGGTCGCGGGCCAGCATGTCGTTGCGGGTGTCGCAGCCGTTGCGGTCGACGTCGAGCCAGGCGCTGCCGAACTGCCCCTCGCGGTCGTAACCGGTCTGCGGCGCCTTGCCCTTGACCGGCAGGCTGGCGAGCACGTCGACCGCAAGCGTTCCGGTGGCCGACCCGTCCGCCACGATCGACGGCTGTTCGTCGGGCGCGGTGACGATGTCCGGCGCCGCGGGCGCCTCCTCGGTGAATTCGACCGGCCGGTCGTCTGTGCCATTCGCGCTGATCGGCGCGCAGGCGACGGCCGACACCATCAGACCAGCCGCCAGAAAAATCGCGCCGATGGTGCGTGATGAAACCAAGTTCTCCTCGTTCGTGTTCAGGATCAACGCTGCAGCCAGGCGAGCACCGCCAGCACACGACGGTGGTCGCTGCCGGAGTCCTCGAGGCCGAGCTTCTGGAAGATCGAGCTGATGTTCTTCTCGACCGCACCGGTGCCGATGAACAGCGTGGCGGCGATGGCCGCGTTGGTGCGGCCCTCGGTCATCAGGCTGATCACCTCACGCTCACGCGGGGTGAGGCTCTCGAGCGGGTCGTGCCGGCGGCCGAGCAGTTGGGTGACGACCTCCGGGTCGAGCACCGTGCCACCGCCGGCGATGCGCTGCACGGCATCCTGCAGCGCGGCCAGGCTCGCCACGCGGTCCTTCAGCAGGTAGCCGATGCCGCCGCTGCCGGAGGCCAGCAGCTCACTCGCGTACGCCACCTCAACGTATTGCGACAGCAGCAGGATGCCAAGTTCCGGTTGCAGTTCGCGGGCCCGGATCGCCGCCCGCACTCCCTCATCACGGAAGGTCGGAGGCATCCGCACGTCCAGCACGGCGAGATCCGGCTGCAGCTCCGGCAGGCTTGCGATCAGCTCGTCGCCGTCGCCGAACGCCGCGACGACGTCGACACCCGCTTCGCCGAGCACCCGAACCAGGCCCTCGCGAAGGAGCACCGAATCATCTGCGACAACGACCCGAAGAGAACCCACCCCACCACTCTAGAGGCAGACTCAGCTTCTAATTGGTGATCGGGAGGCGCACCGTGGCGACCGTCGGTCCCCGGCCGGGCTCGACAGCTCGAGCACACCACCGAGGCCGCGCACGCGCTCTTCAATGCCCGCGATACCGTGTCCGGGTCCAGCTTGCGACACCGATCGTGAAGTTCACCACCGTGCCGTGCAGCAGGTAAATCCAGGAACGACCGTCGGCGAGCGGGGCGAGAACCCGAGACAACCCGGTCCTCGGCGTGGCGGCTTCCCATCTCGGGCGCTCGATCTCGGGCATGCCAGCCGCCTGCAGACGCACGAGCTCGAGGGTGCCGAAGGCGCGGGCGGCATACAGCGTTGCGATCAGGATGAAGACGCCGATGTAGATGATGGCCGTGCCGACGCCGGTCGCGAATAGGGTGATCAACACCGAGAAGCCGACCACAACGATCGGGAGGGTGGACAGCAAGAATCCCAGCTCGCGGGGCACCGAGCGCCAGCCGGCGCGCAGACCGGTCCGCTCGCTCACACGCTCACGCGTCACGGTTGCTGCGGTCATTGATTCTTTCCTTCCGAAGGTGGTGGGTGGCGGTATTCGCCGCCGCAACCAGCTTCGCGGGCGCGGTGTCAGGCGGGCACCCGGTGACCATACGAATGCCGGGTGGGGTTAACCCGAATTCGGGTAGGAGCCTACTGGCGATCACGACGCCGATCGGGTGAAATATCGTGATGGAGCGACAATGGCCAACCTGATCTACTCAAGCATTCTCTCCCTCGACGGGTACATCGCCGACACCGCGGGACGCTTCGACTGGGGTGAACCCGATGACGAGGTGCACCGCTTCGTCAATGACCTGCAACGGCCGGTGGGTACTTATCTCTATGGCCGTCGGCTCTACGAGGTGATGGTGGCGTGGGAGTCTCCGCAGATGGTGGACGGCGCGACATCCGTCATTCAGGACTTCGCCAGCATCTGGCGGGCCGCAGATAAGGTCGTCTACTCCACCACGCTCGACTCGGTCTCGAGCGCGAAGACCCGCATCGAGCGGGTCTTCAATGTGGACGAGGTGTGGCAGCTGAATTCGACGGCCAACCGCGACCTCACCGTCGGCGGTCCGGACCTCGCCGCCCCCGCCATCCGAGCGGGCCTGGTCGACGAATACCACCTGTTCATCTCTCCCGCGGTGGTCGGCGGCGGCAAGCGTTTCCTGCCCGACGACGTGCGGCTGGACCTGGACCTGGTCGACGAACGCCGGTTCGGCAACGGGGTGGTGTACCTGCGCTACCGCACGGCGGATCGCGGCTGAGCACTCAGCGCGAGCGGGTAGCGCACGCCGGTGAGCTCCTCTGACACGGTCCACAGCCGCCGGGCGACCGCCAGATCGGATGCCGCGGCGGAGCGGCCGACCAGCACGGGCGGCCCGGCCATTTCGTGACGGTTCGCGGGCCCGGCGTAGCTCGCGCCGGCGATCGGCGCCGTCGCGGCGAACAGCGTGGGCGCAGCGCCGCTTGCGGCATCCTGCGCGAATAGCCAGAGAGCGACGGCCGCCACCGCCTTGAGCACCGGGCTCTGCATGCTCGAGCCGAGGTTCGTGGTGGCCATGCCGGGATGCGCCGCCGTGGCGATGACGGCGGAACCGGATGCCTCGAGGCGCCGCTGCAGCTCAAGGGTGAAGAGCAGGTTCGCCAGCTTGGACTGCCCGTAGGCGGCCTGGCCGCCGCGGTACGGCCGGGTACGCCAGTTGAGGTCGTCGAAGTCGATATGGGCGGAGCGATGCGTGCTGCTCGCGACGGTGACCACTCGGCCGCTGATCTGCGGCAGCAGCAGGTTCGTCAGGGCGAAGTGGCCCAGGTGGTTGGTGCCGAACTGCAGCTCGAACCCGTCGGTGGTGCGGCCGAGCGGCGGCACCAGGATTCCGGCGTTGTTGATGAGCGCGTGGATGTCGCCGCTCCAGTTCGCCGCGAACGCGCGCACCGAGGACAGGTCGGCGAGGTCGAGGCGGCGCACCTCGGTGGATCCGGCGACCGTGGCCGCGACATCCCGTGCCTTGGCCTCATTGCGCACCGCCATCACGACATGCGCGCCACGTGCCGCGAACGCGCGCGCCGCCTCGAGGCCGATGCCGCTGCTGGCGCCGGTGACGATGATCGTCTTGCCGGTGAGGCTGGGCATGCGGTCGGCGGACCAGACCGGAGCTGCTGCTGCTGCTGCTGTCGAGTTCTTCATGGCTTCGTTCCCATCCCGACCATACGGTGTAAGGTCGATGGGGACGACGCTACCGTAGGGCGTAAGGCTTGTCTAGGACTGGCGCAAGAATTCTCGTACAGCGTAAGGTACTGAGAGCGGCTCGGCAGCAGGGCCGGACGGGAGGCATCGTGGCAGGGGTGAAGACAACGGCGACCGCGCGGATTCCGGTGACGCGTGAGCGGGCCGTGCGCGTGGCGATCACACTGGCGGATGCCGGAGGGATCGAGTCTCTGAGCATGCGCAAGCTCGCCGGGGAGCTGGGCATCGAGGCCATGTCGCTCTACTACCACGTGAAGAGCAAGGACGACCTGCTCGACGGCATGATCGAGGCCGTGGTCGGCGAGATCACGCTGCCGACGGTCGACGCCGAGTGGAAGACGGCGATGCGGGAACGCGCCGACTCCGCGCGCACCGTGCTGGGGCGGCATCCGTGGGCCATCAGCATGATGGACTCGCGCACCACGCAGGCGACCCTGAAACACCACGATGCCGTCATCGGATGCCTGCGCCAGTCCGGTTTCTCGATGGCGATGAGCGGCCACGCCATGTCCGTGCTCGATAGCTACGTGCACGGGTTCGCCCTGCAGGAGGCATCCCTGCCGTTCGATGAGACCGGCGACATCAGCGCGGTCACCGAAGACATCATGGCGTCACAGCAGCGGATGATGGAGGACTTCCCGAACCTGGCCGAGATGGCGGTGACCCTGGTGCTGCAGCCGGGGTACGCCTACGGCAACGAGTTCGACTTCGGCATCCGACTCATCCTGAATGGCCTCGAGAGCGCACTCGAATCTGACGGTGACTCAATAAGCTGATCGAACGCAGTGAAACGGATGTCGCAAAGGAGCAGCCATCAGCACCGAGTGGCACTTGCCCGCCATGGTCGTCGCGTCGTTGGCGCTGTTTCTCGGGCTGCTCCGGCACGACCTTCGCCTTGCCCTGGTGGATCTATTACCCGGTGCCCGCGCTCGTGACCGTTCTACTGCCGCCGCTCGTGTTCCGGCTGAGCCGGTGGAGAACACTCGGCTATCTGGTGCTGAGCGCGCTGTCCGCGCCCCTCATCCACAGCGTCTTCGCGTTCTTCCTGGGCTGGAACGAGTACATGCCATCCATCCCGGTCCCCAGCCTTGCCTCGCTGCTCGACCCGGCCTGACGTTCTCCTAGAGTTCACCCGCCCGGGCGAGTGAAGATCGCTCATCAGTTGCTAGTATCCGCTTACGGTGGCAACGAGCTCGGGGGCTGAATGGACGACGCACAACCGACCCGTGTCGCGTCGGTTGTCGCGGAACGACAATCTCAGGGCAAGAGCGTCAAGGTCTTCGTTCGCGACGTGCTGGTCATCCTCCTGGCCGCGATCCTCATCTCGTTCCTCGTCAAGACCTTCCTCGTCCGGTCCTTCTATATCCCATCCGAGTCGATGATGGACACGCTGCACCGGGACGACCGCGTCATCGTGAACCAGCTCACCCCCGACCTGACACCGGTCCAGCGCGGCGACGTGGTCGTGTTCAAGGACCCGGGCGGATGGCTGGATCCGCGGCCACCCGAACCGCAGAACCCCGTGATCGCGGCATTCGACTGGTTCTTCTCGTTCGTCGGGCTCTCCGCACCCGACAGCAACGATCACCTCATCAAGCGGGCGATCGGGCTGCCGGGCGACGTGGTTGCCTGCTGTAACGAGTTCGGTGAACTGACAATCAATGGCAACCCGGTGGACGAGCCGTACGTGGTGGTGCGGTCGGGCACCGGTCGCGTCTCCGAGACGGACTTCGCAGTGACGGTACCGCAGGACTCGCTGTGGGTGCTCGGCGACAACCGCTATGCCTCCGCCGACTCGCGCTTCCACACCGACAAGCCGGGCGGCGGTTTTGTGCCGTACGAGAACGTCGTCGGTCGCGCCATCCTGATCACGTGGCCGATCGACCGCTGGAGCTGGCTCGATAACCACGAGTTCACCTTCCGGTGACAGGTGACGGCTTGAACCCCTTCACCACCAGCCAGACACCGAGCGAGAACTCCCAGACCGCGAGCAGCAGGGCGCCGATTCCGCCGATCGGGTTCAGCGGTGCCCACAGGCCGAAGAGCGACCCGGCGACGGATGCCACGAGCAGGGGTGCGCCGATGAATCCGATCAGCGGCAGGACTCGCGGCACCAGACGGGCCTTGTACAGCAGCCAGCCCAGGAGCAGGGCGTTCACGGCCGGCAGGAAGCCCTGCCCGAGCAGGGTGGTCCAGGTGTGCAGGGCCAGCAGGGCCTGTCCGGTGATCACCGCGTCTTCTCCCCAACCGCCCTGTCGCACGGTCACGATGGCCAGCAGGCTGACGACTCCCGCGAAGATCGCGGCAGCCTCCAGAATCCGTGCCCCGACGAAGCCGAGCGCGATGCCCTCGTTCTGCCGCTTGACCACCTGGTAGAGCGCGACGCCAGTGCCGATGCAGGCGAGGGCGACGATGACCTCGAGCACACCCCCCAGGATGATTGGCGTGTCCGGTCCGGCGCCGGCGATGAAGTTGGGGTCGTTTCGCACCTCGCCGTAGAGCGCGAGCGTCGGGATGGATACGAAGGTGATCAGGTAGAGCACGCCCGCGACGAGCGCGGTCTTGCGCAGCGAATCCATCCGGACTCGTTCTGTGGGCAGGGACTTCAGTGTGGCGGTCATCTTGTTCTCCTCCGTGGATTGATTGATCGCACGGTAGAAGCGAATGTGATGACTGCGCATCACCACATGCGGTGATTGCGGCTGCGGCGTCTCATCTTGATCTCATGCAGTGGTCCTTAGCGTGGAACGTGGGCGGCAGACCGTCGTCCCTTACCCGAAGGAGTTGAAATTGAACAAGACGGCTACGAAATGGCTGAGCAGCTCGGTCGTGGCGTTCGCATTGGCCGGCGGATCTCTCGCCGTTGCGATTCCGGCGCAGGCTGCCGGAACGGTTTCACAATCGGTGGCGACCAACAACGATCCACACCGCGACCACGACGGCCGCAACAATGACCGCCGCGACCACGACCGTCGTGACCACGACCGCAGTCGTGACCACGACCGCAGAAGCGACCGGCGCACCGAAGCGCTGTGTAACTTCCTCGACCGTTACTTCGACAACGACCGCAACCACCATGACTCCAACGACCGTTGGTCTAGCGACACGTGGCGGTTCCTTGAGCACTGGTACGACGATCACTGCGAGGAGGACTGAGTTTTAGCGACATCCAGAGCAAACAGGCTGGGACTGCGCAGAAATGCGCGGTCCCCTTTTCTTCTGCAGCGTTCGAGCGCTGGACAGCGCACTGAGCTTCGTGTGGACTACTGGATTACTGCTGAACTACTCAACGAAAGGCGGCATCATGAAGATCGTCCCTAACCTGTGGTTCGACAACGCAGCAGAAGACGCAGCGAAGCTGTACACCTCCATCTTTAAGAACTCGAGAATCACCTCCGTCACCAAGTACCCGGAGGCAGCAACCGAGTTCTCCGGCAAGCCCGCGGGCTCCGTCTTGACAGTCGAGTTCGAGCTCGATGGCAATCCCTTCCTGGCCCTCAATGGCGGCCCCGACTTCAGGTTCAACGAGTCCGTGTCGTTCGAGATCCCCTGCGAAGACCAGGAGGAAGTCGACTACTACTGGTCGAAGCTCACGGAGAACGGCGGCGAGGAGTCGATGTGTGGCTGGCTGAAGGACCGCTTCGGCCTGTCCTGGCAGGTCGTTCCGAGGCGGCTGGGCGAGATCATGGCCGACCCCGACCAGAAGAAGGTCGAGGCCGCGACGGCCGCCTACCTGACGATGAGAAAGCTCGACATCGCGACGATCGAGGAAGCGTACGCCTCCGCTTAGCCCATTCGCGGCTGGTGTCGGCCGACGCCGCGGCGTACTCTGAGCCTGAATCCGAGGGGAAGTGCTCGCATGATGTTCGGATTGTGCTCGTGGTCGTGGCTATTCTCGCCATCACTGGCCGGATGACGCCCCAGATGGCGTCAACCCCGCGCCTGCCCGGCGAACAGTCCGGGGTTGGCGAGCGAAGCCCGGCACGGCGAATCCTCGATGAACGGTTCGCACGCGGTGAGCTGGATGCCGACCAATACCGTGAGCATCTGCGAGTGCTCGGCGAGTAGCGCGCTGACTCTTCCCGTCGCTGGGTTGCGCGGGGTCGCATCGCGGGTTCAGGTTGCCAGTGGAATGATCCGGGCGCCGCCCGCTAAGGTGAGCGCATGTCGGCCATCGAGGTTACCGATCACCGTACGCGGACCGTTCGCTTCCGCTGGGTTTCGATCACTGGATCGCTCATCGCGGCCGCTCTGTTTCTCGGCTCAGCGGTGCTGCAAGTGATGGCTTCGCTCCAGCGGTGGGTCGTCTTCCGGGGCTCACGGACGGACGACGAACTCTCGGTAGAAGACCATGTCTTTGATTACTCCCTGCCGTGGCCTCCTTGGGAGCCCATCGGGACCGCTGCTGAGCTCTTTGGCGCGGGCACTCTGCTCCTCGCGCTCGGTGTGTTAGTGATGCCGCTCAGCGTGTCGGTTGTGGCGCGTACCGCCGCACGTCGCGGCGTGGCAGTCGGCGTCGGGATCGTGCTCGCCATCCTCGTCGCCGGCTCGTTCGGGATCTTTGGAGTGCATGCCCTCATCTCAGGGCTCGCTGGTGCTCCTTCTCCGCTGCGACACTTTTGGGCGCTGGGCTGGGTTGGGCTCATCGGGCTGATTGGCCTCAGCGTGCTGTGGGGGCGGATTTCGCGGGCGGCCCCGGCGATCGCATGCGTGTTCCTGATCGGCTCTACTTGGCCGCTGGGTTGGATCGGAGCCACCTACGTAATCGCGCCCATCATTGGCGGCTCGTCGCACGACACGGCCCCGTGGAGCGAGACCGTCTTCGCCGCGTCGCCCGCCGCGGCGGGGGTAGCGATGATCGTCGCGGCGTGGATGGCGGCGCGTCGCAGGGCGACTGAAACCTTTTCGTTGTAATACCTCACCTACTGGCATTAGGTTTGCCGCATGGAGCGACTTCAGACGCGTGCGTCGGTGGCGGTACCGGTTTCCGCGATCGCGCTGGCGACCGGCGCCGCTGTTTCCTTCGCTGTAGGCGATGCAGTCGGGTTCCTCAGCGACGCCGCGGAGGGCGTGTTCGTCGTAACCTGGCTGCTGGGCTGGGTGCTTCTCGCGTGGGCCGCGATCATCGGCGGAGGATATGCCGTTCTGCTTGGCCTGCGGCGGCTTTCTCGGCGGCCGGTGTCCCGTTCGGAAGCTGTGCTTGTCGCCGTCTCTCTCGCGCTCATCGCGGTTGTGATGGCGACCCACCCGCTGTGGGGAACCGGTTCGGCCGTCGGCTGACCGACGGTTCGCCAGCCATCCTGCGCAGGCCCGGCTCGATGTGGGACGGTGGGGTTTGTGAGCGATAAGCGTTTGGCGCAACTGGGCGTCTTCGAGATTCCGATCGTGGCATTGGATGGCCGCGGGGCTCCCTTGGCGAGCTTTCTGGAACCACGGCGAGTCGACATGCCGCCTGACGTTGCGGCCTTCGGTGCACCAACACTTGGGTGGCGGGTCCTGCCCACCTCGCTAAACCGCGAGCAGTTGCGCGAGGAGCTGATCGTGGTTGGTGCTCCAACCGAGGACGGTCAGTGGTTCCTGGGGCAATTGATCGAGCGTGGCGGCCGCTGGAACTTCACCTTCCATGGCCCGATTGCGCGGCATCCGTCCAAGGCAGAACGTAGCGCCGGCCTGCAGTTGCGGTGGCCGCAGGCAGCTGCTGACGTGCCCGTGGATCAGGTGTTCATCGATGTACTCAACACGTCCACCGAGCGTTGGATTCCAACTCCTGTGGACCACTTCCATACGGTCGGCGTGCTGGTTGAGGCAGGCGCCACCACTGGAATGCCAAGTGGATACTCGTATGCCTATGTGAGCGGGCAACCGATCACGTTCGTCCTCGACCCCGGCGAATACGCCCGGGTTCACGTGAATGTTCCCGCACGTGCGGTCATCGACGCGGGACTAGGCCTGCACGCCCTATACGCGGCGCTGCCGGCGTTGAACATGACTAGCGAGCCTCCGTTGCCAGTGACCATCACCGAGGAAGACTTGCAGAAGGCCGCGCCACCGCCGCCGCATCGTCGAACAAACTGAAGCGATGCCGGGGTCTGGGCACGGCATCCGTGAGACGGTTAGCTGGTGACCGCCGACCCGTCGAAGCCCCGCAGACGCCGCATCAGCTGGCGTGGCGCTGCCATCACGGCTTCGGTGACGCTGCTCATCCTCGGAGCATGCGCAGCGCTGATCCGGGCTACTGTGGCCAAACCGACTCTTCGCAAGCAGCCACACCACCCGCGGCATCGACGTGTCCTCGTACCAGGGTGCGATCGACTGGACCGTGCTCAGCTCAGAAGACATCGACTTCGCCATCATCAAGGCGACGGAGGGATCCGGCGCCCAGGACTCGCGATTCGCGAAGAACTGGTCCGATGCACACGAAACCGACCTGTTGGTCGGCGCCTACCATTTCATTAGCTTCGAGAGTGAAGGCGCCACTCAGGCTCAAAACGTGATCGACACGGTGCCGGATGCCCCCGGCTCACTGCCCGTGACCGTCGACCTCGAGTTCTATGGCGACTTCTTCGACAACCCTCCGACGCGCACGCATGTTCGGAACATCCTCGACCCGCTGCTCGCCGCGCTTGAAGACCACTACGGCACGCCGCCCATCATCTATGCGACGCCAGACGCGTACGACCGTTACGTCCGCGACGACTACCCAGACAACCCGATCTGGATTCGGTCGGTTGCGCTCCCGCCGAGGTTGTCGGACGAGCGCGACTGGACCATCTGGCAGTACTCTCACCGCGATCGTCTCCGCGGTTACAACGGGGACGAGCAATACATCGACATGAACGTCTTTGCCGGCACACTTGACGAAATGCGCGCGCTCGCGGCTCAATCGGCGAGATGATCTCGCTTCGTGTCAGTTGACCGGCGGCTGTGGAAAGGTGCCGAGAAGTGCACGAATCTGTTGCCAGAGGTTATCGAGCTCGGACGGATCGTCGTACAACTTCGCGAACATCACCGCTCCTTCCAGTTGTGCGAGGATGGCGCGCGCACTCGCCGCGCTCGCGCGTTCACCGGGGATGACGCCTTCGGCGGCGGCCGCGTCTAGCACGGCACGGATGAGTTCGGTCTGGTCTTCGAACAGTTCCCGAAGGAATTCACGCAGCTCAGGCTCGTCGGCGCCCGCCTCGAGCGCGAGGTTTCCGTAGAGGCAGCCGATGACCGTCCCGGACGACTCACGCCAATCCTGCTGAATCGCAATCTGCTGCTGGACCAGGTGCTCAAGACCGCGGATGCCCGGTCCGCCGCCAAGCGCCTCAAGCCACCGACCGCGTTCCGCTGCCCACGCCGATTGCAGTGCCGCGACGGTCAGTGCCTGCTTGGAATCGAAGAAATAGTAGAAGCTCCCCTTGCGCACGTCGGCGCGTTCACAAATCTCCGCCACCCCAATCGCGCCGTATCCGCGCGCGTGCATCAGGGTGCGGGCCGCGTCGATCAGCTGCTCTCGTGCCATGCTCGTCCTGCCCATCTATCGAGTATACGACCGGTCAAGTATTGCGCATAGTTGACCAGTCGTCTATGGTCAGAGCACACCCCATAAAAGGAGACACAATGCACTCGGATCACGCGATTATTGCGATCGCCTATCACAGCGGGTGTGGGCACACCGCGCGTCTCGCCCAAGCCGTCGCCGCCGGCGCACAGCAGTCCGAGGGCTGTTCGGCTGTCGTATACGACGTGGCCGATCTCTCTGACCAGCTTTGGGAGGGGCTCGAGCAGGCGGACGCGATCATCTTCGGCTCACCGACCTACATGGGCAGCCAGTCCTCCGTATTCCAACAGTTTGCGGAAGCCAGCGCGTCAGTGTGGGCTGCACAGGGGTGGAAGGACAAAGTTGCGGCTGGCTTCACCAATTCCGCGGGAGTGAACGGCGACAAGCTGAACACGCTGACCTCAATCGCTCTCCTCGCGGCCCAGCATGGGATGCACTGGGTATCGCTCGGCCTGCCGCCAGGGTGGCTGTACTCGTCCAATGGCACGGTCGACGACCTCAACCGGCTCGGCGGTTTCATCGGCGCCATGGCCCAGTCTCCATCGGATGCCGCGGCAGCGGTCGCCCCGTCGGACGCGGACCTTCGCACGGCTGAGCACCTGGGTCGCCGCGTGGCCGCAGTCACTCTCCAGCTGCGCGCCGGGCTTCGAGAGGCGGCTCTGGTATGAACCGGATCGTAGACCTGTTTGGGATTCGACATGCGATCGTGCAGGGTCCGTTCGGCGGCGGGCTGTCCACCGTCGAACTCGCGGCCGCCGTCTCAAACGCGGGCGGACTGGGATCGTTCGGTGCACACATCCTGCATGCCGATGGGATCCGGGCGGTAGTGGAAGGGATTCGCGAGCGCACGCCCCTGCCGTTCTCGGTGAATTTGTGGGTCCCACAGCCGGGCGAGGGCGACGCTGTCAATCTCGAGCCACACATTCAGCGACTCGCGCCGCTCTACGCCCGACTAGGGGTGGAATGGAACGGGTCGCCGGCCGAGGCTCCGGACTTCGACGAGCAACTCGATTCCCTCCTCGCTGCTGCCCCTCCCATCATTAGTTTCGTCATGGGCCTGCCGCCCCAATGGGCTGTTGATCGGGCGCGGAACGCCGGCATCATCCTGATCGGCACTGCCACGACCGTCGCCGAGGCTCGGTCGATCGAGGCCGCCGGCCTCGACGCAGTCGTCGCTTCGGGCAGCGACGCCGGAGGTCACCGCGGTGCATTCCTCCGCCCGGTTGGCGAGTCACTGGTCGGTACGTTCTCGCTTGTGCCACAGGTTGTGGATTCGGTCGGCATCCCGGTGATCGCCGCCGGTGGTATCGCAGATAGGCGCGGCATCGCGGCCGCGCACGCACTCGGGGCTGACGGGGTCCAAATCGGCACAGGATTCCTCGTGACCGCCGAATCCGGAGCGAGCGATGTGCACCGAGAAAAGCTGGCAAGCGCGGATGCCGAGATCACCGTTCTCACTCGGCTGTTCTCCGGCAGGCACGCCCGCGGGATCGTCAACGCCCTCGTAAGAGAGCTCGCTTCCGAGGAGGACGCCGTGCCCCACTACCCTGTCCAGAACGCACTAATGCAACCGCTCAGGCAAGCAGCGGCCCGCCTCGGCAATGGCGACTACCTCAACCTTTGGGCTGGACAGGCTGCTCCGCTCACCCGGCCGCGGTCGGCGGCCGAATACGTCGCCTCACTCACCGTACCTACGCGTTGACCGATGACGAGCGGTCCGCGGGCAAGACCACCGGGACCGCTCGTTGCAAGAGATGTTGGACGCGAGGCCGCTGTAGCATCTCGTCCGCGCCGCCGGTAACCCGCACGCGGCCTTCCCTGGGCACTTCAACCATGATCAGCGAGGGCCGGCCCACTTCCGCGCCCTGTTCCACCGTCAGCACCGCGGGCAACGTGATGTGCCGGCCGGCCCGCAGGTACGCCCCGAGCCCCGCGGCGGCGGACCCGGTGGCAGGATCTTCGCGGATACCACCGCGAGGGAACGGGTTGCGTGATGCGAAGCGCGTCGCGTCGATGCGATGGACGACGGGGATTGTGCCGTCCCATCCTTGCCGGTCCTGTAACCGCAACACCGCTTCGGCGTCATGGTCCAGCCTCGCGAGTACTCCTCCGCGCACCGGTACGAGCGGGTGTGGGTTACCTCCGCGCACGAGGGCGGGTGACAGTGCCGGGTCGAGATCGTCGCGCGCGAGCCGGAGTGTTGCCAGCAGCTCGTCGAGCAGATCGTCGTCGAGCGGTTCGACGGCAGTGTCGACGGCGACCAGGGTGGCTTTCTGGTCTGAAACTTCAACGGGAACTTCCCCAGCATTCGTGGCCAGGCGAATCAACGGTCCGGCGCCGCGACGAGAAAGGGCCACCCCGGAGGCGATTGTCGCGTGCCCACAGAAGGCAATCTCGGCACGGGGCGTGAAGTAGCGGATGCGGGCGGAGTCATGCGTTATCGACGTGAGGAAAGCGGTCTCGCTGAAACCGAGTTCGGCGGCGATGCGCAGCATCTCAGCATCGATCAGGCCTTCCGCATCAATAACCACACCCGCGGGGTTGCCCGACGCAGCGTTTGGTTGCTCAGAGGTGAAGGCGCGAAATCTAAGTATGTTCACATCCCCATGGTGGCGTGCGCCTATCAGTCGCACGAGGGCCAATTCCGAGACAGTGGCTTGGTGAGCCTCGTTCCCACCTTGAGCGCTCACATGGCGCCGCCGCAAGTGGGACGCTAAACGGGCAGCTACTTTCGTACTAGGAGGAACGCGTGCGGAGTGACTCAGGCCATCGACAGGAAGTCCGCCTGAGCCAGTTCTAGACTCTCGCGGCCACTGGGCGAGGTGCTGCCGGGGCGGATCACCCGGTACGCGTCGGCGGTCCGCTCGATGAAGCCGAGCAGAAGCGGCGCTTGATTCGGCTCGGGGGCGTCGCCGTAGACTCGCCAGAGACGGTTGTCGACAGGGCTCACGCGCATTTTTGGGTCGGCTGGCGTTGGTGCTGTCTTGATCACCTTGTTCTCCCGGGTTGAGGTTGAAGGGAAGGATGCGGTCAGAAGGGGGCTACTGGATTGCGTACGAAGTGATCGAGGGCCTGGCTGAGTGTGCCGTAGCGCGTGATCTCCCCGGGGCGGCCGATCTGCAGTACCTCAAATCGGTTGCGCTTCTCCTCGACGAACCCGAGCAGCCCGAGGGCGTTGTCGGGCGAGACACGGTTGTCGAAGATCCGCCATTCGGTGGCAGAGAGGGCGAGCACGTCGAGGTCGACGACCGTTGGCGCCACGGAGGGCAGTTCGATCTGGGTGGAAGTGATGGGTTGCATCGTGTCACCGTGTCCGATCAGCGGTGAGAACGGTGGAGAAGGATGCCAGCGAATCTGCTCCTCAGCCAGCGCCGGAGCACCCGCCGGTTCGCTTCGGTGACAACGAGCTGCTCGCTGCTTCCGGCCGCTGCTTTTGGCCGCCAGGTGAAGTCCTGCTCCCCGGTGACGCGCTCCGGGCTGAGCGGACGGTCGAACGCGGTGTTGTTAGGCCACGTCGTGGTGGTAGTCATGCACTGCTCTCCGCTCTTGAGTAGTAATTGCTGCGCTGTCCCCCGTATCGGGGTCAGAGAGAACGCTCGTTCTCATTTCTAGCGAGAACGAACGTTCTCTGTCAACTACCAGCAGATCGAGCGTTCTCAGCTGGCCCGGTGTACCCTGTTTGCCGTGAACGGAACTACCGTTGCTCCCCCGCAAACAACCGCGCGCGAGCGGATCATCCGCAGCGCGTACGAGTTGTTCTCTCATCGCGCTATTCGCGATGTCGGGGTCGACGAGCTGATCCAGTCGGCTGGCGTCGCGACATCTACGTTCTATCGTCACTTCCCGTCGAAGGATGACGTGGTTATTGCGTTCCTCGAACGGCGTGAGACCGTCTGGACCTACGGCACCGTCGAGGCCGAGGCGCGGCGCCGTGGAACCACCGCGCGGGAACAGCTGCTGGCGATCTTCGACATCTATGACGAATGGTTCCGCCGCGACGACTACGAGGCCTGCTCGTTCATGCACGTGCTGTTCGAGATGGGGTCCGAACACCCGCTCGGCAGGGCGAGCATCGACAACCTCGGCCGCATTCGCCAGGTCGTGAGGATGTTCGCCACCGAGGCCGGGCTGCAGGGCGTCGACGACTTCGACTGGTCTTGGCACATTCTGATGAAGGGCGCCATCGTCGCTGCCGAAGAGGGCGACAAGGATGCGGCGCTGCGGGCCAAGAAGATGGGTGCCTGGCTGATCGACCAGCACTCGGCATAGGTAGCGCCGTGCTCCTTGCCGAAGTCCATGTCGCAGAAGTCAACGAGAAAATCCACGACACCATCCGCTGACTGCGCGGATTCGCCGCAACCGCGGCCGAAGCAGTTGACGGGATCGGCAATGGAGGGACAGTCGTACAGATCGGCCTGGGCCGAAGCATGCCAAATCATCATCCAACGGGCGATCTTCGTCGCTCGGCGAGCATAGGCGGAACTGGCCCGAAGCGGTGCAATTGCGACTGCGTAGCCAAGCCCGACCCTGAGCGGGCTTGGGAAAGTGAGTGTGCGTGCAGGAGGGTGCAAAGCGACGTATTAGCTGCCGAGCAACGTTTTGGCTACCGTCTACCGGTGCTGATTCCGTCCCTGCATGCTCTTTTCATGAGACTCTACGAGCGCGACAGGATGCGGAAGGCGATCGCTGGAGTTGTTACCGAGGCTCGGAGCAACTGGAACGGCGCGCGCTATGTCCGTTTCCGGTGGACGAAGACTCAGGGTGCGTTGCTGGTCGCTGTCCTCGGCGAGGATTCGGTACCGGCCCCTCTCACCGGCACTGATCGGGGCCTGCTGGGCGAGCTGGCAAAGCTCACTGACCCCGCTTTCGCAAACCGAGCCATCTCGATGTGTCGGAAGATCGGAGGGTACACCTACGAAATCTCGGTCAGAGATGAATCGTTCGCCGGTTCCTCCTTCGACGAGGACGAGTTCGCCTTCGTGCTCGTGAAGCCGCTCCGGGATGCTTCGGGCGGACTCGCTAGGGCGGGATTCCCCAACTACGACCTCGACTCCGTCGACATGTGCTGGATCGTCGACTTCGCACAGGCACCGGGCGCCCGCTTGTTCTTCGGCTGGTTCGACTGGAATCGGTCTCTGGTCGGTGCACCGTTCATCTACCGGCAGACTCGGGAAGCATTCGCGAAACCCGGCCTTGAGTATGACCTTCAGGACTTCGCCCGTCCGGTGGTGCCAACACGCGACGCATTGCTGACCGAGCTCAGCGGAATGAACACCGAAATCAGCGACTTGGAGCGCACCGTCGACGTGATCTGGGCGTACTTCTCGGACCATTTCCTCGTTGAGAGGAGCCTTCGCGGCCGAAAAACCGAACCGTAGCGTGCGCGGGGGAAGTCGACGCCGCCGCTCGGTCTCTCAACTGACCGGCAAGCGGCGCGTGATCGGACAGAGTGACGAGGTTGCAACATTCGCAACGGAACGGCTCGGGTCACTTGCCGGACCTTCGACGAGCACCTGTCCAATGCTGCTCATGGCGCCCGAGGCTAGCGGTGTGGTTCGCCACCTGCGGCCGAGAGGGTGCCCTTCATTTCCCGTCGAATGAGGCAACGACAACGCCCACGCGCGCACGCAAGCTTCTAGTGCGGTCGCGGTCGTGCGCGTAGCATCGGGCGCATGGCCGACGACCTGGAGAACGTGCTGCAGAGCCCGAACTGCGCCACGTGTCTTCAGCCGCTCGACATCGCGGGCACGGAGGAGCACCGGTACTGGTGGTGCCCGCGATGTCGAGTTGCGGCCCTGTCGTCGCAGCGATCGCCGGGTGGCGACGGTTTCCCGGAGGATACGCAGCCCTGGCGGCCTCGGTGACAGACGGAACCAAGTGCAACCGATCTGTGCACCCGCGGAATGGGGGTCGCTCGCACACCGCGGGATCCCTACGCTCGACGCTGGCGCATTTTCCCCCTGGTGTGCCGCGCGTCGTCCCCACCCCTCGAAGGTGGGGATGACGCTACCCGTTACCGCCCGAAGACCCTGCCCAACCACCGTCGAATCGCCGAAGTAGGCGGCGGCGGTGTTTCCACGGTTGCGGGTTTCTCCCTGTGGCCGACGATCAAGCTAACTTTCCTGCATTGGCGGCAGTCGAGCAGGAACTCGTGGACCGAAAGACCCGTACCGAAGTAAGGGTTCCGAGTTGCCCTGACCGATGCTCCGCAGTTCGGGCACGAGAGGTCCATGGGATGTCCTCTCCGGTAAGCGGTGATGCAGATGGCTTCGCCTCCGGGGTACAACCCGAATGCAGTCCCGGAGGCGAAGCGGGCACGATCCACTAGGTCTCTACCCGGAGACCCGCATGACGTGCGTAACGCCCGCAGGGGGGTAGGCGCCCCCACGAGCATAAAGGGTACAAATCATATTTGCTCGTCCCACAAGAACGAGTTCAGGCCCTAATCAGTGGCCAGCTCTTGGAGTTGCGCCCGCCGCAGCAGAGCACGAGCCTTTGGATGAGTAGAGCGCTGTGGATCCTCGCGACATCTATCACCCCCGAGCGCCCCGTCGGTAGGATCGGCAGCAACGCCCAGTTGCGGCGTGAACGTCACTGTCACCCGAAGGACGTGTGATCGTGGGGAAACTTGTCTATGGATCTCCCGAAACGGAGATCGAGTTTGAAGACCGCCTGCTTGCTCACCTTCAACGTGCGATCATCGCACAGCTTCGCCGGGGTGAGTCGTTTGCGATCTCCTGGCAGGAGGATAAGGCACAGGGTGGCGGTCGCAGAACGCTCTGGCTGCATCCCGCAATCCCGTTGCAGTTCGTTTTCGACGAGAGTGAGCAGCCGGAATTCAACCGCCGATGGGTGGAAGCCCTGATCGTCAGCGGCTACAGCGCCCACGGGCTTTATCTCGTACCAGAGCCAGAGTTGGCACCTTGACCATTACCGCAACGCCGGTCGATGGCGCGGCTGAAACTACCGCTTCTTCTCTTGCCGCACCCGTGTCACCGGTCAAAACTTTCGGTAGGCCGACCCGTGGACAGCTTGGTGGCATAGTGGCACGCTGCTAATTAGCAAGGCCAAAAAAGGGAGACGCTATGTCAAACACGCCAGGAACCCCCGCACGACGCGACCCGGTGATCGGCCGAACCGGGAGTGAGACGAAGTCCGCGCTGAAGACGACCGAGTTCTACGCCTGGATCGTCGTGTCGCTGGCGATTCTGATCGCCTCCGCAGTGGTCGACAACGGTGAGGACAATCAGGGCTTTGGCGCTGACAACGCCTGGCTGTATGTCGCAATCGTGACGGCTGCGTACATCGTGAGCCGCGGTATCGCCAAGGCCGGCGTGAGCAAGCCCCACGACGACACCCGCGACGTCAGCGGCCGATAGGCCAGCACCGGACCCGACTCGGCTGGGGTTCCATATTCAGCGGGAGTCAAGTAGAGCCGCCCCGCTACGGATTACCTCTGCGGGGCGGCTCACCCCCTGCTGACATCGGCGCATCCCACCTCGTCAGAGTTCGCCGCCGCGCACCTGTCGAGCGCCGCGAGTAGGCAAACCGCGCGCTCAGGCAGGGCGGCGCCCGACGACGCGCTTCACCAGCGAGAACGCGAGCCATCCGGCCAGCAGCCACGGCCCGACGATGATCACGGGGTCCATCCACATGTGTGAGACATCCGCCCGTCCACGTCCGAATCGAGAGCGGATCGGACGATGCCGGCGTTCACTCAGCACGCCGCTCTCGGTGATGGGGTCATCCGGTCGAGCACTGGCCAGGGAACGCAGGTGGCTCTCCACCGCGTCGACGCGGTCACCGGCGATGAGCAGCAGCCAGTGTGCGGCGCGGCCCTCGCTGTACCGCCGATAGGCGAGCCGCCGGATGGCGCCGGACAACCCGTGCAGCGGAGTCGCGGTACCGAACACCGGGGTGAGGAACTTGTGCTCGATTGAGCGCTCACGCGGCCACTTCTCCTCTTGGCGTTCCGGGAAGTCCCAGTGAGCGCCCGTGGCGTCGGGGTCAAACCTCTCGCGCGGGAAGGCCGGAGGGTTCTTGGGATCCAGGTCCACTCCCCAACCCGGGATACGCGCACGGACCTCCTCGGGAACCGTGCGCCCAGGTTCACCTGCGGTGTATGGCATGGTCGATAGTCCTTTCAGACAGCGCCCGGAACGACAATCGGCTTGATACAGTCGTCGAGCTTCGCTGAGAACATGTGGTAACCCTCGCCGATGTGCTCAAGGGGCAGCCGGTGCGTCACGATGTCGTTCGGCTTGAGGTACCCATTCTGAATGTGCTCGAACAGTCGCGGCCATTGACGCTTCACGGGGCACTGGTTCATCCGCAACGTGAGCCCCTTGTTCATGGCGTCCCCGAACTTGACCGCGCTGAACAGCGGCCCGTACGCACCCATCACCGAAACGGTGCCGCCCTTCCGCACCGAATCAATCGCCCAGTTCAGGGCGACCGGTGAGCCGCCCTGCAGCTTGAGCTTCGCGGACGTGACGTGCTGGGTGAAGTTGCCATCCGCCTCGGCGCCGACGGCGTCGATGGCGACATCCGCTCCCAGGTAGTCGGTGGCCTTCTTCAGGTGCACGACGATGTCGTCGAATTCCGTGAAGTTGAACGCCTCCGCCTGCGCGAAGCTGCGCGCCTTCTCCAGGCGATAGTCGAGGTGATCGATCACGATGACCCGGCCGGCGCCCATCAGCCAGGACGACTTCGCGGCGAACAGACCCACCGGGCCGGCGCCGAACACGACGACGGTGTCGCCTTCGTCGATGTCGCCGAGTTGCGCCCCGAAGTACCCAGTCGGTAAAGCGTCGGTCAGCAGCAGAGCGTCCTCATCGTCCATCCAATCCGGGATGATGCTGGGCCCGACGTCGGCGAAGGGCACCCGCACGTACTCTGCTTGCCCGCCGTCATATCCGCCGCACGTGTGGGAATAGCCGTAAATGCCGCCGATGGCGGTGGCGTTCGCGTTCACGTTGTGGCAGTTGGAGTACAAACCGCGCACGCAGAAGTAGCACGACCCGCAGAAGATGTTGAAGGGCACCATCACCCGGTCGCCGGGTTTCAAGTGCTCCACGGATGATCCGACCTGCTCGACCACGCCGATGAATTCGTGCCCGAACGTCATTCCGACGCGGGTGTCCGGCATCATGCCGTGGTAGAGATGCAGGTCCGACCCGCAGATCGCTGCCATCGTCACTTTGACGACGGCGTCGTTCGGGTGCTCGATCGGCGGAATGTCCTTCTCTTCGACACGGACCTTGTACGGCCCGCGGTACACCATCGCTCGCATCGACGCCTCCCCAACAGATCGTTGCCGCCAGCGTCACCCTCGCTTCGGGGAGAGTCAAGGGGGCCATTCTGAGAGCGCAGAAGGTTTTGAGCTAAAGGGGCCGGAGAGCGGTCTTTCAATTGGGACACCACCGGCTGCGCGAGGACTCCCCCGCAAACCCATTCGCAAGCGTTAAGGCGTGAGCGGGTCAGCGGCGATCGAGCCGGCTAGCCGAACCTCTGCTTTCTGGGTCATCTGGCGGAGTTCGCGTGGACGGTGAAATGTCAAATGTATCCGCAGGCCGGTCGGGGATGACCGCCAGTCCTATCCAAACCACCAGCCTGATCGTCGGACCACTGTTCCTTCTGGCGAAGAGTTGGCGGCGAACGGCACGGTCAGCGCGCTCTGTGACTCACGACGTACGCATACGCGGCCCCGGCGGGGCTGCTATTGCCGCCGGCATTATTCTTGCGGCGCTGTTGAGCGTCCAACGACCGCGCGGGCAAACCATTGCCATTGGCATTGCGGTAGATATCGCGACCTTTGTGATTCGGTTCACGATGCGGAGACGAAACAGCAGCTCAGCGCGAACCAACCCATAGTGGCCAGTTGAGCCGATCACCGTGCTCGCTGGTCGATCTGGTTCGACACCCTGTTCTCCCCACCGGAGCCCTACCCGAGGATCAGATAGAAGATCACCCAGTTCATCGCCAAGTTGAACCCCGCGTGCGCGACGATTGCCCCGATCAGCGACCCTGTGAGCCGGCGAAATCCGTAGAACACGAGCGACACCAGGAACATGGCCGTCACCCAAAGCAGCGCGGGCAGCGGCAGGAACGCCCACACGCCGGCCACGAACACCAGGCCGAAGTGCGCCAAGTGCGTGACGGCGAACGCGGTCGCGTCAGTCAGCACCGCGCGCCGGTCACCCCAGCGCGTGGCGATGCTCTCGTGGGCGAGGCCGCGGTACAACACCTCCTCACCGATGGGGCTGAACAGCATCCCGATCACCGCGTAGATGATGAAGTACACGAGCCGGTCGCTGTCCGAGGGGGCCGACGGCACGTTCGAGTATGAAAGCGCAATGTAGGCGAACGGGTGGGACACCGTATGGCCCCACAGCACGGCGGCTGCGGCGTAGACGACCAGCGCGGATGCGACTCCGGCGAGCGCCGCCGGAAGTACCCAGCGCCAGCGCGACGGTCCCACCATGCCGATTCGCCGGCGGCCGTCCCGGGTGAGCAGCAGCCACGGCAGCACGATCATCGCCACGAACACGAAACTCACGAGCTGGTAGCTGCCAGTGACGTTCGCTTGCAGCACCAGGGCCACCCGCACCACGCCGAACACCACCAGCAACAGGACGCCGGTGCGCGGTGTCAACGCGAGCATCGAGCGGAACGGGGCACGGACGGTCAGGGTCACAGGCGTAAGCATAGAGCCGCTAGTGAGATGAATTCGGTTCTGCGATAGGCGCGTGTCCGATCTGAGGGCCCATAGCCATACCGATGTCGTCCGGGTACTGCCGGCCCGCCACAGACTGTTCGGCCGTGCACTCCCAAGGCTGAATCGTCGGATTCCGTCGGCTGCGGCTCGTCGCGCTGCCGCTTGGCAATTACCCATGGGCAGCGAAGACCAAATCCTGCATGTAGGTGATTTCGGCATCTGCTTTGGAACAAACCCCGGCAGGGGACCCTCAGCGGGCACCTTGGATTATTGCTGGTGCATCGCGCTGATGGGTCGGAGGGGAACCATCAACGGCCTGGTTCGCGAGTTGCACACTCGGCGGACCAGGGGCGTTATGCCGTCCGCATCGTCCGTGCGCTGTACGGTGACCTCGGAACTGCCATGGATGACCAAGTTTCGACGGCACCTAGCTCCGTCAGTGCGTGGTGTGCTTCGAGCTGCATTCGCGCCGAGACTCGTTGGCGTGTACGTCGTTGTGGTTGCAACACGCTGTCGAGCTCGGCGTTCCGCCAACCTGGGTGCCGCGCTTTTACGCCGAACCGCCTAGAGCCACTTGTTCTTCTTGAACACTCCCCACAGGGTCGCGCCCATGATCACCATGGCGGCGACGGCCATGGGGTAACCCCACGACCAACGGAGTTCAGGCATGAAATCGAAGTTCATGCCGTACACCGTCCCGATCAAGGTAGGTGCGAACAGGATCGCAGCCCATGACGAAATCTTCTTGACCTCCTCACTCTGCGCAAGGCTCGCTTCCGAGAGCAGCCGGGTTTCCTCGTTCTGGCGCTGAGAGATGAGCGCGGCTTGAACCGTCAACGCATTCTGGAGCAGCGCGCGGAACGCATCCGCCTGCTCGGAAATACGCAGCACATGATCCAAGACATCGCGGAGGGACCGCTGCAGTTCGACGTCGACTTTGTACTTCACGGACCCTTCGCCGAGGTCTTGGAGTATCCCCACCAAGGGATGAACAGCGCGCTGGAAACTGATTACCTCGCTGAGGAGCGCGTATATGCGACGGGAGACATCCGGGTGCCCGCCGAAGAGCTGATCCTCGATCTCGTCGATATCGTTTTCCAATCCAGCGATCACCGGCCCGTACTCATCGACGACCTCATCGAACAAGGCGTAAAGCACAGCTTCCGGGCCTTTGCTGAGGAGCTCGGGGTTGGCTTCCATCCGCCTCCGCACCACCGCAACATTGGGCGCCTCGGCATGACGCACCGTGATCACGAAATCTGGCCCAACGAAGACGTGAAGTTCACCGAATTCGACGGTCTCCTGTTCGTCGACGTAACGGGCCGGACGCAACACGACGATCAACGTGTCGCCGTAACGCTCGAACTTGGCTCGCTGGTGCCCCTTGAGTGCGTCCTCGACGGCGAGGGGGTGCAAATCGAACTCTTTCGCAACGGAGTGCACCTCATCCGCGCTCGGGCGGTATAGGCCGATCCAAGCCATGCCGCCGCGTTCGCGCATGACCTCGTATGTCTCATCGAGGCTCGTCGGGTTCTCGGTGCGCACACCATCCACGTAGACACCGTTGTCAATGAGTGCCATGTCTGTTCCTCTTCTACTCAATTACTCCACCGCTTCGCACCGCGGAATGCAGGCGGGTCACGCCCCGCCCGGGGTTCCCACCCGGGAAGCACGGCGCAAGGTACCCCGGTGGACGATACGCCAGTCGAACATCATGGATGAACGCGAAGCACAACTGAGGTTCTTAACCTCAGCGGGTGACGATTCGTTCAGGAAGCCCTGGGGGCCGATACATCCATGAACAGGGCTATAGGTGTCGCTGCGGCGTCTGGGGCACTCCGAATGTCGCCCAGCCGCGCCATTCGGACTCGCACAACGTCACAGGCGGTAGTGCAACGCAATGCACTACAAGTGCACATGTGTTAGCGTCTCAGAATGAGCCGCAAGTTCAGTCAGGTCGACGTGTTCGGCGAAGACGTATGCACCGGAAACCCGGTGGCTGTGCTGCTCGACGCGCAGGACCTCGACGACGAGGCTATGCGAGCTTTTTCGGTGTGGTCGAACCTCTCAGAATGCGCGTTCGTTCTGCCTTCGACCGCGGCGGGCGCGGACTATCGAGTCCGTATCTTCAGTCTGAGCACCGAGCTGCCGTTCGCAGGCCACCCGACGCTTGGCACGGCGCGAGCGTGGCTGGACGCCGGTGGTGTGCCCGCGACCCCGGGCGTAGTGGTTCAGGAATGCGGTGGAGGACTGGTATCGGTCCGCATTGAAGAGGATCGCCTCGCGTTCACCGCACCGCCACTTCTCCGGTCCGGTCCAGTCGACCCGGAAATCGTGGACACGTTGGTCAACATTCTTGGTGTCGGGCGCGAGCGCGTTGTGGATGCTGCATGGCTGGACAACGGGCCCGGCTGGGTAGGTCTGCTGCTGGACAGCGCCCGGACCGTCCTTGAACTCCGTCCGGACGCCTCAGCGTATCCGGGCCGGTGGGACATTGGTGTGATCGGTGCCCACGACCCAGGTTCTGAGGCGGCGTTCGAGCTTCGCGCGTTTTTCACAGACGGGGACGAGCCTCTGCGCGAAGATCCGGTCACCGGGAGCCTGAACGCCGCAGCCGCCGAATGGCTCATCGCCACAGGTCGTGCCCAGGCACCATATCTGGCTGCGCAGGGCACGGCGATGGGGCGTCGCGGACGCATACATATCAGCAGCGATAAAGGCAGCCTGTGGGTCGGAGGACGGGCCACTGTGGTCCTGTCCGGGTCCGCTGCGCTGCGAGCACACGCGTCATGAACATCAAGTACCCGCGCCCTCTCAGTGGCACGGAGAAAAACCACTAGGGGCACTCATGCATGTGGATACGGTTACCCTTGCGTCGACTATCGGCGCGCGAATCCGCCGGGAGCGGCTAGCGCGAGAGTGGACACTTGATCACCTCGCGGAAGCAGCCGGCGTCAGCCGCCGCCAACTAGTCAACATCGAGCAGGGCGAAGCGAACCCAAGCATTGGGACGCTGTTGAGCATGAGCGACGCTCTCGGGATCGCACTGTCCGCTCTCGTCGAACCGCCATCGTCACGCGTCGTGAGAATCTCCCGCGCGGGCGAGGGCGCACAACTGTGGACTGGAGAACACGGGGGCCGCGGCGTACTGCTCGTCAGCACACAGCCTCCCGAGGTGGTGGAGCTGTGGGACTGGCGGATGAACCCCGGCGACCGTCACGAAAGCAAACCGCACCACCCGGGTGCCCGTGAGCTGCTGCATGTTAGCGCCGGTGTGGTGACGCTCAACGTGGGGGGCGACCGCCACGAGCTCGCTGCCGGCGACGCGATCATGTTCCCCGGCGATGTGCCGCACGCCTACGGCAACGAGGGCGCCGAGCCGGCGCAGTTCTCCTTGACCGTCTACGACCCGATCGGCTCTCGCCCCTCGGCCCCGACCCGCATGATCCGTTCGACCACCGCCTCGGGCTCGGAGCAGTCATGAGCTCCCGGGCGCCGCTGACTCTGCCGGTTCCGCCGTGGTCGCTGGCGGTGGCGGCAATGCTCTCCGTCCAGCTCGGCTCGGCAATGTCGGTCGGGCTGATCGACATCGTGGGGCCGGCCGGGACGGCGTGGCTCAGACTCAGCATTGGCGCGATCATGTTCTTGATCCTCGCCCGCCCACCAGTGCGGTCCATCCGGCGCTCGGACGTGCCTACGCTACTGGGCCTCGGGATCGCCACGGGTGTGATGACCATCTCCTTCCTCGCCGCGATCGAACGCATCCCGCTTGGTACCGCGGTCGCCATCGAGTTCCTTGGCCCGCTCACGGTCGCCGCCGCACGCAGCCGCAACGGCAGAGCGCTGGCCTGGCCCGCCTTGGCTCTTCTCGGAGTCGTGCTCCTCACCGAGCCGTGGCAGGGCACCGTCGATCTCGTCGGGATCGGGTTCGCCGCCCTTGCGGGTGCCTGCTGGGGCGGCTACATCCTGCTCACCCAGCGCGCCGGTGATCGCTTCACGGGCATCCAGTCGCTCTCGATCACCATCCCGATCGCCGCCGTGACCGCTGCGATCGTGGGGATCCCGCAAGCCGTCGGCCAGCTCAACCTCGGGATCATCGCCGCGGCCGCTGGTCTTGCCCTGCTTCTGCCCGTTCTGCCGTTCGCCCTGGAAATGCTCGCGCTGCGCCGCATGACGGCGACCGCGTTCGGCACCTTGATGGCGGTCGAGCCGGCCCTCGGCCTGCTGCTTGGCCTGCTCGTGCTTGGCCAGCTCCCCACGATCGTGCAGGTCATCGGTATCCTGCTCGTCGTCCTCGCGGGCGCCGCCGCACAACGCGGCGGACGACGCACCGAGCCCACCCACCATGACCCCGTCACCCAGACCGGGCTGGCCTGAGAAGGAGAATGCTGTGTATACCCCGCGACATAACCTCATCCAGGACGAGGCCGTTATCCGTAAAATGGTCGCCGCCGTCCGCACCGCTTGGTTCGTCACCGCCGACGCGGACGGGATCCCGCAAGCGACGTTCCTGCCGATCATCTGGCGCGAGAACGCCGTGGTCATGCACGTGGCACGGGCCAACCGGCACTGGCGGAACCTGGCGCCCGGCAGCCCGGCGCTGCTGATCGTGACCGGCCCGGACGCCTACATCTCACCGAGCTGGTACGAGCAGAAGCGCATCGACGGGCGCGTCGTGCCGACCTGGGACTACACAGCCGTCCACCTCATCGGCACCGCCACCGTCCACGAGGACCCCGAATGGCTACGCACCGCGGTCACCGAGCTCACCGACGCCCACGAGACGGGGCGCGAGCACCCCTGGGCGGTCTCGGACGCGCCAGCAGACCACATCGACTTCGAGCTCAGCGGCATCGTCGGCATCGAGGTCACCGTCACCCGGATCGAGGGCAAGGCGAAACTCAACCAGAACTACCCCGCGGCCGACCGACGCGGCGCAGTCGACGGCCTTGCCCGCGAGCCCTTCCCCGACGCCCTGGTCGTCGCCGAGCAGATCGCTGCCACGTTACAAGACTGAGGATCGGCGCACCCCGAGCCCTCGGCCCGCTGGATCGGCTAATAACCGACTACCCGCGACCACATTTCGTTTGCCTGATGGATCGCACTAGCGCTGGTGGCTCGGAAGCTCGGATGGCATTGGTATTCGCTCGCGAGTAGGTTGGCGGCATGGTGGGCGGATTCGTCACGTTGTCGCCGCTTCAGGCGCTTGGCATTCCGGTTGCGCTCCTTGGCGCTGTGTTTCTGGCGTTCGGTGCAGGGTTCCAGCATCGCGGCGTGAACAAAGTCGACGCTGCCAGCCGCGACAGCGCGAAAACCGGACTCGGTATCGGGCAGTTGCTGGCCCTGGTCCGCCGCCCATCCTGGTTGGTTGGCACCCTGATGCTGGGCGTTGCGATCGTGCTGCAGCTCATCAGTTTGTTTCTTGCCCCGTTGACTGTCGTGCAGCCGCTGGGCGCCCTGGCCCTCGTCATCACCGCCTACCTCAACGCCCGGGCGACCGGGACACGGCTCGAGACGACGGCGATCCGCGCGATCCTGATGTGCGTCGGCGGGATCGGGGTGTTCGTCGGGGTGGCCGCCGTCACGACAACCTCCGTGCCCATCGAGACACAGCAGTTGGTCATCGTGCTAATCATCCTGACGTGCGTGCTCGCCATCCTTGCCGTCGGCTTCGTCCTATTACGGAAGCGGTCGCCGACGGTCTTCTACATTATCGCCGGCGGAGTTCTCTTCGGGTTCGTCGCGTCCCTCGCGAAGGTCGTCATCGTCCGGGTGCAAACCATCGCGCTGCACGGGTTCAAACTCGTGCCGGGGGACGGACTCACGATCGTTGCGCTCGTCGCGATTATCGTCGCGGCACTCTCCGGCTCGTACCTCGTGCAGACCGCGTACTCAAGCGGGCCCCCGGACCTGGTCGTCGCGGGCTTAACCGTGATCGACCCTATGGTCGGAGTCACCATCGGAATCGTCGTTCTCGGCGAAGCCACCGCCGCGCCCTGGTGGGCTGGCGTCGTGTTCGTTCTCGCGGGCGCGTCCGCTGTTTTCGGGGTTTTCCAACTGTCCCGTCGAAACCAGCCACAGCTGACAGACCCGCGGAAATAGAAACGCCGCAGGATACATTGCGCGGCGTGAGCAGTTGAACAGCCTGAGCGGACGGCGTCCCGACGATCCAGCCACCGGGCGCCACGAGTTCGGTGCTTAACCCGGCAGGATCATTGGCCAAGTCCGCCGCATTCTTCACGTTCCGACCTCGATCGACTAATGCATGTCCACACGGGCGCTAACACTGATTGCTCGGCAGACCTGGCTCCGACGACGTCCATCATTCAGCGCCCACCATCTTGCGACGGCAAATGGTTAATAACCGCGAACCTCACCGGTGACGAATATCTGGTTGTGCTCGCTAACGCCCCAGCCGCAGGGCTCGGCGGCCTGACTCTGGCAATCCGTAGGGCGACAACCTCCCCCTGCCGGCTGGCGCTTTTGCCCGAGATGAAGAGAAGCAGCGCGCGCCCCGATCCGCAAGTCGGACGCTTAGCGGGCACATAAAGGCGTGATACCGCTCACGTCGACGCCCGAGGTGAGATGCCCGCAAGCCGAACCCCAACCGCACACAGAACAATCCGGCGCATCTGGAACTCGCCCGCTGGATGACGTTGCTGTGCCCTTGTGGAGGCCACGTCGGCAGGGCACAGTGGGGCGTGTCCGTTATGTCTTCCAAGGAGGACCGCGTCATGGACCCGCACCCCGATCAGCCGGGTCCCTCACCGGCAGCGATTGATCCACTGGCCGTCATCCGGTCTCGCGAGTACGTTCGGGTGCTGCTGTTGGCCGGACTTATCGGACTGCCCGTGTCGGCGGTCGCCTACGGGGTCCTGGCCCTTCTCGACTGGCTGCAGACGTTCCTGTTCACCGAACTTCCCGGCGCACTCGGCTTCGCCACTGTGCCGGTATGGTGGCCGCTTCCGCTGCTGGGGCTTTCGGGATTGCTGGTCGCGTTGTGCATCCGGTATCTGCCGGGCACCAGCGGCCACTCGCCGTCTGAGGGCTTCAAGGCCGGAGTTGCGCCGCTGCCTGTGGAACTGCCCGGCATAATCCTGGCCGCGCTTTTCACGCTGTCCCTTGGTGTTGTTCTGGGTCCCGAGGCACCCCTGATTGCCATCGGTGCTGGGCTGGGCGCGCTCACGATCAAACTGGTCAAGAAGGATGCGCCGCCGTCCGCCGTCGCAGTGATCGCGTCCGCGGGCAGCTTCGCCGCCATCAGCACCCTTCTCGGTTCACCCCTGCTCGGCGCCTTCCTGCTGATTGAGGCCTCCGGGCTTGGCGGAGCGATGCTCGGGGTGGGGTTGCTGCCGGGACTGCTCGCCGCCGGAATCGGCTCCTTGGTGTTCGTGGGACTGGATGCGTGGACCGGTCTGGGCACGTTCAGCCTCGCCATTGCCGACCTGCCGGCGTTCACCAGCCCCACCGTGGCGATGTTTTTCTGGGCCGTGGTGCTGGGGCTAGTCTGCCCGCTGCTGGCCTGGGGCATCTACGCGGTCGCCCGTTTGGTGCGGCCGTACGTCGACGCCCATCGCCTCGCCTTAACGCCGTTGCTCGGCCTGATGGTCGCTGCCTTGGCAATCGTGTTCTCGCAATCCACGGGCAAGGATGCCACGGAGGTGCTCTTTTCTGGCCAGTCCGCCCTGCCATCGCTCATTTCCGGTGCCGCAACCTGGTCGATCGGCGCACTCGCACTGCTCATCGCCTGCAAGGCGCTCGCCTATGGCTTCTCCCTGAGCGCGTTCCGCGGCGGGCCCGTCTTCCCCGCCATGTTCATCGGGGGCGCGATCGGAGTGATGGCCTCCCATCTCCCAGGCATGGCGCTCGTGCCGGCGGTCGGAATCGGTATCGGCGCCATGTCAGTGTCGATGCTGAAACTTCCCTTCACTAGTGTCCTGCTCGCCACCCTGCTGCTCACCAGCGACGCTCTCCAGGTGATGCCGCTAGTCATCGTGGCGGTCGTCGTCGCGCACGTTGTGACTAGCCGGCTTCCCGAGCCCCCGGGGACGCGCCTGCGTCGAACGGCTTCGCCCGCCATCACTCCCGACGTTTGAACTCAGGGTCTCTCCCGACCAGGATGGCTCGCGCGGTTCGTCTTCGGGGGCGGCATCCCGAACCTGACGGTTCCCAACTCAGCCAACGGACCCGGACGGGATCCCAGCTTCGGGGAGATCTACGGTGGGCTGATGCAGACGCAGGTCCCGACTTGGGACGACGTGCAATGGCTCCGCGAGGAATGGGGCGGGAAGTTTGTCGTGAAGGGCCTCTTCCGCTCCGACGAGGCACGACGCGCCATCGACATCGGAGCAGACGCTATCGTCGTCTCCAACCACGGCGGGAACAACCTCGACAGCACGTACGCGTCGATCCGGGTGCTCCCCGCGATCGCGGAAGCGATCGGCGACCAGGCAGAAGTCTGGTTCGACGGCGGAATCCGCCGCGGCATGGATGTCGCCAAGGCCCTCGCGCTGGGCGCAGACACCGTGCTGCTCGGCCGCGCATGGCTGTGGGGGCTCGCTGCAGGCGGCGAGCAGGGTGTCCTCGACATCCTTCGGATGATGGAAAGCGGTCTGGAGCGGACACTTGTCGGCCTAGGCACAAGTCAGTCAAGGATTTGAGCCCGGACGACATCACAGCGCCGGAGGGGTTCTTCATCAAGGCTTGATTTCCGGTTCGATGGTGGGTGCTGACAAGCGCGGTGCCCACCATCGGCCAATCACCAAGAAATGCGGTTTTGAGTACTCGTCTGCTGCTGAGACTGGCAACAACCCGGTTGCGGTTTCGGCTACCCTCGCGGCCGGAATATCCGATCAACAACTGGGGTTACCTGTCTAGGGACACCTGCCCCGCGTCTACTCGGCGCAACCCTCGATGAAAGACCGGTATATCTTGACTGTTCCGCTTTCCATTCTTGACCTGGCGACGATAGGACCTGGGCAGAGCGCTGCACAGAGTTTCGCGGGCAGCGTCGCGATGGCGAAGCGGGCAGAGGAACTGGGCTACCACCGGATCTGGTACGCCGAGCACCACAACATGTCTTCGATCGCTTCCTCGGCCACCAGCGTGCTGATCGCGCATGTGGCAGCACACACCGAAACCATCCGTCTTGGCGCGGGCGGAGTGATGCTGCCTAACCATTCGCCGCTGACCATTGCCGAACAGTTCGGAACACTGGAGACCCTGCACCCCGGGCGGATCGATCTGGGGTTGGGGCGTGCGCCCGGCAGTGACCAGGACACGATGCGGGCGCTGCGCCGCGATCCGCGGTCGTCGGACGGTTTCCCTCAGGACGTTCTCGAGCTGCAGGGCTACCTGACCGGCCCGAGCCGGGTGCCCGGTGTGGAGGCGATCCCGGGCAAGGGCACCAATGTTCCGCTATACATCTTGGGTTCATCGTTGTTCGGCGCCAAGCTCGCCGCCGCACTGGGCCTGCCCTATGCCTTTGCCTCACACTTCGCGCCCAATGCGCTGCACGACGCGGTCGCCGCCTACCGGCGCGAGTTCGAGCCATCCGCCCAGCTCGACAAACCCCACGTTATGGTCGGCGTGAAACGTCGTGGCGGCCGAGACCGACGGCGAAGCGCAGGACATGTTCCGCGCGACGCTGCGTGCGCGGGTAATCCTGATGCTGGGCAGGGGCCGGACGTTCACCGATGACGAGGCCGATCTGATTCTGGACTCCCCGCAAGGCCAGCAGATAGCCCAGATGATGAAGTACTCGGCTGTTGGGACGCCGGACGCGGTGATTGATTACCTGACGACGTTCACAGCGCATGCCGGTGCGGATGAGCTGATTGTGGCGCACCAGACTCAGGGCGTGGCCGAGCAGCTGCGCTCGGTAGAACTGCTGGCGCAGGCGGCGGGCCTGGTTGGGACGACGCCAGCCCGAGCGCTTTAGAACTGGCTCTAAATACGGAACGCTCCTGAGAATTGAAGTGCTCACCGGAAGTTGGACTGAGAAATGCGGGCCGCCCGAAAGACGGAGGCCTGAACGGGCACTCATTGGGCCATTGACGATGGTGGTGTTGCCGTGCCGATCGGCGACGAGTGGGTCGACGTCGAGCCCCGCTGAGCGCCCTTCGCCGAGCGCGATGGACGCGCTTAGGCTGAGGCCATGCCTGACGCCATCGAGTTCATCCGCAATGCACCTCTGGGAACGCGGATGACCGTGCGCAAGCGGATTCCCGGCGGCTTCACCGACGCTGTCGGCTACCTGCGGGAGTGCAGCGACGGTGAATGCGTGGTGGAAACGCCGCGCGGGCTGGTCGCCATCCTGCTAGACGATGTGACCGCCGCGAAAGCGGTGCCGCCCCCTTCGCCGCGCCGCGCGCCGCGGTACCCGCCGCTGGGCTGACCGGCCCTTCCGCCGCCAGCACGACCACCGCCGCCACCATCACCATCACCATCACCATCACCATCACCACCACCGCACCGTAGGTCCGACTGAAGCTGAGGCCGCCGGACATGTTGCCGGGAGCGGGACGCTCCACGGGCATCGATCGGCGGGATCAATGGATCACTGCTGCGCCCTGGCGGCGCCTGCAGGAGCAATCACTTCCAAAGTGGTCGGGCTTCCACGGCCGCCGCCTTCTCGATGCGAGACAACCAGCCGAATGGCGCGCGCGAACGACAACGACTGCCCTACCTCCACCGCAAGATTCAGTGTTCTGCCGACAAGCGCAACGTAGACGACACCTGCGAGGTGAACATATCCGAAAGCGACCTCGTCGCGAACCTCCCACGTTGGGCCATCTGGCTTGGCACCAGCGAGGAGGCGGCGAAGTCGCTCCGAACGGGTGAAGAGGCACATGCGCAGTCCTCCTTGACCGAGCGGGGTGCTATTTCCTGGGTGGTTTGAATTAGACCACGTAGGCGATTCCGCAGGCTGCCCCCCGATGGGGGGGTGTCGCCGGGCGAGCATTTCGACAGCTGCCGACCGCAGGCCGGACCGGGCACGGAGTGACCCAGGCATGATTGCGCAGATCGTGGTGCGTTACGGGCTGGAGCCCCATCTGCCGCGGCAACCCTGCGATTACGAACTGGGTTCCTAAACCGCTTGGGTTCGATGCGTTCGCCGCGCTCGCTCCCGCGGTACAGAGCGATGCCCTGTGAGTTCTTGACGACGACAGCGAAGTCACCGAACGCGTAGCGGAAGCTCTGCCACTCGGACCATTTTTCGACGGCGTCGACGACACGTTGCTCCTCGTCAGTTGTGAGGTTGGGTTCGAGTGTGAAGATGCCGACGACGCGGGGGCCGCCGTCCAGCATGCCGTTCCGCTCGATATGGAAAGTGATCAGCTCCTCCGTGTAGCGTCCGAGCCCCTCCATGGACTCGATGATGGGTGGGGTGGGGAGCAGGGTGTCGAGGATGATGTCTCCCATGATGAGGATCCCGGTGATCACTCCGATGACGAGCCCGGCGATCGCCGCCAACTGCCACTTAGCGGCCGGCGGCTGGCGGCTGGCCCGGCACCTCGGCGGGTGCCCGGCCAAACAGCTCGCTCGTCATAGCCGGACGATAACAGGGAACCTCCTTCAGCGCGGAGCCACACCAGGCGGCGCACAGTGCACCTTCATTTGCCATGCTCGAGAGCCGGAGGCTCAATGCGCCCGATCGGTTGCATTGCCCGTGGCTGACCAACGGGCGGATACGCGGCTGGCCGACGGCGAATTCAACGCGGGTGGGTCAGCACCCAGGCCGCTGCGGCGGCGCGAGATGGGACGCCGAGCTTGGTGCGCGCGTTGGCGACGTGCCGATGGACCGTGTGCGCGCTGAGGACCAACCGGTCGGCGATCTGAGCGTCGGTCAAGCCTTGGGCGACCAGCGTCAGCACTTCGCGCTCACGAATGGTGAGGGTAGCCGGGGTGTGCTGTTCGGCCGGTGAGCGCTGCGGCAGGCCGCCGAGGAAGCGTTCGATCGCATCGACCACGGCGAGACTGTCGCCTAACCACGGGAAGTGGTCCTCGCCGTTCAGCTCCACGAACGTCGCGCCGGGCACGGTGTCGGCGACTTCGCGGCCGAGTGCAAACGGGATGGCCCGGTCGTCTCGCCGATGCAGCACTAGGGTCGGTACGCGCACGCGCGAGAGGTACGCGGTCGAGTCCATCTCATACACAGCGCGCAGCGCCGTCGACGCTGCCTCACGTGAGGCGGACCGTCGCTGGAACCGGGCAAACTCTTCCCGGTCATTGGCTGTCGCGTTCGGGAGGAACACGTCGGCCAGGACGCGCGCCCCGAGCCCCCATTGCTTTTCGACGATCGACACCATTAGCTCTCGCGCGGACGGAGAGGCGATGTCCGCACCGCGTGGATAGCTGCCGTAAAGCACCAGTCGGTCCACACGCTCAGGATTCTGTGCGGCGTAAGCCGAGGCGACCGCGGATCCTGCCGAAGCGCCCAACAAGGACAGGCGGGGATAATCGATTTTCTCGAGGAGACCGGCCAGGGCCGCCAGCTCATCGCTGAGACTGACCGGAGGCGGTCCGTCGCGATCGGACAGGCCGGTGCCGGGACGGTCGTAGCGGATGACGGTGTGCCGGCGAGCCAGGGCATGCACGAACATCCGGAACGCGCGATCCTCCCAGTTCAGCGCCAGGTGGCTGGCCCACCAACCCCCGATCACGAGTGGCGTTCCGGAACCGATGGAAGACCACGCCACGGTACGGTCATCGACCTGGGTGTGCCGTACGACCTGATCATCCGCCGTCATACCCGGATCTTAGAGAGCGGATGCTCGATGTCAAGCATGGTCGTCGCACCACAGGCCTGACCTGACCCGGGCGTCCTGGGCGCCGTTCACATGGCCGGATCCGGCCATGTCAGGTTGGCCGGTTCCGGGGATGAGGCGAGCGGACCTGCCGCTGTTTGCTATCGGTATGAGAACAACGACCAGCACGCTGCGTCTCGACGCTCGTCTCAACGGCCCACCCAAGAGCGCCAACGGCGGATTCGCCGCCGGCACGATCGCCGAAACCCTGGGGGGCACGGCAAGCGTCCGCCTGATCCGGCCGATACCCCTCGAGAGCCCACTGGAGGTGGAGATGGATACCGACGGACTCACCGCCTCGGTCACCGACTCGGACCACCAACGCGTCGCGGAGGTCAGACGAGTCGATCCGTTCACGATGATCCCGCCCGTTAGGCCCAGTTTCGCTGATGCTGAGGCGGCGCGTGCCGCAAGTCCCCTCCAGGGCGCCCGCCACTTATTGTCGAATTGCGTGGTGTGCGGGCCCGAGCGTCGGGACGGACTGGCAGTCACACCCGGGCCGCTAGCGAACCGGAGCGATGTGCTCGCGGCCCCGTTCGTGCCACTCGAGCGGGACGCCACGGACGGCGTCGTGCATCCCGAAGCCGTCTGGGGCGCTCTCGACTGCCCCAGCTACCCGGCGACGTCTTTGCTTGAGCATCGGGTCGGTCTGCTCGGCACCCTGACAGCACACCGGAACCGCGATGTGTTCCTCGGTGAACGTCTCGTTGCTGTCGGGTGGACCGTCGAACACCACGGTCGATCGACCCAGACGGCCAGCGCTCTCCTCGACGAGCGCGGCGACGTGGTCGCCTCCGCTCGCGCAGTCTGGATCGAGCTCAGGCGCCAGTGGTTGGTGCGGCTCGTGGGCCGATTTCACTGATCCTTCCCTAGTCAGCGCCCACGCTCAGGACTCGCCGTGTGCCCCGCCGGACCATGAACGGGCACCAATTCCGTTCCCGTTGAACCAGTGGGGATCGCAGCACTAGCCGGCGGTCCCTTCGCGGGTCTTCTACAGGTCCGCGCTCCAGTCTCATGAGTTGCGTATGGTTCAGGTAGGCCTCGCCCGAGGGCGAGGCCTACCTGTCTCTCCTGCCGCTAAACCTTCTCGACGATGCGGTCCGCTGTCGCCTCTTCGGTCGTGCGGTCGCGCCGACCAACTCGGACAGTCCAGAATCTCAGAAGTTCTGACCGGACCCGGTTCTCCGGGCGCCGTTCAGGCACTGTCCTCCGGAGATCTTCCTGAGCAACATCGTTCTGCACACTCTTCTCGACATCCTCATGCCACGAGTAGCACATCACCAGCCTCCTTACGGTGGACGTCCCTTAATCGTCCTCCGATTTGGCTGGTTAATCGACACTTGGCAGTCCATTTCGAGAACGGGCCGGACTGCGGATCGATCATCGGCAGGGCCAGCATTGACGAACCCGAAATCGCACCACGAGCTGCTGAGTATCCCCTCGGCCACGGTTACGCCAACCGGGCCACTGCCGCGATCATCGACATCGCGACAGCCATCGCGCGGCGCACGCTCTGGGCGACCGTGGGCGCCTAGGAGCACCCCATCGTTCCGCGTACTCGACAAGATCGGCTCCCCGACCTCCGAGCGAGCGTTTGACGGCGTTCATGCCTGTGAATCGAATCGTTTGCTAGATCGAACCCCATCAACCGACCCGTAGCGCGACCTTGAACGGGCAGCAGCGTCTGCTGATGGACATGCAAAAACCCCTCTGAGCCTATTTCGCTACCTGCGCCGTTGATGTCCGGTGGACGAAGGCTGCTAACTATTAGTTAGTAGGTTACCGCACCTTTGCCCTGTCTTGCTGTGGTTGCGATCGTTGATACCGGCGCCAGTACCTCTCAACGGAGGCGCGCCGCATTCAGAAGCGAAAGGTATTCCATGGTCAGAACGATTGGCATCCTCGGGGCAGGCCGGGTCGGCAGCGCCGTTGCCCGCACCGCACTGAGGGCCGGCTATGACGTCAACATTGCCGGATCTGGGGCGGGGTCGGACATCGAGCTGCTCGTCGACATCGTTGTTCCCGGAGCGCGCGCCATGTCAGCAGCGGACGCCGTCGCGGACTCAGATCTGGTGATCGTGGCTGTGCCCCTGCACAAGTACCGCACCGTCTCGCCCAGCATTCTCGCGGGCAAGATCGTGATCGACACGATAAACTACTGGGCGCCGATCGACGGCCGCCTGAACGACTTCGACATCGACGTCCGCAGTTCAAGCGAGATCATCCGCGACTACTTCCCCGGCGCACGCGTGGTGAAGACGCTCAACCACATCGGATACCACGAGCTGGAAACCGACGGTCTTCCGGCTGGCAGTGAGCATCGCCGTGCCCTCGGCGTCGCAGGTGATGACGCTGCGGCGGTCACCGTTGTCATGGACATCATCGACCGTCTCGGATTTGACCCGGTACATGCCGGATCGCTGCAGACCGGTGCCGCCTTCCAGCCCGGCACCGCCATCTTCGGCGGCCGTCACAGCGCCGACGAACTGCAGGAGGAACTGAGCAGAAGCGCTGACACCCCATCCCTGAGCGGCGCCGAGCGCGGCTGACTGTTCGCCACACCCGGCGAGCACACCCTTCATTCAAACCAGACATTGGAGATACCCATGGAACTAGGCGCCTACAGCTTCGGCGACACCCAACTCAACCCCGACGGAAGCCAACGCTCCACCGCGGAAGCCGTCCGCAACCTGTTCGACGCGATCGTGCACGCCGACCAAGCCGGCCTTGACTACTTCGGAATCGGCGAGCACCACACGCTGAGCATGCCCGCCTCGTCGCCCGGAGCGATGATCGCAGCCGCGGCCGCCGCGACCGACCGGATCATCCTCGGCAGCGCCGCGAGCATCATCAGCACCGACGATCCCGTGCGTGTCTTCCAACAGTTCGCGACCGCCGACGCGATCTCCGGCGGCGGCCGGGTGGAGATCACCGCCGGACGAGGCTCCTCCGTGGAGACCTTCCCCCTCTTCGGACACGACCTTCGCGACTACGACAAGCTGTACGCCGAGAAACTCGACCTGCTCATGACCATCAATGAGAGCGACTCCAAGCGCGTCACCTGGTCAGGATCTGTCCGCCCGACCCTGAATGACCTCGCCGTGGTGCCACGTCCGACCGGTGGTCGGCTGCCGATCTGGCTCGCCACTGGCGGCAACGCGTCATCATCCGCGAGGGCCGGGCAGCTCGGGCTTCCAATCTCCTACGGCATCATCGGCGGGGAGCCACACCGGTTCGCGCCACTAGCCGAGCTGTACCGCCGCACCGCCGCCCAAGCAGGACACACGGGAGACAACATCAAGGTCTCCGTTGCCGCAGTCGGGCTGGTCGCGCCGACGAAGAAGGAAGCGCTGGAGCGCTTCTACCCTGGCTGGCGCAACCTCGTGACTGAAATGGGTAAGTTGCGCGGCTGGGCCGCCCCCGACAAGCGCGCATACGATGCGCAAGCCCAGGCGCCGGGGGCGTACTACGTCGGTGATCCCGACGACGTTGCGAAGCGCATCGTACACCTGCACGGGTACCTCGGCCACATGCGGCACTTCCTGCAGACCGATGTCGGCGGCCTCCCTCACGAGCACCTTCTGGAATCCATCACGCTGCTCGCCACCGAGGTGAAGCCTCGCGTCGAACGCCTCCTCGCCGCCAAATAGCCCGAACGACCACCAACGAAAGGAACACAATGAACAAGTTCACCCTGCCCGAACTGGACTACGACTACGCCGCGCTGGAGCCGCACGTCTCCGCGCGCATCATGGAACTGCACCACAGCAAGCACCACGCCACCTACGTCGCCGGCGCGAACACCGCCATGGAACTAGAAGAACGACAGTGACCGAGACGCATGCCTCGGCAACCGACTCGTTCAGATCCAGTCGCCAGCGGTCCGCGAGTTCATCCTCAAGCACCAACGCCCGGGCGCCTTGACTGATTCGTAAACCGACGTCGAACGGGACGAATATCTGAAGCTGCGCTGGGTCCTAACCGTTGCTGTCCGGTCCGTCCGGGGGCACCATCGAGACATGACCAAATACCTCATCTCCTTCCCGAGCGAAGCCATGGTCCTCACCGAGGAAGAGTTCCCGATCGTCGTCGCTGAATCCCACGCTGTGATCGAGGAGGCGAAGGCTGCCGGCGTCTACGTATTCGGCGGCGGGATCGAGGAGAAAGTCGATCCCGTGCTGGTCTCCTCCGACGGGTCAATGGGCACTGAAATCTATTCGGGCAGCGAACTTACAGGCGGGTTCACCGTGCTGGAGCTGCCGACGCGCGAGGACGCCGTCGAGTGGGCGAGAAAGATCGCGGTGGCCTGCCGTTGCTCGCAGGAACTCCGCGAGTTCGGGTACGACCCGGACAGTTAACGTGCGATCGCCCGTCACGCATGGGTCACCGCCGCCGAGATGACCTAGATCGAGAGCCGCCCCATAGCCGGACCCTGAACGGCAGCAAACCCCATTCATACGAATAAGCTCGCCCGCCAGTGACGTGAATTTGCGAATCCCTACCGGGACCGCTTGCAGATCAGGCGGAGGACCCAGCGATCTGCTGCAATGCACGCACGTGCGCGTCGAACGCAGATCGTCCCGCCCGGGTGAGGGACAACCAGGTGATCCGGCGTGCGTCGCCGCGGCCAGCGGAGGCGGTTTTGCTGGAGGAGACGTATCCGATTGCGGTGAGAGTCTTCAGGTGCTTGGAGAGCGTGGCGTCCGACACGTTCAGTGCGTCGCGCAGGACGGCGAAGTCAAGGTGGTCGACCGGGCGCAGGAGCCCACAGATGCGCAGCCGCACAGGTGCATGGATGGTCTCGTCGAACCGTGCCTCACTCACGGCGCAATTTCTCCGCTGCCGATTGAAAAGCAACGCCGGCCAGCCATGTGGTCGCCGCGAACGCAGCCAGGCTGGTCAGTACGACAGCCCAGTGCATGTTGAACGACACGAGGCCAAGAGAGACACTGAAGAGCACGAGACAGGCGGCGATGATCCCGACGACGGCCCAGCCGGCACGCGCGCCCATACTCCGGAAGCGGACGCCGGTCTCGCGCTGGATCAGATACGCGATCACGAGCGTCCCGACCAGAGCCAGCCAACCCGACGAGGGCGGTTCGTAGCTCTCGCCGGGATTGGTGGCCGCCGCAGCGGAGACCCACCACGCGCCCACGCCTCCGAAGGCGGCCAGCAGCACCCAAGGCACGTGGACGCTCGCAGCGAGGCGCTCCCGGTCGGTCGACAGCACATTCAGAGCATCTGTGGCTTCGTCTGGCGACGGACGCTTAGATTGACTTTCCATAACGGAAAGCATAACAAATACTTTCCGAGTCGGTAAGCGACTTCGGCAACGGCTAGATTCGCCGAATGGATGCGAGTTCGCGGACCGGGATGCCGGAGGTTCAGCGCGACTGGGGATTGCTCGTGCGAGCCGCCACCTGTGAAGGATTTAGGACGCGGTCGTGACGAGGTTCAGGACCGCCTGCACCGCCGCATGGTCGGACGGCCAGCCGCCCTCGTACCGGGTCACGTTGATGGCGGCCTTTGGCACCGCGATGCCGGGGGTGACGAGGATCCAATCGATGCGCTTGCGGTCGTGCCGCGGCGGACGGTAGTCCGGGAACGTTCCCCACACCTCGGTGAGTCGCCTATCGGTGGTGTCCCAGGTGTCCAGCAGCAGGCCCTGCCCGGTGAGGGCGTCGTATGGGTCGGTGTCGGCATCCGTGTTGAAGTCACCGGTCATGATCGCCGGAAGCGGCGAAGCGGACACGATGCTCCGTAGCGCGTCGGCGGATCGCAGCCGCGAGATGCGGGATTTGTGGTCGAGGTGGGTGTTCACGGCTTGGAACTCGGCGCCAGTGGCGAGGTCGCGGAAGGTGGCGTCGACAACGACGCGCGGAACGTGGTTGCCCCACGAGCTGGATCCGGGCACGTGCGGGGTGTCGGAGAGGGCCGTCTGCTGCCACGCGAGCACGCGCAGCCGCCGGGAGTCGTAGAAGATCGGGCAGCCCTCGCCGCCGGTGTTGGCTTCGCGGCCGTGTCCGATCGAGCGGTAGTGGTCGCCGAGTGTGTGCCGCACGAAGCTGGCCTGGTCGAACAATGCTTCCTGCACCCCGAGCAGCGCGGGCTGCTCCGCCTGGAGTAGTCGTTTCAATAGTGGCTGGCGGTGAACCCACCGGTCGGGGCTGCGCGGGTTGATATGCGGCAGGCGGCGACGGATGTTGTAGCTCATGACGTGCAGATCAGGTGCGCTGACGGGGCCGATGAGTGCGCTGTCCGTCATGTGGCCAGCCTATGTGCGGCCAGTTGAGCTCCTGCCTGCACCCGCCGGTCGAGCAGGCTTCCCGCTGGTCGAGGTTGTCGAGACCCCCAACGGGTGACGGAATCGCTCGAAAACCTCTATCGAGGATCAGCCCCAAACACATGCCGCGACAAGGCCTGAATATCGCGGTGACTCCAGAGTCGACGCTGGTCGGGCACGTCAACTACATCCTGATGAACATCTTCCGCGAGCAACGCGTGGGCGGCGGCTTCCCCGGCGAGCTCGATTCCCCGGTGACCGAGCGGCACATCGAGCCTGCTACCTTCCCAATCGACGGGTCGACGTAACCGCCATGCGCATGGACACTGACCCGCACGTCTATGCCATCGGGGCCGACTTGGGTGATCGGATACTCACCGCGGTTGTCTCGCGCGACGACCTCTCGCATTTGACCCTTGCGTTCGCGACACCTTCCATACCGCCGCTGCCGCCTGACTCGGCGGGGTCAGCTTCTACGCGCTGAAACGGCCTTCATAAGCCGGACGCCGATATCTTCCCTGTTGTGACTCGCGGGATGCGATCTGCCGTGTACTCGACTGTCAGCCGGGGGACATCCTGGAATACAAGCCAGATTCCTGATTAGCCTGCTCACTACCCGGTGGTGTTGAGCATCAATTCTTCTGCAAGGCCGCCGACCGACCGATAGCAAACCACAGGATCGGACCAATCAGCGGGAAGAAGAGCACGACTAGTACCCACAGCACTTTCGGTATCGGCTCGGACGGGGTGTGGGCGATGCTCACGAGCGCCCAAATCGCGAGGGCCAGTGGAACGAGGCCGACGAACAGAAAGCCCAGCGTGAAGAGATCCAAGTAATCCTCCGGGAACGTTGACTGCTGCGAGTGCAGCCAAGCGTACGGTGCGGGAAGACTTCTCAGGGCTCGGGCGGGGTGCGATCCTGAGACGGAGGCACAAGGGAGGCAGTGCGATGAAGCCACAGATGCGATCGGAACCCAGCAGGTTCACGAGCGACGACTATGCGGCCCGGATGGCTCGTGTGGTGGACGACGCGCTCGAGGCGGGACTTGACGGCGTCATTGTGACGCCTGGCCCGGACCTGTTGTGGCTCACGGGCTACCGGCCGACCGCGATCACCGAGCGGCTGACGATGCTGGTTCTCGCCCCCCACGGGCGCCCGACGCTGCTCGTGCCCGTGTTGGAAAGGCCCGATGCGGAAGCCGCCGAAGGCTCACCCGGCGTGGCGATCGTCGACTGGGTCGATGGGACGGACCCGTACCAGGCGGCCCGTCCCTTGCTGCAGCGGGACGGGCGGTTCGGGATTTCCGACTCGGCATGGGCGATGCATCTGCTCGGACTGCAGGCGGCACTGCCCAATACCCGCTACCGGGCGTTGAGCCAAAGCCTCCCGATGATGCGCGCGGTCAAGGACGCCAACGAACTCGGCCGCCTCGAGATGGCGGGCGCCGCCGCGGACGCGACCTACGGCGAGATCGTGAAAATGCGGTTCGCCGGCCGGCGCGAGACGGAGGTGGCTGCAGACCTGGCCAGGCTCTTGCGGGAGTTCGGGCATGAGCAGGTCGACTTCACCGTAGTCGGCTCTGGCCCCAATGGCGCTAACCCTCATCATGAGGCAGGCGATCGGGTGATCGAGCAGGGTGATGCGGTGGTGCTGGACTTCGGCGGTCTCATGTACGGCTACGGGTCGGACACGACCCGCACGGTGTGCGTGGGCGAGCCGTCGGCACAGGTGCGGGAGGTCCACGAGGTGGTCAGACGCGCACAGCAGGCGGCGTTCGAAGCGGTCCGTCCGGGGGTGCCGTGCCAGGAAATCGACCGGGTCGCCAGGGCGGTGATCACCGAGGCAGGGTATGGCGAGGAGTTCATCCACCGCACTGGTCACGGAATCGGTGTGACGACCCACGAGCCGCCGTACATGGTCGAGGGCGAGGAGCAACGCCTCCGGCCCGGGATGTGCTTCTCGATTGAACCGGGAATCTACCTCGCCGGCCGCTTCGGCGTCCGTATCGAGGACATCGTCACGGTCACCGACAGCGGCGGTGAGCGGCTCAACAACACCGACCATGCCCTCCGTATCGTCGAGTAGGGCCTCCCACAACGAAACGCTCCCGAGAATTCTCAGGAGCGTTTCGTTTTCTGGCGGTTCTTGAAACAGTTCTTAGAACGGCCCGTCTGGTCGGGTGGCCCGTTCACCCAGATGAACAGCTCTAGTGCCATGGCCTCATCCTGCCAAGCGAACCCGCCGTTCAGTAGCGCCTTTGTCGCCTGGAGCACCGCACATCGACCCCGCGGAAATCGGACAAAAGGCCCATTGACGAGGAGCAGATCTGGGAGCATCCTGAGTTTCAGATCGGCATCTCAGCGCCACTAGCGGGTGAGCGGGGCCCTTTCTGTAGGGCACAGCGTTGGGGTGCTCTGAGAAGGGCGGACGCCATGATCAAGCGGTTGAAGTCGGAGCTCCACTGGATCGCAGGGCGGCCCGCAGCGACGCCCCGATCAAGGATGTCGCAATGAGCACCAAGGATGCCTCGGCCAGCCGCGCCCGAGGCGGAGGCATCCCGGGCGGGAAGCCGCCGGCAACGGCCTATATCTCGTGGATCGCACTCGCACTCATGACCACCGCCTCGGTGGCGAGCCTGCGACCGGCGCCCACGATGGCGGTCTACGGGCTGGCGGCGGTGTTCCTCTACCTCGTGCCCGCGATCGTCTTCCTGCTGCCGACGTCGTTGGTCTCGGCGGAGTTGGCGTCGGGGTGGAAGGGCGGCGTTTACAACTGGGTGGCTACCGGCATCTCGAAGCCGATGGGCTTCCTCGCCGTCTGGTGCCAGTTCGCGATGACGATCTTCTACTATCCGACCCTGCTCGGGTTCGTGGCATCGACGCTCGCCTACGTGATCAACCCTGCCCTCGCGAGCAGCGGGGTCTGGACGGCACTCGTGATTATGGTCTGCTACTGGTCGGGCGTGTTCATCTCGTCCCGAGGGACGAAGGGCGTCGCCGGCCTTGCCGGCGCCGGCCTGATCATCGGAACGCTGATCCCCGGCGCCCTGCTGGTGATACTCGGTGCCGTCTACCTTGGACAGGGCAACCCGTCGGCCGCGCCGATGACCGCGGCGAACTTCTTCCCGCAGTGGGCGGGCCTTGCGAGCCTCGTGCTGATCGTCAACAACTTCCTGTCGTACAGCGGCATGGAGATGAACGCGGTGCACGTGTCGTCGCTGCGCAGGCCCGCCAAGGAATTCCCGAAGGCGATCTTCCTCTCGATGGGCCTAGTGCTGCTGATCTTCATCCTGCCGGCCCTGGCCATCAGCTGGATCGTGCCGGCCGACCAGCTCTCGCTTACCGCGGGCGTGATGCAGGCGTTCGACGCGGTGCTCGCGGTGTTCAGCTGGCAATGGCTCACCCCGATCATCGGCATCGCGCTCGTAGCGGCTTCGCTTGGTGGCATGCTGACGTGGCTGGCCGGACCATCGAAGGGTCTGCTGTTGATCTCGCGCCAAGAGGGATACCTGCCCCCCTTCCTGCAGAAGCTGAACAAGAACGGTGTGCAGCAGAACCTGCTGGTCACGCAGGGGCTCGTCACCACGGTGATCGCCCTCGGCTACGCGCTCATCCCCAACGTGTCCAGCGCTTACTGGATCTTCTCGGTGATCACGACTCAGGTGTACCTGATCATGTACCTGCTCATGTTCGTGGCTGCCGTGCGGCTGCGGCGCAGTCACCCCGACCACCCGCGCGGCTACCGCGCACCAATGCTCATCGGCCTGTGCGGCATCGGCTTCGCCGCCTCGCTTGCCGCCCTGCTCGTCGGGTTCATCCCACCCTCGCAGTTCGGCGGCGGCAACCCGTGGGTCTACTTCGTGATCGTCGCCGGCGGTGCCCTCGGCCTCGGGCTGCTCATACCGTGGCTGTTTTACCGGTTCCGGAAGCCGTCGTGGAAGCTGCCGGAGGCGGCTGCTGAGTCGGAGGAGGAGGTGGCGAAATGAGTACGGGGACAGAACACTCCACCCGACGCCAACGCTCATGGGTCTATATCGTCGCGGCCGTTGTGCTGGTGATCCTTGCCGTGTGGGCGGTGCTCTCGTTCAGCACGGCCCGCCAAACCCAGCGGGCCATGGAAAAGGCCGATGAGCTCATTCAGACGCTCGAAGACGCCGGCGCGACGGCAACGCCCGAGCCGGAGGTCATCGCCCGCGTACTCGGCGACGACGGCGGCGCCGCATGCGCCAACCCAAACCAGGCGCTGAGCCGTGCGACGCTGTACGGACTGCTGACGAACGGCTCAGGCGGTCCGGGCACACGTCCGGTGATCGTCGACAACAAGGTCATGCAGGGCCAGCTGGCCATCATCAAGGTGTACTGCCCCGATGAGCTGGACGAATTCCAGCAGTTCGTCGACAGCCTCGAGACCACCGACTCGGCGAACGGATGACGATGGACCTCCGCGCTCGCATCAGCGAGCTGATGGCGACCGTGCAGCCCGAGCTCGCCGAGCTCGTGGCCATCCGGTCGGTCGCCGACCCGCGCCAGTTCCCGCCCGAAGAGTGCACCAAGGCGGCGGAGTGGGTACGCGACCGTTATGCCCAGCTCGGCTTCGCCGACGCTCGACTCGAGATCACTCCCGATGGCAGCCAAGCCGTCGTGGGAGCACGTCTTTCTGCCGATCCAGCTGCCGTGACGGTGCTGCTGTATGCGCACTACGACGTGCAGCCCCCGCTCGACGAGTCCGCATGGCGCACACCACCCTTTCAACTCACCGAGGTGGACGGGCGCTGGTACGGACGCGGGGCTGCGGACTGCAAGGGCAATATCGTCATGCACCTGCTCGCACTGCGAGCGCTCGGCGACGACATCCCGGTGCACCTGAAGCTCGTCGTCGAGGGCTCAGAGGAGCAGGGCACGGGTGGCCTCGAGGCCTATGTCGCCGCCAACCCCGACGTGCTGCGGGCGGACACCATCCTGGTGTGCGACACCGGGAACGCGGCGGTCGGAAGGCCGGCGGCGACCGTCAGCCTGCGGGGCATGGCAAACGTGGTCGTAACCGTAGAGGCACTCGCCTCAGAGGTGCACTCGGGCATGTTCGGCGGCCCGGCTCCCGACGCGCTGGCCGCCCTCATCGACATGCTCGCCGGCCTGCGCGACCAGCGGGGCAACACGACGATCGAGGGTCTTGACGCGACTCAGACGTGGGACGGCGAGCGGTACGCGGCCGAGCAATTCCGCGCCGACGCCGGCGTACTGGACGGCGTCGGACTGCTCGGCGACGGAGCCGTCTCAGACATGCTGTGGGCGCGCCCCACGGTGACCGTGCTGGGGATTGACTGCCCGCCCGTGACGGGCTCGTCGGCCGCGATCGTGCCGCGTGCCGCCGCCCGGCTCAACCTCCGGATACCGCCCGGCACCGACGCGAACGACGCCCACGACGCTCTTGTGGCGCAGCTGCGCGACCATGCCCCGTGGGGGGTTAACGTCGACGTACGGACGGAAGCGGTCGGCGCACCGTTCAGAGCATCAATCGAAGGGTCGGGGTTCCGGGCGATGGGCACGGCGATGCACGAGGCGTATGGCACGCCGATGGCCACCCTCGGACAGGGCGGATCGATCCCGCTGTGCAACGTGTTCGCCGACACGTACCCGGGTGCGGAGATCATCCTCCTCGGAGTGGAGGAGCCACTCGCGCTCATTCACGCGCCAAACGAGAGCGTCGACCCGTCCGAGATCGAGCGGCTCGCGCTGGCCCTTGCGCTGTTCCTCCGCAGCTACGGCGCCGCTCCCGGTTGACGCACCCGCTTCCAGACCAGGTCGATGGTGACGGCCAGGGCGATGATGACCACGAGCGCGATCGCCGTCGCAGGTTCGTCAACGAGGGTCGTCGTGCAGAACACCACGAACGTGCCCAGCGTGGCGACGAGCGCGACAATGAGCACGAACAGGTTCCCGCCCGTCTCTCGACGCACGCGGAAGTGCGCCACCGTCACAGTGGAGAACACGAGCAGGGCTACCGCACTGCCGATCGAGGCGATGCTGTTGAGGTTGAAGGACGTCACCAGCAGGATGGTCATCCCAGCCATCACGAGCAGCCCGACCGGTGCACGCAGGGCCGTGCGGGCGAACAACGGAGGGAACTGGCCAACGGAAGCAAGCTGCCGGGTCATGCCCACCGAAGGGTAGAGGCCCGCATTGACGGCGCCCGTCGTGGAAAATAGCGCCGTGATGACCATGAGCACGTACCCGGCCTCTCCGAGGGTCGGTTTCGCCGCTTCAGCCAGCGCCGTGGTGCCGTAGGTGGTCACCTGATCGGCCGTCAGTGTGCCGAACACGCCGAGCGAGACCGCGACATAGATCGTCGTCGCGATGGCGAGGGCCAGGTAGATTGCTCGCGGCAGTTGCCGGTGCGGGTGGGGAAGGTCCTTCGCGGTGAACGTGATCTCACGGAAGCCGAGGAACGCGAAGAAGGTCAGGGCGACGCTGGCGATGATCTCACGCACTCCGGGATAGCCCGACGGGGCGAGCAGGGCGAGATCCCAGTTCGCGATCGTGACCACCGCGAACACCGTGAGGATGGCGAGCACAATATTCACGATGACCGCCTGCACGCGCGCGACGGTGCTGGACCCGATCGCGTTCAGCATGGTCATCACGAGCACCAGCGCGACCGAGAACACCTTCGACCAGAACACGTCGTCATCCGCGAAGACTGAGCTCGCATAGCCGCCGAACGCTGCGGCGACCATCGCCGTGACGATCGCACCCGCGACGTAGAACAGCCAGGCCGTGACGCCGGCCACATGGCCTTCGCCAAAGCCGCGCGCCACATACGTGAGGATGCCGCCGCCGGTCGGGAACGTGGCGCCGAGCTTCGCGAATGAGTAGCCCTGCAGTCCCGCGATCGCGCCGGCGACGAGGAAGGACACCCAGACTGCCGCGCCTGCAACCGCGCCGGCGGCACCGAGGAGTGCGAAGATCCCGGCACCAACCATCGAACCCACGCCGATGAAGGTCGCCTGGAGGACCGTCATCCGCCGAGCAGATTCCGTAGTCGACATCGCCATCTCCTCGAGCGCTCGACTGGGCGAGTTGAGCGCCAGCATAGTGAGCGCGCTCCATCCCGTCATCCCCTTCGTGCGTCTGAACGATCGCCACCTAGCAAGTCCCCGTGGCGCCTGTCTGCAACGTCTTTCGTGCTGGTGGTGCTGCTCTTCTGCGCCGGATCGACCAGCCGTCTGTGCGATCATCTTGCGAACTGCACCGAAAAAAACAGGGTGTAGTTGGCGTCAATTGGTGCGGTGGCCATATTCATCATGGCCGTCACCACTTGGCTGGCCAGCCGGTCGTTGCAACCAACTTAGGGGGGCGCGCCGCGGTGTCGGCACGCACGTTGCTCACCGCGACAGTTGGCCGCGACAGTTGGCATGGGCTTCGCGGCAGCCTCACTTTTCTCTGCGGGGGTTTGCAATCGCGCTCTGACCGTGCGCGCGACGAAGTCTCTCAGGGACCTTCAGCGGGCGCTTCGAATGGGTCCATCGGCGTTGCTCTCCAGATGTAAAGAATCGCAAATTTGTCTTAGCTTTCGACGGAAGCGGATGGAGGCGATCGTTGGCAATGGTCGGCCGTGATGATGGAAGACGTTTCTGACGGGAACGCTGTGTCGGGCACATAAGAGTGGGGGTGCACTGCCCCTATCGGCCTGCGGCGGCCGAAATGAGGTCGGCGAGGTCGGTGGGTCGGGACCACATGGGCCAGTGTCCGGTGGGTAGGTCGATGTACTCGACATCCGAGAGCTGCGCCACTGCGGCGAACATAGGTTCGCCCGCCGCAGTCATAGCTTGGACCGTCTCGCTGGGGATGGAGCAGCACACCAGCGTGGTGGGTACGGCGTGGCGTCGTTGATCATTCAGTACCACTGGCTCCCGGACGGCGCCGGCGGGGTGCGGGACCGCTCGCCTGCGGAACTGGGTCAGGGATTCCTCGTCCAGCCCCGTCAGGCTGCCGCCGGCGGCCACGAGGTCCTCGAACGATGGCAGGACGAGCTCCGCGACGCCGTCGCTGAGGTCGGGGCGCGGCACCGAACCGTCGGCTGTCGGACCGCTATCGACGTAGACGACGCGGGAGACTTGGTCGGGCGCGGCGTCCAGAACCGCGGTGGCTACCGCCCCGGCGCCGCTGTGGGCCACCAGGACAGCATCTTCCCCGACCAGCGATAGTGCACCGTGGACTGCGGCGACGTGATCAGCGAAATGGATGCTGTCACGGGGCACCGACGCCCGCTCCAAGCCGGGCAGCGTGATCGCAGTGACTTGGTGGCCAGCCGCGCGGAGGCGGTCGGCGACGATGTCCCACGCCCAGGCGCCGAGCCAGTATCCGGGAACGAGGACAACGGGACGGGGTGTGCGCTCTGTGATTGTCATGAAGTGAAGTCTGACGGGTCTCAATGACACCCTTATGGCACCATTTAGACCGTGAATCGAATCGACCGTCTCTACGCCATGCGAGAGGAACTCCGCCGCGCTGGCCATACCGGGCGGACCGCGGAGCAGCTGGCCGCGGTGTTCGAGGTCAGCCTGCGCACCGTCAAGCGGGATATCTCCACGCTGCAGCAGGCGGGTTTCCCGGTATGGGCCCGCCTCGGACGGAGCGGTCGTTATCTGGTCGACGAGTCCGCGACCCTGCCACCGGTCACGTTCACCCCCACCGAAGCGGCAGCTCTTGCGGCGGCCGTCGAGGCTCACCGCGGCCAGCCCTTCGACGGCCACGGCCGGGCTGCGTTGACCAAGATCCTCAATGTCATGGAACCGCCCGCACGTGATCGAACCGCCCGCCTGACCCGCCGGATCTGGACCAACGAGGACGGCACACCGCACGGTTCAAAACGCGTGCGCACGGCGGTGGAGTCTGCGCTGGAGCAGCGCCGTGTCCTCGCGCTGCGCTACCGCGACGCCAACAGTGAGGTCACCTCCCGGCGCGTCGACCCCCAGCTGCTCGCATACACCGACGGTCACTGGTACCTCATCGCGCACTGCCGACTGCGCCAAGGCGTGCGCTGGTTCCGCCTGGACCGCATCGAGCACGCCTCTGCCACCGCCGAACTCGCCGTCGACCTACTGCTCGAAGAGATCGGTCAGCCGCCTCAGACGGCGAGACCCGTCACCAGCAGTGGGGCCGGCGATGTCTGCGATGCTACGCCGCACCCGAATTAGAGCAGGAGTGCTATCCGATTCGGCCAACCGAGCCGATATTGCGCCTTCGGTGCTTACATCTGGTGCTTCATGCTTAGACCACCACTTGAACCGGCGGATGGTTGAACCACGATGTGCTCGAATCCGCGAGCCGTTTCAGTGACGCTGAACGGGCACCGATTCAACGTTGACGGTGGTCGTTCTCAGTCGGCAACATTCGTCAGACGAGGCGGCAGGCCACGCCGGGCGCGGGACGACCTTGACCTCGGGTGGGTCGGGCACTAACTTGCCCCTTATATATGGAGAGGTAGTCATGGAGCCCGAAGAGAACAAGGCACTTGTGCGGCGGTTCTACGCGGAGATCGATGCCGGAAACGTTGACGCAATGGATGAGTTGGTTGCTGAGAACTACATCGACCACAATCCGGCGCCGTTTCCCGGACTACCGGCTGGGCGTGAGGGGCTGAAAAGAGCTTTCGAGATCTTCTGGAATGCCACACCCGGTCGGCATGAGATCGAGGACCAGATCGCCGAGGGCGACAAGGTGGTAACGAGGCTGACGGCGTACGGCCGCCATGATGGGGATCTTCCAGGCCCGCTGCGCGCCACGGGCACGAACCTCCGCGAGACGGCGGTGGCGATTCACCGCATCGCGAATGGCAAACTCGTCGAACACTGGTCGGATAGGAACGATCTCGCGCTGATGCAGCAGCTCGGCGTCATCACACTGCCGGGACCCTGAGCGGGCACGTTGAATGATTTCTGGTGTTGCTCGCAGATCGCGCTGATGGGCGGATGGGAAGGGGGCCAGCGGGACGGGCATTACGGCATTTCGCCTAGGAACCGGAAGTCTAGGCATGGGACTCAAACCGGTCTCAGCGCCCAGGAGGTAAACGCCGTGCAACACCACGTCAATGTCTGACTTCACCATATCGACCGCCCTCCCAGTGTCCGATGCGGAAGTGCTTTCGCTATATGACTCTGTTGGTTGGGCGGCGTACACCAACAACCCAGAACTGCTCTATCGAGCGATAAAGAACTCATCTTTGTAGTAGCGGCCCGGAGCGAACACGGCAAGCTAATAGGCCTCGCTCGGACCATCTCCGACGATGCGACAATCTGCTATCTGCAAGACATCCTGGTGAACCCGGCGTTCCAAGGAACCGGCGTGGGACGTGCCCTTTTCACTCAGGTGAAAGAGCGGTACCAGCACGTTCGGCAAACGGTGCTCATCACCGATGATGAACCGCAGCAACGCGCCTTCTACCAATCCATGGGAATGACGGAGCGATCAGATTTCGATTCAGGTCCCGTGCGCGTCTTCGCCCAGTTGCGCTGACGCGCGGCCGATCAACCACCTAGGACGAAACGCTGCCAAATCAATCCGTCGCCGGCGGTGATTTCCCGCTCCCCCGCCAGCTGGTCGGCAAGGGTGACCTGTTCATCCTCAAGGCGACGGCCACACCTGGCTATTGCCGCGCAACTCGAACTTCGAACCCATCCTCGGCGACTACGCCGAGGTGCTCGGCAAGGTCGTGGCGGTGCTCCGCTCGGTCTGACCGTCGGGGATCCGGATCGAACTGCGATTGCCGATGTCCGATGACTACCCCTAGGGTGAGCGCACAGCGTCCTCACTGAAGGGAATGTGTCATGTCAGCACGTGCTCGTGTCGGTCAGATTGTGCTCTGCGTGTTATTTGTTCTCACCGGAGTCATCGCGCTCTCCACCCTGTTCGTGGATGACCCGTTCCCCTATGACGCCCAAGTGCTCATCGCATCGTTCGGTGCGGCGTTCGCACTCATCGGGTTCGTAGCCACCTTGGGCGGGATCGGCACCCGCTTAGTCTGGCTCTCCCTCTGGACACTGCCCCTGTTTCTGGCGTCGCACGTCGTCACGCTCGGAACGTGGCTGCCCGACGCCGTCCTTGGCGCGGTCGCGATCGTCGCGCTGCTCCTCTCACGTCCGCGCGGCGTCGAATTCGCCGCCACGCGTGCAACGCGGGAGGACGTCGAGCAGGCAACTGCCTGACCGCCGAGCTTAGGCGCGGCGTTCGACGAAGTCGCTGAGCGCGTCCACCCCTGCCGGGTGAACCAGCGCCCTCACTCGCGTGCCCTTCTCCAGATACTCGGTCTTCAGCACCCTGCCCTGCACGTGCAGGCGTGAGATGACGTCGCCCCTGTCGTATGGCACCAGCAGCGTCATCTCGACCTCGGGCGCGGGCGTTTCGACGCTGATTGAGGTCTAGCGAAAGGGAAGGATTTTCGCATGATGCGGACCTCTTCCGTCCCCTCTGGGTCACTCGCCAGACGCGGCGAACATTGCGAGGCGGCTATCGAGGCGGCGATGAATGGTGCTATTCCGATCGTGGCGCCTAGCCAAGACCAGTTACGAGCGAAGCATCAGGAACGCTTCTCCTCACGCTGGCGGCGGGCATGCTTCGAAGATTGCCCTCTCCTCGTCTATTTCCATCGGGAAGTGCCCCGTTGTGGGGAACCAGCCCTGGTCAGGCCAGTTGGCCACAAAATCCTCGCGTGACGGCCCGGGTGGGTTCTCGATCCCGTTGGCTTCGTAGCAGGGTGCGAGGAACTGGGTCAGATAGTCGTACACCCAGCCGAGTTGCGCGTCGTTCGGCGGGGCGAAGGGCTGGCTCCGATGCCTGCCCAGGCAAACGTAGGCGCCCACCGCGTGCTCTTCCAAGTCTGTGGTCCATTCCATCCCGCTGACTTTGCCGTACATGTCAGTGCCGAGCCCGAACGGAACCCCATCTCGGCGAAGCAGGCGCTCAGCACCTCAGTGTGATCCTCTGTCGTCAGGTAACCAGCGAAATGGACATCGGGGCGCACGGCGTTCGGGTGCGCGGCCACCACCCGTTCCCAATCCAAGTCCAGTTGCTCCACGCGCATGACCTCGACTTGCTCGTCGGTCAGCTGATCCCGCGGCGGAGCCGGACCGAGGTCCGGCATGGGCACGGTCACGGCAAGCGGCGCCGGGGTCTCAATCGGCTCGGAATCCGGTGCGCGGTCGGTGGCGCAGCCGGCAAGGCCGATCGCCGCCAGAGTTGCGACGGCGATGGCAAGACGTGGGCTCAGTCTGGGCATGGGGTCCTCGTCGAAAGGGCAGTGGGCTGTCTGTCACTCAGCGACACACTAGCCACTTATCACACTGAAGTGAAGGTTGCTCTGCTTCGAGGTGGCTGGCTGCTCCACTTCGCCGACGCTGAACGGGCAGCACTTCCAACTTGCTAATCGGGTTCGATGAGGCGATCCACTTCGGAACACTCCAACCCGTCACGCGCGTGGCCGCGCTCCTACTGTCGGAGTCGCTTAACTGTCAGCCTTCACTCTCACGTTGTCGCTGATCGCCGTCCACTCGTCGTCATCCTGGGCGGGAGCCGGAACGAGCTGCACCTCGTCGACACCGATTCCGCTGACCACCGAGTAGGCACCGCAACCGATCACCGGCCACTCCGGGTCGGCAATCGCCACGCACTCCGTGGGACGCCCGGCGGCGTCAACTTCCTTGATGAGGTAGTAGTCGACGCCTTCGTGCGTCGCGGAGAAACGGGAACTGGCCACGTCGTACTCACCGAGATCCATCTTGTCGAACACTGCCGGCAGCTCGTCCTCCGCTGTCTGCTCTCGGTCGAATATCGGGTAGCCGCCCGAGGCGGTGCAGCCCGTGATAACAGTGAGCAGGGCGAGTGCACCGATGGCGACCGACAAGCGACTGACATTCACGCTCGAACTCTACCGTGGGCCTGGGAAGCGACTCCGGACCAGCTCGCTGGGCGTCCGTCCGGTCGGGGGGACGCTGAGCGGGCAGCAGATTTGGGCAACCAAGGGATCCGAGTCTCGGCGAATCAGTAGGTTAGTCGAATGCAAGCACGGACGATCGATCCTCGTGACCAGACCACCGAAGTCGTCGACCCTGCCTACCGTGTCTTTTTCTGGACGGGCATGGAGTGCGAGGCGTGGGAGCTCTCCGAAGCAGACCTAGACGAGGTGTTGTCCTGGATCGCGGCCAACTCAGCAGGACGGATGCACAGCCTTTGGGCGGTCACGCGCTCACTCGGAGAAGTGGAACTCGTCCGGCTGCGCGGCTTCGACCCGACCGCTCCCGTCGACACCTGGCCGCGATGGTCGGCAGAAACACCCTCGTAGGTAGGCTCATTCACCTTTGACGGCGGTATCAACACACGGAGGAATAGCAATAAAGGTTTCAGGGGCGGCGTTAGTTTCGATCCTCGGCGCGATCGTTCTGGTTTCAGGAGGCGTAACTCTGTTCCAGTCCGGCCTATATGCCGATGCCACCGGAACCAGCGGGTGGAACCCTTGGCTGTGGGCCATCTTCTTCGCGGGACTCGTTCTGACGGTGTTCGGGGTGATTCATCTCGTCGGAGCGCTCCTCACACGATTTGACCGAAACGTCCAGGGAAATTAGAGATTACTTCCCTCAGACCGATGTGGCCCCGGCCATCGGACGCTGAGCGGGCGCCTTTGCCGGCGCGTCCAACGCGCCAAGACGCGACAAATCTCTGGAACGGTACAACAAAGTGGGCGGAGCTTTCAGATCCTCCAGGAACCGGTGACGCGTGAGTCCGGCAGGTAGACGCAGTAGGTCCCCGTCCGGATCGCCCGATCGAGGTGCTCCCCCAGCGGGGGGTCGTGCTGACGAATCCGACCCATGGCATGGCGGACCGCCCGGGTCACGCTGACGCGGGCGCGTTCCGACGCGGAACTGGCGCGCCGGCCACGCCCGCTGAGCCCGAAAGCGCGCGACAGCTCGCGGATGAGGAAGTCACGTTCCGCCTCCGCCTGGACAACGCGTCCGCTGTCGCTCATGAGTCGCGCCTCCTCAAGGTCCTCATCGATCTCCGCAAGCCGCCGGCGGTAGGCGTTCTTGGCCTGGGTGTCGAGCAGTGCACCGGCGTCCCCCCATCCGGAAGGCGTCAGCTCCGGATCAGGCACACCAGGATGGGCCGCGGCTGGATCCACCCCGCTCGCCACGAGGTCGAGCACGTGGAACTCCCGACCGGGATGCGCGAGGAGCCGCGCGAGATAGTGCAGGCCCTTCAGATCACGCAGCGCAATAATGTGATCCTCGAACGAGATGGACCAGTAGTCGCCCTCCCGGCGAAAGGCGTTGGGGTCTGACTTGCGGTCGCCGACCTGCCGCGTCCCCGCCTGCGACGACGGTACCGCCCCGGAAGGGCTGCCGGCCAGAAGCTTCCGGCCACCAGCCCCCGCGGTGGACACGGTGCGGTCCGTATGACGTTCTGTTCCCGGGTTTTCGACGGCGGCGCTGGCTGCCCGCAGCTCCAGGTGGGCACCGGCCTCATCCCCCGCGGCGCGATGTGCATGTGCAAGCCCGGTGCGCGCCAACGCGACCTCGTACGGAGCCCCCACGAGGCCCCACAGCCGGGCGGCAGTGTCGAACGCGTGCCGGGCACCCGCCACCTCGCCGGCTGCCAACCGCACTCGTCCGTCTGCCATGGCCGCGCTGGCCGCCAGTGCCCTGCTCTGGAACGTTGCGGCCACCCGCGCAAGTTCGTCGGCCGCGTCGCGGGCAGCGGCGAGGTCTCCGGCCGCCACCTCGATCTCGACCCGCGCGGCCAGCAGCGGGGCCCGGCGTAGGTCGGTGTTCGGCGGCAGCTCCCTGGAAGGGACGGTCAGAGGATGTTCGAGCGCGTCTCTGATGGATGCTGACGCCAAAGCCACGTCACCCTGAGCCAGTCGCACCAAGGCGAGTCCCGGCTCCGGATCCCACCCAGCCTGGCGAGCTGCGAGGAAGGCCTCCTCCGCACCACGCAGATTGCCCATCTGGAATCGCACGCGGCCCAATTCGGTGAGCGGCCACCCGAACTCGCGTCGGAGGTAGGGTCGGAGCTCCGCGCACGCCGCCAGGGCCACCCGCTCAGCCTCGGCGGACGACCCACGCAGCCGCAGGATCTCGGCATGGTGGACGCGGCAGCGCCCGTGGATGCTGCCGATACCGTTTCCGTGGCGCCACCGCTCCATGGCCTCCGTCCACTCCTCGGCGAGGTCGTACTGGGCGAGCCCCTGGAGCATGCACACCAGCTCGCAATAGACCATTCCCGTCGATATAGCATCGAGTTCACCGGAGATGGTGGCCACCGCTGCTTCGTCGACGAGTTCGAGGCCCCGGCGCACGTCGCCCTCCAGGATCACGGCATGCGCCTCTGCCACCCTGCCGAGGGCGGCCGCGGCCGGGTTGCAGGCCGAGCCCACCGTGATGGCCCGGCCGGCCCATTCATGGGCGGCGCGGATGTCGCCCATCATCAGGCGCTCGTAGCTCTTGATGACCGCCAGCCATGCATGGACCGGCGTCTCGTCGTACCCCACGAGGAGTCGCTCCGCCCGCTTGACCCACCCGCGGATCGGTGCCATCAGCGCGGTGTCCATCAGCAGGTGCAGGGCGACGCGGGCCGCCGCGCCGGCCGCCGCGATGGGATCGCCGAGGCGCACAGCCTCAGCATGCGCACGTTCCCACGCCTCGATCGTCACGTCGAGATGACCGGCGGCGTATGCGGCCTCGGCCAGAAGCCCCAGGTCCTCCACCGAAAGCCGGACGCGCGCGTCCGCGCCGACGAGCAGGTCGTACGCCTGCGGCCAGTCACCGCTCGAGGCTGCCCCGCGCGCCTGCTCCACCAGCGCCGCTTCGGCGTCGTCGTACATCGCTCACCGATCCTCAGGCATGCCCGCTCCGACCCGGTCCCGGCGTAACACCGGGGGTTACCCGGGTAACAGTCTTTCTCACGCATAGAGGTTTACCAAGCCCGATCCCCGGCAACGGGACACGCCGGGAGACGGGCCAATCACAAGGAGAATCCCCATGAACACGAACGTGACGAAGCTGCCACGATCAGGCACGGTGCAGACGAACGGGCAGGTGCTGTATTACGAGGTCCATGGTGAAGGACCGGCCCTCGTTCTGGTGATGGGGATCGGGTACGACTCCTCGCTCTGGACTTTGGCACAGGTCCCGGCCCTGTCCACGCAGTTCCGGGTGGTCTTGGTCGACAACCGCGACGCCGGCCGCAGCTCGAAAGCCAGCAGCCCGTACAGCATTGCAGACATGGCAGATGATCTCGCCGGTCTGCTCGACGCACTGGGGATTCAGCGGACCCACCTGCTGGGGCTCTCCATGGGCGGGATGATTGCCCTGGAGTTCGCCCTGCGACACGAGGACCGGCTGGATCGGCTGGTCCTCGCCGGGACGGGAGCAGCGCCGGCACGAAGCGCCGTAGATCCGATCCAAATCTGGAGCTGGGTCAAGGCGAACGACGCGACCGGGAAGGTGTTTGGCGGCCAGCAGCTCACTTCGCTGTTCTCGACGGCCTTCCTTCGGAACCACGAAGCGGTAAAGGACACCACCGCGCTGCTGGCAAGCAATCCGTACCCGATGAGTCCCGGGGCATACGGGCGACAGGCGAATGCCTACCTGCAGTTCGATGCCCTAGGTCGGCTGGGCGCGATCACGGCCCCGACCCTTGTCGTCGTGGGTGAGCAGGACCTGCTGACACCACCGTGGATAGCGCGCGAGGTTGCCGACGCGATCCCCGGCGCACGGTTCAAGGTCATCCGAGGAGACGGGTCCTCGCACGTGGTGCCGATCGAGCGCCCCGACGACTTCAACCGCCTAGTTTCGGACTTCCTTGCCGAGTGACTCACCCGTCGCACGCCTCGATCAACGACTCACGCATTTCACCGCCCGCACCGCAATCAAGCCGGGCAGTCGAGCCCACGGGCTCGACAACAGCAGTGTCTGGAGCCGGGCGAGGGCTTTCCGGGCGCGGGGTATCCGTTCCACCTGCGGTACAACAACAGCACCTCCGCGCCCGTCCCCGGAACCGGAAGTCGTTTTTAGTGGCGTCTTGGTATCGCGTAAGCCGGACCTCAAGCGGGACACGTCTCGCAAGCAATGGTGTCTCGCAACCTATCGTTTGCGGGCACGTTTCGGGTCGCGCCATAAATGTGAGTTGATCGATCTGTGGCGGTGTTCTCTGATGGCTCCGTGGCGTTAGTTGCCGGTGATGAGGATGCTGACAACACCGTTCTCGTAGCCTTGATCTGTGAACACGGAATACTCTGATACGGAGCCCAACCAGTACGGCCAGCCCATCGGTCTCGCCCTGCCCCACTGGACCGCTCGGCGGCTGCCAGACGCTGACCAGCTGCCAGGCCGGTACTGTATCCTCGAACGCCTCGACGCGGCACGTCATGCCGATGATCTCTCGGCCGCGTATGCCGCCGCCTCCGACGACAGCGACTGGACTTATCTGCCGGTCGGGCCGTTCGACTCGTCCGCGCTGTATCGCGATTGGCTGCACGCGCAGGCGCAGGCTGACGACCCGCGACACTACGCGGTCATCGACGCGTCAAATGGACGGGCTGTCGGCACCCTCTCGCTCATGAGGCACGACCCGACCAATGGTGCGATCGAGGTGGGGTGGGTGATCTTCTCCCGCGCTATGCAGCGAACTCCGATGTCCAGTGAGGCACACTTCCTCCTCATGCGCTACGTCTTCGACGAGCTGGGCTACCGCCGCTACGAGTGGAAGTGTGACAGTCTCAACACTCCGTCGCGTCGAGCCGCCGACCGCCTGGGCTTCAGCTTCGAGGGCACGTTCCGCCACTCGACAATTTACAAGGGGCGCAACCGCGACACGTCGTGGTTCTCGGTCCTCGACCGCGACTGGCCGCAGATTAAGGAGGGCTTCGAAGCCTGGCTCGCTCCTGAAAACTTTGATGCGGACGGGAAGCAGCGGTCGGCGCTGCGCACTCGATGATCCAGGTGGCGGAGATGACCCCGTCTCTGGAGCGGTTGCCATGCGTCGCAACGCCCACGCCCGGAAACGATGGGTTTTGAGACACCGAGGTTAGGCGGATTCACGCGGTCAGTGCATCACCGGTTGGTTTCGATGGGTTCGAGAGTAGCCTGTCGAGGACTTCGGCGGGGGTGTGCCAGCCGTGGCGTTTGCGGGGTCGGGCGTTGAGTTCGGCGGCGACGTTCTCGAGGATGCCGGGGCCGTGGACGGAGAGGTCGGTGCTCTTCGGGAAGTATTGGCGCAGCAGCCCGTTGGTGTTCTCGTTCGAGCCGCGCTGCCAGGGTGAGTGCGGGTCGCAGAAGTAGATGTCCATGCTGGTGGCCAGGCTGATCTCCTGGTGCCGGGCCATCTCCGAGCCCTGGTCCCAGGTCAGCGACCGGCGCAGCTGTTCGGGCAGGGACTGCATGGCGGGGATCATCGCGTCGGCGACGGTGCGGGCGGTGTGATCGCCGGGCAGGTGCAGCAGCATCACGAACCCGGTGCTGCGTTCCACCAGGGTGCCGATCGCGCTGTTCGAGGCGGTCGAGCCGATGATCAAATCGCCCTCCCAGTGCCCCGGGACGGCGCGGTCTTCCACCTCGGCGGGGCGTTCGCTGATCATCACCATGTCCTTGATCGGCCCGCCGCGGCTGCCGGAGTCGTGCGGTTTGCGCAACGCCCGACCGGTGCGCAACGCCAACGCCAGCTCGGCGCGCAGGGCGCCGCGGCCCTGGACGTAGATGGTTTGGTAGATCGTCTCGTGGGACACGTGCATCTCCGGGTCATCGGGGAACTCCAGCCGCAACCGGCCGGCGATCTGTTCCGGGCTGTAACGCTTGCGCAGCAACGCCCGAACCTTCCGACGCAAGGGTAACCGGGTCAGCTTCCGCGGCTTCGGCCGCCGGCCACGCCGGTCGGTCAGCGACTGGGCAACGGTGGCCCGGTAGCCCTGACCGGTCCGGTTCCGGGCCAGTTCCCGGGAGATCGTCGACGGGTCACGGCCCAACACGGCCGCGATCTCCCGGCCGCTCTGCCCAGCGGCGTTCCGGACCGCGATCTCCTCCCGCTCCTGGAACGTCAGCCGGGCACGGGGCACTGGCGCTGTCCGCGCCGATTCGGGGATCACCCCGCCAGCCTCCCGGAACCAGCGGTATCCGGTCGGCCGGGACACGCCGACGCCGAGCGCCGCATTGGTCACCGACAGCCCGGACCGCACCCCTTTCCAGAACAAGCTCCGCACCTGAAACGGGTAGCCGGGACGAGCCATCACAACACCTCACAAGTTCGAGGTGATGCACTGACCGCTTGAGCTCAAGTTACGAGACAGTCGATAAAGCCTGGGGCGGTTCATCACAAACGTGTGCCGTATCGAAACCTCGTTTACGGAGTGTGGTTTCGGGGCAGAGTTTGGCATGGCAGTCCCGGCTCACGCTCGCGGCGGCGTCCGTTTACTCGTAGGTTTTCAGGGAGAAGTCAAGAAACGGCAGGCTCTCGCGGGGAAGGACGCTCGTGCACACCACATGCTCATCGACGCGGAATCCGACGGCGTGGACAAATGGATCGGTGTCGATCTGCACGGCAGGACGGTCGCGGCCGTCGACGTTGGTGGAGGCTTCCGTCACCGCGGTGGGCGTGACTTTCCAATCGTTACGCGTGCTCGGGCCAGCGGGAAGGCCAAGCTCTTCACGGAAGCTGTTGCGCAGAACGTGGTTGGTGTGGTCAACGAGCTGCTGCGGAAGTGAGTCCCGCTCGCGATCCGGCGAAGCATGCCAGGCGGTGCGGACCGCATCCCAGAGCATTGGGTACCGGAACATCTGAGCTTGCTCGATCAGCCATTTGGGGCGACCCCACGGGGGCTCTTCTTCGAGGGCCCGACGCGTTCGTTCGTCCAGCTCGATCTCGTTGCGAGGGTCGGAGTGGTCGTCGGGATATTTCCACAGCGTGTAAGTGAACAACACCGACAGTTCCTCCTGGCCAACTGACCCATTGCTCTCCGTAAAGCCGGCAATCGGTGCACGCGTCAGCGACGGCTGCGGTTTGAGTTGGAACACAGGGAAGCCAAGACTCCGCACCCGTGACTCGGACTCGATGCTCGGGTCCGGGGCATCTGTCGGTACAACTCCGCCGTACTCCATTTATCCAGTCTGACCCGCGCCGTCGTAGATTCCCACAGTCGTTCGAAACTGATGAGTTACGACGCAGGTGGGTTATGAGACTTCAGAGAAAGCGTGTCATCTGGATTCGTTGCCCGTGCGTCGGCAGCCCCAGTGTTTCTTCGGTGGTCGCGAGCTCGTGCTGAAAGCGGGACTCTGGCTCGGTCTGAGCGAAACCGCATGACGCGGAGAAGTTCCCATCCTTCCAGCGCGAACGCAAGACACAGCCGTCTTCCACGAGGGCCGGTGAGCAAATCATCGGGCTGCAGGCTCATGAGGCCACCCTATGGGTCCCTAGTGACGCGGTGGGCTGGCCCGAGATCGAACCTGAAGCTGAATGCCCATAATCGGACGCTGAGCGGGCACCGGCGATCATCTATCGAAGTAGTTGGACAGCCCGCATGCGTTCGATCGATAGGATCGCGAAATGGATCCCATTTGGCTGCTTGTCATCCTGATTCTGCTCGTCCTGTTCTCAAGCATCAGCATCGTTGCTGCTCTTCGTCGAATCGCTGACGCGACAGAACAGGCTGCGGCACATCTCGAATCTCTGGCTGCTGCATCCGGTCCGAAGGTCAGGCCGTTGCCTGGAGGTTGACCGGGCAGCGGATTTCATCCGTGCTCAACGGGCTCGCTCGTCGATGACCAGAGTCAGCGGGAATACTAGAGGCTCTTACGGACGCCGCAGTGGGGCCGCGGGCGTGATGTCGCGCAATTCCCGCAAGACCCGCCCGCTGATGCGCCCTGTCAGGGAGCCTCGAACGCAACAAGTCTGTTCCAAGACAGTTGTCGCGATCGCCACTGCAACGGAATCGCGACAACTATCTTGGTGATGGGCGGAGGCGGCGGGGGCCTAGAAGTCCCAGTCGTCGTCTTCCGTGTTCACGGCCTTGCCGATCACGTACGAGGAGCCTGAGCCCGAGAAGAAGTCGTGGTTCTCGTCGGCATTCGGCGAGAGCGCGGACAGGATCGCCGGGTTCACGTCGGTGACCGTCTTCGGGAACATGGGCTCGTAACCGAGGTTCATCAGCGCCTTGTTGGCGTTGTAGTGCAGGAACTTCTTGACGTCTTCGGTCAGGCCGACTCCGTCGTAGAGGTCCTGGGTGTACTGCACCTCGTTGTCGTAGAGCTCGTAGAGCAGGCTGAAGGTGTAGTCCTTCATCTCCTGCTTGCGTTCCTCGGTCTCGTTCTCGAGACCCTTCTGGTACTTGTAGCCGATGTAGTACCCGTGCACGGCCTCATCGCGGATGATGAGCCGGATGAGGTCAGCGGTGTTGGTGAGCTTGGCGCGAGACGACCAGTACATCGGCAGGTAGAAGCCCGAGTAGAACAGGAACGACTCGAGCAGGGTCGAGGCAACCTTCCGCTTCAGCGGGTCATCACCACGGTAGTAGTCCATGATGATCTGAGCCTTCTTCTGAAGGTTCTCGTTCTCGGTCGACCAGCGGAACGCAGCATCGATCTCCGGCGTCGAGCTGAGCGTCGAGAAGATCGACGAGTAGCTCTTCGCGTGCACCGACTCCATGAATGCGATGTTCGTGTAGACCGCTTCCTCGTGCGGGGTGATCGCATCCGGGATCAGGCTGATCGCGCCGACGGTGCCCTGGATGGTGTCCAGCAGAGTGAGACCAGTGAACACGCGCATGGTCATCGTCTGTTCCTCGGGCGTCAGGGTCGCCCACGACTGCACGTCGTTGGAAAGCGGCACCTTCTCGGGCAGCCAGAAGTTGCTGACCAGGCGGTCCCAGACCTCGGCATCCTTGTCATCCTGGATGCGGTTCCAGTTGATCGCGTTGACGTGGCTGACCAGCTTGACCTTGCCCTGGTGGGCGGGGTCGTTGGCGGCCGAGTTGACCTTGTCGGTGAGAGTCATCAGTTGTGTCCTTGGTTATACGCGGAAGCGAGGGGGGAAATCGTCACAGCATGCATGAGACGCAGCCCTCGACCTCGGTGCCCTCCAGGGCCATCTGACGCAGGCGGATGTAGTAGATCGTCTTGATCCCCTTCTTCCATGCGTAGATCTGCGCCTTGTTGATGTCGCGAGTGGTGGCGGTGTCCTTGAAGAACAGCGTCAGCGACAGGCCCTGGTCCACGTGCTGCGTTGCGGCGGCGTAGGTGTCGATGGTCTTCTCGTAGCCGACCTCGTAGGCGTCCTGGTAGTAGTCCAGGTTGTCGTTCGTCATGAACGGCGCCGGGTAGTAGACGCGGCCGAGCTTGCCTTCCTTCCGGATCTCGATCTTCGACGCGATCGGGTGGATCGACGACGTCGAGTTGTTGATGTACGAGATCGAACCGGTGGGCGGCACCGCCTGCAGGTTCTGGTTGTAGATACCGTGCTTCTGAACGGATGCCTTCAACTCCAGCCAGTCCTGCTGCGTGGGCACGTGCACCTGCGAGTTCGCGAACAGTTCCTGCACGCGCTCGGTTGCCGGCTCCCAGACCTGCTCGGTGTACTTGTCGAAGAACTCCCCCGACGCGTACTTGGAGTCGGCGAAGCCTTCGAAGGCCTGGCCGCGCTCGATGGCGATCTTGTTCGACGCCTGCAGCGCGTTGAAGAGCACCGTGTAGAAGTAAATGTTGGTGAAGTCGATGCCCTCTTCGGAGCCGTAGTAGATGCGCTCGCGGGCCAGGTAGCCGTGCAGATTCATCTGGCCGAGGCCGATGGCGTGCGACTTGTCGTTACCGAACTCGATCGACCGCACCGACGAGATGTGGCTCTGATCGGACACCGCGCTGAGGCCGCGGATCGCGGTCTCGACGGTCTGCGCGAAGTCGGGCGAGTCCATCGCGAGGGCGATGTTCATCGAGCCGAGGTTGCAGGAGATGTCCTTGCCGATCTGGTCGTACGACAGGTCGGCGTTGTAGGTGGTGGGGGTGTTCACCTGCAGGATCTCGGAGCACAGGTTCGACATGTTGATGCGGCCCTTGATCGGGTTCGCCGCGTTCACCGTGTCTTCGAACACGATGTACGGGTAGCCCGACTCGAACTGGATCTCGGCGAGGGTCTGGAAGAAGTCGCGAGAGTTGATCTTGGTCTTCTTGATCCGCGCGTCGTCAACCATCTCGTAGTACTTCTCGGTAATCGAGATGTCGCCGAACGGCACTCCGTACACGCGTTCCACGTCGTACGGCGAGAACAGGTACATGTCCTCGTTCTTCTTCGCCAGCTCGAAGGTGATGTCGGGCACGACAACGCCGAGCGACAGCGTCTTGATGCGCACCTTCTCGTCGGCGTTCTCACGCTTGGTGTCAAGGAAGCGCAGGATGTCGGGGTGGTGCGCCTGCAGGTACACGGCTCCGGCACCCTGACGGGCGCCGAGCTGGTTGGCGTAGCTGAAGGAGTCTTCGAGCAGCTTCATCACGGGGATGATGCCGGATGACTGGTTCTCGATCTGCTTGATCGGCGCACCGGCCTCGCGGATGTTCGACAGCGACAGGGCGACACCGCCGCCGCGCTTGGAGAGCTGCAGCGACGAGTTGATGCCGCGCGAGATCGACTCCATGTTGTCTTCGATGCGCAGCAGGAAGCAGCTGACCAGCTCGCCGCGCTGCGCCTTGCCCGAGTTCAGGAAGGTCGGGGTGGCCGGCTGGAATCGGCCGGCGATGATCTCCTCGACCAGGTTGGTGGCGAGCTTCTGGTCGCCCTGGGCGAGGCCGAGCGCCGTCATCACCACGCGGTCTTCGAACCGCTCCAGGTAGCGCTTGCCGTCGAACGTCTTCAGCGTGTAGGAGGTGTAGTACTTGAACGCCCCGAGGAAGGTGTCAAAGCGGAATTTCTTCGAGTACGCCAGGTCGCTGAGACCCTCGATGAACTCGAACGGGTACAGGTCGAGAACGGCCTTCTCGTAGTACTCCTTCTCCACCAGGTAGTCGAGCTTCTCCTTCAGCGAGTGGAAGAACACGGTGTTCTGGTTGACGTGCTGCAGGAAGTACTGACGGGCCGCCTCGCGATCCATATCGAACTGGATCTTGCCATCGGCGTCGTACAGGTTGAGCATCGCATTCAAGGCGTGGTAGTCCAGGCCCTCGACCTTGCTCGCTGTGACTACAGGGAGATTTGCGACTGCAGATTCCAAAATTGGTCCAATCCTGTGTTGACGGCCCGAGTGTCGTCGGGCGTGCCGAAAAGTTCAAAACGGTAAAGCAACGGGACCTTGCACTTGGCGGCGACGATGTCGCCGGCAATGCAGTAGGCCTCGCCGAAGTTGGTATTGCCCGCGGCAATGACGCCGCGCACCAGTGACCGGTTCTTCTCGTCGTTGAGAAACTTGATCACTTGCTTGGGCACTGCACCCCTCCCGTTTCCGCCGCCGTAGGTGGGGAGAACGAGAACGTAGGGCTCAGTGACGTGAATCGGATCGTCGTGCACCTTGAGTGGAATGCGGGTGGCCTTCCGGCCCAGGCTCTTGACGAATCGGTCGGTGTTGCCTGAAACGCTGGAGAAGTAAACCAGTCGATTCATTGCGATGCTCCAGGGAGAGCGGTCCTTCTTGAGCTGATCAAGAAGGACTGGTCTCACGCGATGCGAGTGGCCAGTTCGTTGATCTTGTCTGGACGGAATCCCGACCAGTGGTCGTCGTCGGTGATGACGACAGGGGCCTGCATGTAGCCGAGCGACTTGACCGCTTCGAGGGCCTGCTCGTCGGTCGAAACGTCGAGAACTTCGTACTCGATTCCCTTGCTGTCGAGTGCCCGATATGTTGCGGTGCACTGCACGCAAGACGGCTTCGTGTAAACGGTGATTGCCATCTAATTCCCTCCCCTTTTGCGACCTGCCACGGATCTTGTTTGGCAGTGAATCGATACTACATCTTGTGGTCCTCATTTGATCCGGCACTAGATGAAGTAATTACAGTCGTGTCATTATTCACAGGTTCGTCCACAGGCTTATGAACAGATTTGGCCCGTTTCTCCCAGCTTTGTCCCCAATTCTTCCCCTTACCACCGACATTTCTGCGGCAAGAATTAACCTCCGCAGTGGCTCTCTCGGGCGTGTCGCGCGGACGCGCTCCAGTCTGTCTTCGCGTCGTTTGCGAACCGTAGACTGATGCTCTTGTGACGAGCTATATGAGCATCCTGCGAACGCCCGGCGTGGCGCGCATCATCAGTGCTCAGTTGATGGCCCGTTTTCCGAGCGGCATGCTCTCGCTGGCCTACCTGCTGCACATCGAACGCATCCACGATTCGTATGGCGCAGCCGGGCTGGTGCTGGCGGCAACGAGCATCGGCCAGGCCGTCGCCGGTCCGCTCACCAGCCGCTGGATGGGCCGCTGGGGCATGCGTCCGGTCATCACCCTCACCCTCGTGGTGTGCCTGCTCTCTATGGTCGCCATCGCCTTCATCGAGATGCCGGTGTGGCTGTACATGCTGGTCGGCCTGTTCGGTGGGTTGAGCACACCCCCGATCCAGCCCGCCGTGCGCACCATCTACCCGAAGATGGTCAACTCCAAGCAGCTCACTCCCCTGTTCTCGCTCGACGCATCTGCGCAGGAGATCATCTGGGTGTTGGGCCCGGTGATCACCACGTTCATCGCCACGCAGATCTCCACCACCGTCGCCATCCTCGTCGCGGCCGCACTGCTGGTGCTCGGTGGGGTCTGGTTCCTGTCGTCGCCAGAGGTCGGGCGGGTGCGCATCCCGCGCAGCCGGCGTGCGTTCGGCAAGGTGTTGCTCAGAAGGCCGGTGCTGCTGGCCACGATCGTCGGCTTCCTGATGATCGGCGGCACTGCCGCGGTGGAGGCCAGCGTCGTGGCCGTCTACGGCGACGGTGGGCCCGAGGCCGGCATCGTGCTGGCGATCTGGTCGATCGGCTCGCTCGCCGGCGGCTTGTCATTCGGGCATATGCCGGTCGGGCCGTGGGCGCTCGCCCGGCGCATGTTCATTGTCTTCGTCGGCATCGCTCTGGCCGGTCTGGTGCTCGACTTCTGGTGGCTGTCACTCACCCTGCTGATCTCGGGAATCGGACTCGCCCCGGCCCTCGCGGTGTGCTTCGCGATCGTCTCCGCGAGCGTCAAGTTCAGCGACACCGCCGAGGCCTACGGCTGGGTCGGCACCGGACAGCTGATCGGCGCGGCAATCGGATCGGCAATCGCGGGCTTCATGATCGACGCGTACATGGCCGTCGGCGGCTTCGTGGTGGCATCCGTTTTCGTCTTCGCCGGATTCCTGTTCGCCGTGATCTTCGTGCGCTGGCACCCCGACCTGCGCGGCCGGGACGCCAGTCCGATTCCCGACACCGAGCCGGTGCCGGTCCAGCCCAGCTGAGTCGTTCGGTAGCGTAAGGGCATGGTCGCCCTTCCCCGTCTCACCACCCTTGGAACATCCGGCAAGCGCGCCCTGCTCGTGCACGGCCTGGGGTCGAACGGCGGCACCTGGTGGCAGCTGGCCGAGCGTCTGGTGCAGGAGGGTTGGCAGGTCACCATGGTCGACCTGCGCGGCCACGGAGGAGCGCCACGCGTCGACGACTACACGCTCGACGCCCTCGCCGCCGACCTGCCCGTTGATGAGTGGGACCTCGTGATCGGCCACTCGCTCGGCGCCACCGCCAGCATCATCGCGGCGCAGAACGACTCGTTCACCTACCGCCTGGTGCTGCTCGATCCGCCGCTGCTGCTGACCGACTCCGACCTCGACCAGATCCGGGCCGGCGAGGTTGCCGAACTCACGCAGAACGCCGATGAGCTCACCGCTGCGCACCCGAGCTGGCATGCCCGCGACATCCAGGCGAAGCAGACCGCGCTCGAACAGGTTGATCCGGATGCTGCCGGGCGCGTGTTCGACCAGAACCGGCCGTGGAACCTACTGCCCGAGGCATCCGCACTCACCGTGCCCACCCTGATCATCGGCGGCGACCCCGCCGTCTTCACCATGCTGCCGCCGGAGGTCGGGCAGCGGCTGGCGCGGCAGAACCCGCTGGTTCGGTACACCAAGATCTCGGGCAGCGGGCATTCACCGCACCGTGAGGCCCCGGATGTCACGGCCTCGGTGCTGCTCGGCTGGCTCGACGAGTTTTAGCCTGCCCCCGGGCGTCTTGGTCCACACGCGCACCGTCTGTTTGCTCCCTCAGTCGTCTGACCGGGTTCCCCGAACGGCGAAGATCGCGGCTTGGGTGCGGTGCTCGAAACCCAGCTTCGCCAGCAGTCCGGACACGTAGTTCTTCACCGTCTTCTCCGCAATGGTGAGTCGCTCGCCAATCTGCCGATTCGTCAACCCAGACGAGATCAGCGCAAGCACCTGTCTCTCGCGCATGCTGAGGCTATCCAGGCGGGGGTCCGACCGCTCCCCCAGAGCCAGTGCATCGCCGGTTCGCTCGTGCGGGATCCGATCCGGGATCGACTTTCCCGCCGCGACCGCACGAATCGCTGCGACCAGCTGGTTTCCGCGGATGTCTTTCACCAGGTATCCAGCCGCGCCCGCGATCAGTGCGGCGTGCCTGGCTTGTTCGTCGTCGTGCGCGGTGAAGATGAGAAATCCGGTGGGCAGAGCCTGCGCGTTCAGCTCGCGGCAGAGGTCTATTCCGTTGCCGTCGGGTAGGCGCACGTCGAGCAGTGCCACATCGGGAGTGGTGGCCGGTATCCGCGCCCGAGCCTCCCGCACACTGCTCGCCTCGCCGATCAGGTGCAGATCGGGTTCGGACTCAATGAGGTGCGCGACCCCGCGGCGCACCACCTCATGATCGTCAAGAACGAAGACACGAGTTCGCCGCGGAACACGATCGAGTCGTGGCCCGTCAGGATGATCCACCGGAAGCTCGTTCGTCATGGTGTTCCCGAATCCTCGCCCACCGGGGCCGCCGACACAACCCCTACGACGTTCGCCCCGCGGTCACCAGCGCGCGTGCACGTCGGCGCGGAAGTAGCGGTCGTACAGGTCGCGAACCGCCGCGGTGAAGTCGTCGCCGAGGGGTGGCAGCTCCCCCGCCGCGGCATTCGCCCTGGCCTGCTCGGGTGAGCGCGCGCCCGGGATCACCGTGGACACCCCATCGAGTTGCGCCACCCAGGCGAGCGCCGCCTGCGCCGGCGGCAGGTCGCCGGCCAGCGCCGCGAACTCCTGCGCCGCGATCACGCCCGTCTCGAAGTCGACACCGGCAAAGGTCTCGCCCTGATCGAATGACTCACCGTGCCGGTTGAAGGTGCGGTGGTCGTCGGCCGGGAACGTGGTGTCGCGGGTGTACTTGCCGCTCAGCAGTCCAGACGCCAGCGGCACCCTGGCGAGGATGCCGACGCCGGCGTCGATTGCGGCGGGCAGCACCGCGTCCAGCGGCTTCAGCCGGAACGCGTTCAGAATGATCTGCACCGTCGCCACTCCCGGTCGGGCAATGGCGGCGAGGGCCTGGTCGGCGGTTTCGACGCTCACCCCGTAATGCGCGATCGCGCCGTCCTGCACCAGGGTGTCCAACGCGTCGTACACCTCGTCGCTCTCGATCACCGCGGTGGGCGGGCAATGCAGCTGCACCAGATCCAGCGTGTCGACGCCCAGGTTCAGCCGGGACCGCTCGGTCCAGGCTCGAAAGTTCGCCAGCACGTAGTTCTCCGGCACCTGGTCGAGCCTGCGGCCCATCTTGGTGGCGACGGTCACCCCGCTGTCGGGGTTGTCGACCAGCCACGCGCCGATGATCGATTCACTGCGGCCGTCGCCGTAGGAATCCGCGGTGTCGAACAGGGTGACGCCGGATGCCGCGGACGCGTCGAGCACCGCGCGCGCATCCGCTTCGTCGACCTTACCCCAGTCGCCGCCGAGCTGCCAGGTGCCGAGGCCGATCACCGACACGCGGCGGCCGGTGCGGCCCAGAATTCGGTGCTCCATGTGCACAGCCTCCGGTCTCAGCCGCCCACCAGGGCGGCGATGATCGTGACGAGCGGCAGCCCGGATTGTGCGATCGCGCCGCGCCACAGCGTGCGATTCGACACCACCAGCACGATGCCCAGGATCACGTTCGCCGCGCAGACGAAGAAGATCAGGGTGCGGCCGATCAGCGGGTCCGTCGTCTGCAGCAGGATGACGCCGAGGATCGCGCCGGCGCCGAGCACCATGTTGTAGAAACCCTGGTTCACTACCCACAGCCGCACCGCGCGCTGAACTTCCGGACGGATGAGGAACATCGAGTGGAACCGTTGATCGCGGTAGAAGAAGGCCTCGAGCACTCCCACCCCGATGACCAGCACGCCGACCAGAACCGCCAGCACCTGCGCGACAGGATTCATGCTCTGACTGTAGAGGCGCGCGCGAGCCGGCGGGAAGGGGTCAGCCGACCGCCGCCGCGACGACTCGGGCCAGCCGGGGGCGGATCAGGTGGTCGTTGGCGTCGACCTTATGCACGGTGACGTGACGCATCTGCCCCACGATCTTGAGCCCAGCCGGGGCCAGGAACGGGTCGAAGGTGCCGTAGACCACCTCGACCGGCACCGACACCGCGGCGATGTCGCTGACGCTGGTCTGCGACTCGATGGCGTTCTGCAGCGTGTACACGAAGGCGCGCCAGTTGCGTTCGGAGACGTCGAGCACGTTCTTGATCGGCGAGAGCCGGCCCAGGCGGGTCGCGGCCTTGATGGTGAACTCCTTGTTGCCGCGCAGGTACTCGTAAACCTTGCTGTAGATGCCCAGTGCGGCGCGGTCCATCGGGTCGGACACCGCGCTCGGCGGCACATAGATGGGCGGCGAGACCAGCACCAGCTTCGTGAGCTTGCGCGGGTGAAGCGTGGAGTAGCGCGCCACGATCAGGCTGCCGAGCGAGTGCCCGACAAGCACGAACCGCAGCTTCAGCTTGAGCGAGCGGATGGTGGCATCCAGCGCCTCGACATGCTCCTCCATCGTGTACGCGGCCTCGTCGGGTGACGGCGATTCGCCGAACCCGAGCACGTCGATGGAGATGACCCGATGGTGCGGGGCCAGCAGCGGAACCAGGTTCTCGAAGGTGACCGATGACGAGGCGATGCCGTGCACGAGGATCACCACCGGCCCGGTTCCCACATCGCTCGCAACGTGCAGGACGGGCGCCTTGCTTTTACGCGTCCAGCCGAACCACCCCACAGCCCCGATTATGGCAGGTGGCGACATCCGTGCTGACGTTCAAATCGTGACAAACGTTGGGTAGTGCTCAGGATGGCTTGCACCGTACCGTGATGGCATGAGGCGAATACTGGGAACCACAGCACTCCTGGCCGCCGTCATCGCCCTCGCCGGGTGCACCGGCTTGGCTGGCAGCGACACGAGCACCACCGCGCCCGAGGGCACGGTCACCGATCAGGGTGGTGGCATCAGCAGCGAGATGGCGCCGGGTGCGCCCGGTGCGATTCCGGATGTCGCGGAGTCCGATGGCGACCGGCAGGTGATCAGCACTGGATCGATCACGGTGGTCGCTGACGACCCGATCGCCGCGGCCGCGGACGCCACCGACATCGTCGAATCGGCCGGCGGCCGAGTCGACAGCCGGTACGAACGGACGCCGACCGACGGCAGCCCGGGCAGCGCAACGCTGACCCTGCGTATTCCCGCGGATCGGCTGACGCAGGTGCTCGACGACCTGAAGCGACTCGGCGACGCCCGCGAGGTGTCGGTCGCCACGGACGATGTCACCGTGGTCGTCCAAGACCTCGACGCCCGCATCGAGGCGCTGAGTGCATCCGTTGACCGCCTGTTGGCATTGCTCAGCTCCGCGACCGACACGAAGACCCTGATCGAGTTGGAGACCGCGCTGTCCTCTCGGCAGGCCGAGCTGGAGAGCCTGGAGTCGCAGCGCCGCTACTACGCCGACCAGGTGGCACTGGCGACGATCACGCTCACGCTGCTCTCGGAGACGGAGGCCGCACCCGAGACCCCGAACACGTTCTGGTCGGGGCTGACGGCCGGGTGGGAAGCGCTTGTCGGGTTCTTCGCCGGACTGCTGGTGGCGTTCGGGGTGCTGCTGCCGTGGCTGGTGCTGGTCGCGCTGCTCGCGGCCGCGGTGATCTTCGTCGCGCGGCGGGTTCGGCGGCGCAAGGGCGTGCAGCCGGGTGGTCCGGTTGCTGCTGCTTCAGCTGCAGACTCCGGCACGCCCGGGGCTGGCTAGCTCGGTCAGCGCTCGGCGAGGTAGTCGCGCAGCACCGCAGCGTGGTTGACCATGGGGTCCTTCGAGGCGTACACCAGCGTGACCGTCGGGTGCTGCGCGATGATGCCCTCCAGCTCGGCGACCGCCGCCGCCTGGTCGAGCTCGGCACGGTACCGTCCCGCGAACTCGTCGAATCGGCCGGGGTTGTGGTGCCACTCCTTCCGCAGCTCGGAGCTCGGCGCGACATCCTTCAGCCACAGGTCGACCGCGGCGCGGTCCTTCGTGACGCCGCGCGGCCAGAGCCGGTCGACGAGCACGCGATATCCGTCGGCGGGATCGGCATCGTCGTACGCGCGTTTCAGCTGGACTGCCATGGGCCCATCCTGCCAGCGACCCCGCCCTTTAAGTAGCGCACGCGACCCCGCAGACATTGCGCACAGACCCCTTGACGACCATCGGGTTCTGGGAGGATTCTGACGACGTGAGCAAACGCACGTGGGTCTACGTGATCGCGGTGCTCGTGCTTGTGGTGCTCGCCCTCTGGGTTGTGCTCTCGCTCAGCGCAGCACGCCAGAACCTACCGGCCACCGAGAACGCTCATGGGCTCGTCCAGGTGCTGGAGGACGCCGGCGCGACGTCGACGCCTGCGTTGAGTCGAGCGCCAGCCGAGTAGCGCAGCCCGTCCCGTCATCCCCTTCGCCGCACCGGTACCATCGGGGAGCGGCCTGTGTCGCTTGTTCGAAGGGCACGACCATCTCTGTTTCAGCCGGCACGCGCACGCACCTTGTCGACCTCACTCCCCTGAAACAGAGTCCGGCTTTCGCTCGCCTCTGGGCGGGCAACACGATCGCCGGGATCGGCAGCCAGATGACCGTGGTCGCGGTCGGTCTGCACATCTTCGACATGACGTCCTCGACCTTCGCGGTGGCGATGGTCGGCACCGTCGCCCTGCTGCCCATGGTGTTCGCCGGCCTCTACGGCGGCATGCTCGCCGACGCGTTCGACCGGCGCAAGGTGGCGCTCGCCTCGGCGATCGTCGCCTGGCTGTCGACGGCGGCGATCGCCGGCAGCGCCTGGCTGTCGGTTGACGTGCTCTGGCCCTATTACCTGTTCACGGCGCTCAACGCTGCGGCGGCCACCGTGATGGGCACCTCACGGAACGCCATCCTGCCGCGCCTGCTGCCGCGGGAGCTTCTGCCCGCGGCATCCGCGCTGACCGGCATGAGCATGGGACTCATGATCACGGTCGGACCGGCGCTAGCCGGCGTGCTCGTGGCGGGTGTCGGCTTCACCTGGACCTACACGATCGACGTGGTGCTGTTCACCGCTGCGTTCCTCGGCATCTTCACCCTGCCGGCGATCGTGCCGGAAGGCGAGCGGCACAAGCCAGGACTCGACTCGGTGCGGTCGGGTCTGGCGTTCCTGCGGACGGCGCCGAACATCCGGATGTCGTTCATCGTCGACATTATCGCCATGACTTTTGGCCGCCCGCACGCACTGTTTCCCGCCGTGGGGGCGCTCATCATCGGCGGCGGGCCGGTGGCGGTCGGCCTGCTCACCGCGTCGGGTGCGCTTGGCACGATGGTGAGCAGCCTGTTCTCGGGCCGGGTCGGTCAGGTGCGCTGGCACGGTCGGGCCATCGGCTGGGCGATCGCGGCGTACGGCGCGTGTGTGCTCGGGTTCGGGGTGGTGCTCGCGGTCGCGAACACGGGCTGGATTCATCCGATCACCGAGTCGATGGATGCCGCGAACCTGCCGGCCCTCATCCTCGCTTGTCTGCTGCTGGCCGGCAGTGGTGCCGCCGACAACGTCAGCTCGATTTTCCGGACGACCATGATGCAGACGGCTGTCCCGGACAACATGCGCGGCCGGCTGCAGGGCATCTTCACCGTCGTGGTCACCGGTGGACCTCGTGTGGGCGATTTCTACATCGGAGTCGTGGCGGCGTTCGCGGCCCTCTGGATTGCCCCAGTGCTCGGCGGGGCGCTGATCGTGGCGTTGATCGCGCTGCTGATGCGGTTCAACGCGGGCTTCCGGCACTACGACGCCCTCAACCCGACGCCGTAGGGGGACGGCTGCGCCGGGAGGCGCGGCTGCGCGCGCAGAACGGCAGCGATCCTTCGCGACGCGCCGCTCAACTGCGCCAACGGACGGCGTTTCATCGCCGAATGCTGCCGTTCTGCGCGGCCCAATCGCCCCCGTGAGTGCGCCGCGAGCGCGCGCACTATGCGGCCACCCCCGAATGCGACGACAATGTGCTCATGACACGGGAACAACGGCTGGTTCTCGCGATCGCGATTCTCGCCTCCTTCGTCGCGTTCCTCGACGGTTCGGTGGTCACGGTCGCGCTACCCGCGATCAAGGAGGACCTCGGCGGAGGACTCGCCACCCAGCAGTGGGTGGTCGACGCCTACCTGATCACCCTCGGCGGCCTGATCCTGGTGGCCGGGTCGCTGTCCGACCTATACGGGCGCATCAAGGTGATCCGCTGGGGCCTGATCGGCTTCGGGGTGGCCTCGGTGCTCTGCGCGGTGGCCCCCACCCCGGAGTTCCTGGTCGTCGCCCGCGCGCTGCAGGGCATCGCCGGAGCCATGCTGGTGCCGAGTTCGCTGGCGATGATCATGTCGAGCTTCCGCGACGTCGCGCAGGCCAAGGCGATCGGCGCCTGGACAGCCTGGACCAGCGCCGCGTTCATCGCCGGCCCGCTGGTGGGCGGCATCTTCGTCGACCTGCTGTCGTGGCGGCTGGTGTTCGCGATCAATGTGGTGCCGATCGCGATCACGCTGTGGCTGCTGGTGCGGCTGGGCCACACGGATGTGCGCAAGGAGGGTGTGCGGATCGACTTCCTCGGCGCGGTGCTCGCCACGATCGGCATCGGTGCCCCGGTGTTCGCTTTGATCGAGCAGGGCAACCTGGGCTGGCAGAACCCGGCGATCTGGGCGACGATGGCGGTCGGCATCCTCTCGTTCGCCGCGTTCTTATGGCGGCAGCACACCATTCGTGACCCGATGATGCCGCTCAGCCTGTTCCACGTTCGCAACTTCAGCTGGGGCAACGTCGCCACCACCTTCATCTACGCCGGGATCTCGCTCGGCAACTTCGCGCTGATGGTGTTCCTGCAGGAGACCGGCGGGTACCCGGCGACGCTCGCCGGCCTGGCGCTGATGCCGGTCGAGATCATCCTGATTCTGCTCTCCTCCTACATCGGCGGGCTCGGCGGAAAGTACGGGCCGCGGCTGTTCATGACTGTCGGGCCACTCGTGATGGGAATCGGCTTCATCGTGCTGCTGACCATCACCCCCGACGTGAACTACCTCACCCAGGTGCTGCCCGGTGTGGTGCTGTTCGGGCTGGGTCTGGCGATCACCGTGGCGCCGCTCACCTCGGCGATCCTCGGCTCGATCGACCCCAGCCAATCGGGCATCGGCTCGGCGATCAACAACGCGGTGGCGCGCGTCGCCGGCCTCGTCGCGATCGCCTTCCTCGGCGTGATCACCATCACCGGGCTCGACCCCGCCGGCTTCCGGCGGGCGATGATCACCACCGCCGCGCTGTTCATCCTGGGCGGGGTCGTGTCATTCATCGGCATCCGAAATCCCATCAAACAACGAGCGGATGCCGCGCACGAGTAGATCCCCGCTTGTGCAGGCGTGACATCCAGCTGCCCCGGGATGACACTGGGAAGTGCGCTTACCCACCACTCCCACCGAAAGAAGGAAGCGCCATGGCCACCATCATCGAGCACGAGCCCCCGTACAAGGTTGGCTACTTCGTCGGCAGCCTCTCCACCGCGTCGATCAACCGCACGCTGTCCAAGGCACTCGTGCGCCTCGCGCCGCGCGAGCTGCAACTGACCGAGATCCCGATCAAGGATCTGCCGCTCTATAGCCCCGACTACGACGCGGAGTTCCCACCGGAGGCGCGCGCGTTCAAGGACGCAATTGACTCGGTGGATGCCGTCTTGTTCATCACCCCCGAGTACAACCGGTCCATCCCGGGTGGGCTGAAGAACGCCATCGACTGGGGCAGCCGTCCCTGGGGACAGAACTCGTTCAATCGGGTGCCGTCCGCGATGATCGGCGCGTCGATCGGTGCACTCGGCACCGTGGTGGCGCAGCAGAACCTGAAGAGCGTGATGTCGTTCTGCAACTCGCCACAGATGAACTTCCCGGAGGCGTACATTCACATCACACCCGGGCTCATCACCGATGACGGTGAGGTCACCAACGACGGCACCACGGACTTCCTGCGCAACTTCCTGGAGGAGTTCCGCGAGTTCATCATCCGGGTGCTGACGGTCGTTCCGAAGACCGGACGGTAGGTTCGGCGGCCGCGGTAGTTCTGCCGGCGCTAAACGCCGTGCGGCACCACGACGGCACGTCCGGAAAGCTGCCCTGACTCGAGCTTTCGGTACGCCTCGAGTGCGTCATCCATCGAGTACCGCTCGATCTCCGGTTGGATCTGCCCTGCCTGGTACATGTCGACCACCTCGTAGAGGTCTTCGATGGTGCCCCAGTAGGTGTTGGTGATGGTCGACTCGTACGGTGTGCCGAAGAACGACCACTCGGTGGTGCCGCCCGCGATGCCGACCACCGTGCAGCGTCCGCCCTGCGCCATCGAGGCCTGCGCGGTCTTGATGGTGGGCGTCGCACCGACGAAGTCGAATGCGGCATCCACGCCGCGTCCATCGGTCAGGGCGCGGATGGCGGCGACCTGACCGTCGCCGCCGGGAACGGTGAGCGCTCCGGCTGCGGCGGCGCGCTCCATCGCATCCTGCTTCATGTCGGTGGCGATGATGGTGGCTCCGGTCAGCGCCGACAGGATCTGCACGGCGATCTGACCGAGCCCGCCGAGCCCGATCACCAGGGCAAATCGGCCGCCTCCGGCAAGGTTCGGGAGCGAGTTCTTGATGGCGTGATACGGGGTCAGGGCGGCGTCGCTGAGCGGCGCTGCGGCGATGGGGTCGGCGTCACCGAGCGGGATCAGGTTCCGGGCGGGCACGACAACGTACTCGGCCATCCCTCCGTCGCGGCCGAGTCCGATGCCCAGGTACGGCATGGTGGCGGCGTTCTCGCAGTAGGTGTCCTGACCGCGCGAGCAGGCGCGGCAGTGGCCGCAGCCGACGGGTCCGTAGACCAGGAACGCGTCGCCGACGGTGAACCCGTGCACTCCGGGTCCCATTTCCTCGATCCAGCCGGAATTCTCGTGGCCGAGGGTGAACGCCGGTCGCTGGGCGCCCGGTGCTCCCTCGACGAAGTCCTTGTAGATGGCGACGTCGGAGTGGCAGGCCCCGGCGCCGGCGACCTTCAGCAGCACCTCGCCGGGACCGGGCTGGGGACGTTCCACCTCCTCGAGGGAGGGGAAGGTCTGGTAATCGGTGAACACGATTGCACGCATGACGGTTACTCCGTTCCCGGCCCGAACGGCGGACGCCTGAGGGCCTATTGCCTATTTGTTGGTCACGGTACGCCCAGCCCCTTGGCGCTCCGTGTGTATCCCCGCGTGCACCCGGGTGCCACGGTCAGGGCGCGTTGAGCTCGATCAGCTCGGCGGTGCCGCTTCCGCCACGCACGGTCTTCTCCACGATCATTCCGATGCCGGGAGCGTAGGACTTCTCCTCTACAACCTCGGGTTCGAGCGGATTCCACTCCTGGGTGGTGATCACCTGCTCGAAGTAACCGAAGGTCACCGTCATCCGCTCGTCCACTCGCAGCACCTGCATCAGGTCTTCCGCCTCGCCCGGGTAGAACTCCTGCCGGTACGCGGCACCCACCCGCGGCACGCCCGGCATCACGATGCCGGGCAGCGCGCCATCCACGCCGGCCTCCCACGATCCCGCGGTACTCACGCTGCCGGCGGCGTCGTACTCCTTCACGTCCTCGCCGAGGTACCAAACGTTGCCGTCGGTGTCCTGGGTGAACCAGTCGAAGGTGTCCTCGACGAGTTGCCCGTTCACGGTGACCGAGTCGCGCACCACGACCGCGTCGATACCCATCACCGTGCGCCGCTGATCGGTGACGACAACCTCGGTGCGCTCGATTTCACCGTCGGACTCCCCCTCATACACCCAGCGTGAACCGACCTCGAGCGGCAGGTATTGGTTGTCGATCGCGGCGACCGTGTCGGCCGCGGTGAGGTCGGGCTGGTAGTTGCCGCCGTCGCCGGGGTCGATCACCGGGCCGGGAGCGGATGTCGCGGACGGGGTAGAGGTGGTCTGGTCGGGGCTGGTCTGGTCGGGGCTGGTCTGGTCGGCGGTCTGGTCTGGGGGCTGGCCGGGGGCGCATCCGGCCAGGGATGCCGCGACGACGAGTGCCAGCACCGCGATGGAGCGCGAACCGATCATGCTCCGATGCTAGAACCGGACGGCACCCGGCGGCAGGGGCGCCGCGCATTCAGGGGGCCCGTGTGCATTCAGGAGGATGAGCTGCGAATGCCGCGGCGTGCCGCGCCAGCGCACAGGGCGTGTCGCCCGAATCTCCTTCGGGACGAACGCGCCCGGCATGAAAACAGCCCCGGCCTAATGGCCGGGGCTGTTAGTTGTGGACCCAAGGGGATTCGAACCCCTGACCTCCTCGATGCGAACGAGGCGCGCTACCAACTGCGCCATGGGCCCAAACTGCCTAGTTAGGTTATCACCCCGCGGGAGGGTTTCGAGACGCGGCCGACATCCGCCGCGCTGGGGTGAGCGCTGCGAAAACGGCCGAACGCTCGCGCCGCGGCAGGGGCGCTCGGCCGTTTCCGCGGCGCTCGCCTCGTGCTACCTGCAGACGGGGCTACGCACGACGGCGGCGGCGCAGCGCAGCGTCGAGGTCGGGCGCCTGCGTGGTGTCGTGCTCGACAATGCCCATCCGCGCGAACCGGCTCTGCACCTGGGCGTTGATCGGCACGACCTCGGGCTCGGCGTGCGCGGCGACGATTGCCGCCTGGCGTTCTTCCTCGGCACGGCGCAGCTCGGCGATCAGGTCGACCTCGACCATCACCGGCTTCTGCACCTCGGGCTTCGACAGGTACAGCGGCTTCGGCACCGGGACCGGGGTCCACTCGCGCGCGACCTGCGGCTGCGGCGCGGTACGCACCGGGGCGGGCGCCTGTCGCCTGATCGGGGTAGCCATGGCACGTGACATCCGGGCCCGTCCGACCTTGGCGAGGCGTCCGAGCATCCACACTGCGGTGCTTCCCACGGCGCCACTGGCAATCAGCACACCCCAGGCGCCGGCGGCGACACCGGTGGTGGCCATCAGCGCCAGCTGCGCGACGCCGGTGATGAGCGCGACGAGCAGAATTACGGATGTCGCGGCGCGGGTGCGGCGCAACCTGAGGGCGGCGTCGGTGGCGGTGACCGCGGCGGCGATCGCCGGCTGGGTTTCGACCAGGCGGCGCTGCTCGGAGCGGGCGGCTGCGGCCTCGCGGGCGCGGGCGACGGCGTCGGCGCGCTGCGCCTCCTGCTTGAGGGTGCGCTGCTGGGCGGCGATCTCACGGGCGGTGGACTCGGCGCGAACGGCCTGGGGAACCTCGGCGGTCTCGGCCATCACCCGCAGGGTCTGCTGCAGACGCACGGCATTGCGCTCGGTGGCGAGGTACTCGCGGCGCCTCGCCCACGCCGGAAGCAGATACACCAGCCAGAGCAATGCTGCGACCGCCAGCATTATCGCGGTACCCGCCCCCGAGAATTCCATGTCTCTACGCTACAGAGTCGCGGGCAAAGCTTTGTGCGCGGCGCGCGGCGTTTCCGGCGCGACACGCCGCAGCGGGGCAACGAAACGCTCCGAGCATCCGGCGCTTCTCAACCGAAACCGGCCGCGTCGCAACGGACGCCCTCGAGTCGACAGTGCCGGTGCGCGGCAGGCCACAAGGGCGCCTTAGCCGCCGAGCCGCAGCGGCGACTGTGCGAGCGCCCGATCGGCAGCCGGCACGGTGGCCGCGGAGGCCGGCACCCGCCCGTCGAGCCAGCGCCGCATCACGCCCTGCGGAAGCTCGTCGACGGTCAGCGCGAAGCAGAAGTGGTCTCGCCAGTCGCCGTCGATGTGGATGTAGCGTCGGCGCAGCCCCTCGTAGCGGAAGCCGAGCTTCTCGACCACGCGCAGGCTCGCCACATTCTCGGGCCGGATGCAGATCTCCATGCGGTGCAGCCCGAGCGAGAAGAAGCAGAAGTCGGTGGCGAGGGCCACCGCGGCGGGCGTGATGCCGAGACCGGCGAAGCGCTCGGACACCCAGTAGCCGATCGTGGCGCTCGACAGTGACCCGTATGCGATCGAGGACACGTTCAGCTGCCCGGCGAACTGGCCGTCGTACTCCACCACGAACGGCACGCCGGCTCCGGCGCGCGAGTTGGCCAACAAGGAGCGGATGCTCGACCGCGTGTCGAAGTTGATCGAGCCGCTGGGGTTGGTGGCCTCCCAGCGCCGCAGCCAGCTGCGGTTGGCGGCGAGCTCCGTCTCGAGTACGCGCGCATCCCGCAGCCGGATCGGACGGATGCTGATGCGACCCTGACGCAGGGTTGGTGCGGGCGCTGACATGTTCTAGTTCTAGCCGCTTTTCGATTCCAGGTGAGGGCTCAGTCTGAGGGGCTCAGTCGAGCTTCGCGGCGAAGTCCTTCAGCCACGGTGTCAGGTCGGGGCCGAGGTCGTCGCGGTCCACCGCGAGCTGGATGATCGCCTTGATGTAGTCCAGCCGATCGCCGGTGTCGTAGCGTCGGCCGCGGAACACCACGCCGTACACGCCGCCGGTCCAGTCCGGGGCGGTCGCCATCGTCTCCAGCGCGTCGGTCAGCTGGATCTCGCCGCCCTTGCCGGGCGCGGTCTTCTCCAGCACGTCGAACACCTCGGGCTTCAGCACGTAGCGTCCGATCACGGCCAGGTTGGAGGGGGCGGTGCCCGGTGCGGGCTTCTCGACGAGCCCGGTGATGCGCACCACGTCCTCTTCCTCGGTGGCCTCGACCGTGGCCACACCGTAGAGGTGCGCCTGCTCCGGGTCGACCTCGAGCAGGGCGACCACGGAGGCGTTGCGCTGCCCCTGCACCTCGATCATGCGGCTGAGCAGCACGTCGCGCTCGTCGATGATGTCGTCACCGAGCAGCACGGCGAACGGCTCGCGGCCCACGTGCATCTTGGCGCGCAGCACGGCGTGGCCGAGACCCAGCGGGTCACCCTGGCGCACGTAGTGCATGTCGGCGAGGTTGGTGGAGAAGTTGACCTTGTCGAGCTTGTCGGTGTCGCCCTTGCGGGTGAGGGTCGCCTCCAGCTCGCCGTTGCGGTCGAAATGGTTCTCCAGAGCGTTCTTGTTGCGCCCGGTGATCATCAGCACGTCGGTCAGCCCGGCTGCCACGGCCTCCTCGACCACGTACTGGATGGCCGGCTTGTCGACAACCGGCAGCATCTCCTTGGGCATCGCCTTGGTGGCCGGCAGGAATCGTGTTCCCAGTCCGGCGGCAGGTATTACGGCTTTTGAGATCTGGAAGGGCATGTGACTAAGGCTATCGGTCGCATCCAAATACACTTCAACTATGTCGTACGACGCGATTGACGAAAAGCGCGCACTGCGGGCCGAGTTGCGCGAGCGCCGGCGCTTCATGACGGCTCCGGAACGGGCGAAGGCGGATGCCGCGTTGACCCGCAACCTGATCGAGCTTGTCGAGCGCACCGGCGCCCGCTCGATCTCTGCCTACCTGTCCACGCCGTACGAACCGAGCACGCGGGAGTTTGTGCAGTGGGCCTGCGACCGCGACATCCGGGTGCTGCTGCCGGTCTCCCGGCAAGACGGCCTGCTCGACTGGGCACCATACGACGGCGGCGACGAAGAGGACGACCTGTTCGGGATGCCGACCCCGACCAGCGAACTGCTCGGCCCGATCGCGATCAACGAGGTGGACCTGATCTTCGTGCCCGCAGCATCCGTCGACCGTTCCGGCATGCGGATGGGCTGGGGAATGGGATACTTCGACAAAACGTTGGGTTCGATGGAGAAGTGCCCGCCCGTCTATGCTGTCATCTTCGACAGTGAGCTCGTCGACGAGGTGCCCAGCGAAGTGCATGACCAGCGAGTCGACGGTGCGGTGACTCCGTCAGGAATAGTTTCGTTTAAGGATTGATCATGCCCACCTACTCTTACCGTTGCACCGAGTGCTCGAATTCGTTCGACATCCAGCAGGCGTTTACGGATGACTCGCTCACCGTGTGCCCGAGCTGCAGCGGCAAACTGCGCAAGCTGTTCTCGGCGGTTGGGGTGACGTTCAACGGCTCCGGCTTCTACCGCACCGACAGCCGTGCCGCCGCGGCGGGGTCGTCTGGCAAGGCTGGGTCGTCGGGCAAGTCTGAGTCTGGGTCGTCGGGCAAGTCTGGGTCTGAGTCTGGGTCGTCGGGCGGGTCGTCCGCGGCTGCGCCGGCTGCGGCATCCGCTTCATCATCATCATCATCATCATCGTCTTCGTCGTCTTCTTCGTCGTCCTCGTCTGGATCATCTGCTTCCGGTAGCAGCGCCGCTGCCAGCTGAGTCGCGCCGCCCGATGGCGCCCGAAACCAAGGGATACACAGTGCTCAAGGGATTCAGAGACTTCATCACGCGGGGCAACGTCATCGACCTGGCGGTCGCGGTCGTCATCGGTACCGCGTTCACGGCAATCGTCAACACGCTGGTGGCGTCCCTGTTCAACCCGCTGATCGGCGCACTGTTCAACGCCGAGAGCCTGTCGCAGACCGGCATCGTCACCATTCCCACGCTCGGCGGCGCAGGGACCGCTGAGCTCGGGTTCGGCGCGGTGTTGGCCGCCGTGATCCAGTTCCTGCTGGTCGCGCTCGTGGTGTATTTCGTCTTCGTCTTCCCGATGAACAAGTTCCGGGAGCACGCCGCCGCTCGCCGTTCCGCGCAGACCGGTGCTCCGGTCGAGGAGTCCGCTCCCACCGAGACGGAGTTGCTCGCCGAGATCCGCGACATCCTGGCGCAGGTGCAGACGGACCGCGGGCGGCACTCCGAGCTGTCCGACGGCGTCCCCGCCGCGCGCGACCACGCTTAGAACCACCCGGTTCGAACCGAGCGGGCCGCGGCGCGACCGGGCGCTGCTTATCCACCCTGTTTCACACCTGATTCCGCAGAAATGGCCTATGCCGCCGAGTGGCATGGGCCATTTCTGCTGAATTACGGATGTCGCAGCCAGCGAAGTACCTCCCGCGCGCTGCGCGGGGCGGTCGCGCGGCAGTCAGCCGCGCAGAACGGCAGCATTCCGGGATGACACGCCGCCGGCGGCCTGTCTTGCACGGCGTGTTGCGACGGATCGCTGCCGTTCTGCGCACCCCGCACCCCGCGGCGCTGATCAGCCCCAGTGCGGGGGCTTGTCCTGCTTCAGGCGGTCGTCATTCTCGTGCTCGTCGTGGCGCGGTTGTTCGGATGACGGGGTCGGGTCTGATCCGGGCGGCGGCTCCGTGGTGACACGGCGGCGCTTGCGGCGCGCGCCAGCAGCGGGCGGGCCCGCGGCATCCGGCGAGGCTACGGCGTCGGGCGAACCCGCGACATCCGCGGCATCCGTCGGCTGCTGGTCAGGCTTGGTGTGGTCGTCCGAGGTCACGCACCGACCACCCCGATCGGCTCGGTGATCGGGCCTGTGGGTGCGCCGATGATGGCGCAGACCTTGTCGGCCACGGCATCCGGGTCGCTGAACAGTTCGAAGGAGTGCACCCGCAGGTAGTGCCAGCCGAGGCGGCGCAGCATCTCCGGGCGCAGCCGCAGCGACTCGCGCAGGCTGGTGCGCTGCAGCACCGCGTCGGTGTCGATCGCGATGCAGGCGCCACCGTGCGCGGCGACGAGGCCGAGCTTGTTGCGGTGTCCGAGGGCGACGACCAGGCCGCGCTTCTCCAGGCGGCGGGCCAGGTCGACCAGCATCGGGTCGCTGTCATCGGGCAGCGGGTCTTCGGCGGCGCGGGCGCTGATCTCGGTGAGGATCTCGGCGAGGGCGACGGCGCCGTGGTTCATCCGGCCCTCTTCGATGTCTTCGGCCCGGAAGCAGGTGACGATCTTGAGGTGACGGCGGGCGCGGGTCATGCCGACGGCGAGCAGGCGCTCTCCGCCGGGTTCGCCGAGGGCGCCGAAGTCACTGAGCACGCGGCCGTGCGGGGTGCGTCCGTAGCCGATGGAGAAGATCACCCGGTCGCGGCTCTGCGCCACGGCCTGCTCGAGGGTGAGCACCGCGAACGGCTCCGGCCGGTCGCCGATGATGATCTCGCTGATGTCCGGACGGGCCGCCACCGCGGTGAGCACCGCGTGCTGCACGCGCACCGCGTGCTTGGCGCTGGCGGTGAGCACCATCAGCGACTCCTGCGGGCGGGTCGCGGCGTGGGCGAGCACCAGCTCCACCACGCGCTGCACCTCGGCGTCGACGCTCTCCACCGAGCCGTCGTCGGGGTTGGGCATGCCGGTGCCGTCCTCGATGTAGTCGAGGGTGAGGCTGCCGTGCCCGAGGAAGCTGCCGGCCCACGGCAGCGACTGGATGCGCCCACCGTAGAAGCGGCGGTTCACCAGTTCGGCGAGGTCCTCGCCGCCGGCGCGGTAGCTGCGGGTGAGCGACAGGGTCGGCAGCAGCTCGCTGAGCTTCGCCAGCGCGGAGTCGTCGTGCCGATCGTCGATGGGACGGGGGGCGGATGTCGCGACATCCGTCTCCGGCTCGTCGATGGCAATGGTGAAGGGCGTCGGGGTCTGCGTCACCGGGTCGCCGAAGGCCACCACCTGGCGGGCGCGACGGATGGCGCCGACGTTCTCGGCGATCGTGGTGGCGCCGGCGTCGACGATCACGACGGTGTCGAACGGCATGGTGTCGGCGATCTCGTGCACCTCGTACGGGGAGGCCAGCCACACCGGGGCGACCGCGCGCGACAGGTGCGGGGCGCTGGTCTGCAGGTCGAACGCGGTGAGGTCGCCGCGGCGCAGTGTCTTACGCAGCTGGCTGGCCTCGTCCGGCCAGTCGGCGATGCCGAGCTTCCAGTTCTCCGCCACCTGCCAGCCGAGCAGCTGGGCGCTGCCGGCGGCGTGCGCCTCGTCGACCAGGCGGAAGTCGGCCTCGAGCCGGTCGAGCACGGGCGTGTTCGCGCCGAGCAGGGCCCGGTCTGCCTCGAGCAGCGACTCCAGGGCCGACTGCCACCAGGCCAGCTCGAGTTCGGCGCCGACCTGCGAGTCTGGCAGGTGCCGCATCGCCAGGTCGTTGATCAGCGGGTCGAGCTCGAGGTCGCGCAGCGTCGTCATCAGGGCGGTGCGCTCTTGCAGGTTGTTCAGCACGTCGGATTCGGCGGCGAGCGCGGTGATCCGCTGGGTGAGCGTGTCGATCGGCAGGAAGGCGAGCTGCTGCTCTCGGGACACATAGCCGAGCGGACCGTCGAGCAGCGACAGGTCTTGCGTGACCTCCTGGTAGGCCACCTGCACGTCGGCGATGCCCACCGGCACCTCGGGCGTGACCCCGCTGGCCACGAACCGCTGCCAGAGGATGCGCTGCTGCTGGATGCGCGACAGCGCGTCGTGCAGGTCGTTCACGTGCACGCCGGGGCGCACGTACTCCTTGGCGAGCTTCTTCAGCCGGCGACGGTTGCCGGATGACATCTCGGGCGCCTCACGGCGGGGAGCCGTCGCGGCGATCAGCTCGCTGATCGACCGGTCGAAGACCACCGGCAGGAACTTGTCGAGGGTGTCGCGCAGGTCGGTGAGCAGCCGCAGGTAGATGCCGAGCTCGTGCACGGACTCGAACGGGCGCAGCCGGGTGGAGCCGATCAGCTCTCCGGCGCGCACCAGCAGGCGGGGCAGGGTCTCGGCCTTCAGCTGCTTGGCCAGCGCGTGCGCCCGGCCGGCCTCCTCGCCGTTGGCGAACTGCGCGCCGTACCACGGTGAATCGCCCGGTCCGTAGCGGAACTCCCCCAGGCTCGCGGCCTGCACCATGGTGTCGGCGACCCGGTGCCGGTCGTGCGCGAGGCGCTCCACCGAGGCGCGCGACAGCCGCGCCGTGGTCGACGGCGGGGTCGGCAGCAGCGCCAGCCGGCTGAGTTCGGTGACGCAGTCGAGCACGCTGATGCTGAGCACGGCGTCAGGCTTGGCGAGCGCCTGGCGGTAGTCGAGCAGCACGGTGCGCAGGCGCACCAGGGCGTCGTCGACCTCGGCCAGCTCGGCGGCCTTCGCCTTCTCGTTGCGGGAGATGGAACGGATGATGTCGCGGCGCAGGGTGCGCGGGGCGACCGCGAGCCCGGGCAGGCCGACGTCGCCGAAACGTTGCGCGATGCCGCGCAGCGTGGCGCGGCGGGGGCTGACGACCAGCACCCGCTTGTTCTGGCCGATCAGGGCGCCGAGCGCGTTGACGATGGTCTGGGTGCCGCCGGTGCCGGGCAGCGTCTTCACGACCACGGAGTTGCCGGCGGCGATCTCGGCGACCACCTGCTCCTGCTCCGAGTCGGCGTCGAGCAGCAGCACGTCGGTGGAGGGTTCGCGCATGTCGGCGCCGAGCGCCTCGATCTCGCTGTGCCCCTCTTTCACGCTCCACTTCGCGGTGGAGTTGCCGGCGAGGGCGTCTAGCACTGGATGCTCGCAGTTGGCGGCATCCGCGGTCAGTCCAGAGGCGACGTCCGCGAACGACGACACCACCAGACGCGGCTGAACGTTGAACCACTCCAGGTGGCTGGTGAGCCCGCGTAACCGGTCGATCACCGGGTTTGGCTTGAAGGCGCCGTCGTCGTCGGTGAGCCGCACGAAGGCCTCGGCATCCAGCGTGATCTGGAACTGCTCCTTCATGGCCCGGCCGAATTCCGGGTTGAGGAAGGCGTCGCCGCGCAGCTTGACCTCGAAGTCACGTCCGTGGCGGCGGATGGCGAGCGGCCGCAGCAGCACGGGAGCGCGGTACTCGACGCCGTCGTTGGTCCATTCGGCGATGCCGATGCCCAGGTGGATCGAGTCGATGCCCCGCGCCGTGGAGAGCTCGAGACCCTTCGCGGCGATCAGCCCGGCCGCGCTCTTCGCGGCACGCAGCGCGAGGTCGTCGCGGATCAGGCTCGACAGCGGCGTGGTCTTGCCGGTGATGAACTGGGCGAGGCCGCCGGGATGCGTCACGCTCAACTCGATGCGCGTGCTCGGGGTGTCGGCGAAGTGCAGCAGCGGCGAGCGTCCGCCGATGGATGCCAGTTCGTCACGCCAGCTGGTGGCCGGCTCGGTCTCGGTGTCAGTCGCTTGAGCCAGCTTGTCCGCCTCGGTTCGTGGTTCGATCAGACTTGGCCGATCGGCAGTTGCGGCGCCGCGGGGCCGGGTGTTCACGGTGTTCTGCGACAGCCGGGTGCGGCCGAGCAGAGCGGCGTTCGGGGCCTCGTCGTCGGGCACTCGGTCGGCCGGGTTGGGCGGGGGGCTGTGGCGCAGGGCGCCGGTGGGCGCTTTGATCGGCACGGCGGTGTTCGGTATGGCGGTGTTCGGCATAGGACTGCTCGGCACCGCTTCGTCGGGGACGGCGCCGTTCGGAACAGCACCGTCTGGCACAGCACCCTCGGGCGCGCTGCTGTCTTGCACGCTGTCGCCCACGGAGGCCAGCTGCTCTACCGTCTCGTCAGTCACTCTTTCGGCACGCCACACGCAGGCAACCTTAAGCCGTATTAGCCCCGAAACCGCGCAGATACGCGGGGTTTCGGTCGACTGGTGAACTTCGCGGGAATTGTTTGCGGCATCCATCAGTTGAGCCGTTAGTAATTCTCGACTTTCTTTCAGAATCAAAGGAAACCCGATATGGAAATTGCTCTCTGGATCGTTGCGGGCATCGCCGCCCTCCTCTTCCTCGCAGCCGGCGCAATGAAGGCGCTGCAGCCGAAGGAAAAGCTCGCCACCTCGATGGGGTGGGTCAACGACTTCAGCGCCTCGCAGGTGAAGCTCATCGGCATGGCCGAGGTGCTGGGCGCGGTGGCTCTGGTGCTGCCTCCGATCGTCGGCATCGCGCCGATCCTGGTGCCGATCTCGGCGACCGCGGTCGCCGTGCTGATGGTCGGCGCGATCGTGGTGCACGCACGCCGCAGCGAGAAGCAGGTCATCCCGGTGAACGTGGTGTTGCTGCTGCTCGCGCTGTTCGTGGCGGTGGGACGATTCTTCGTCGAGCCGTTCTAAGCGATTCGGCGACCGCAGGTGCCGCGGGGCGACGCACAGCTGCGTCTGCCCCGCGGCCAGCGCCGCTCGGCGCACCCTGACGTGAGGTCTGGCAATCGGTCGTTCCCTGGTCGCAGGAACCACCAAACGCCAGACCTCAGGATCGGGGTGGAGACCAGCCGCGCATGCTCGTCCCCATCCCCTGACGTGAGGTCTGGCAATTGGTCCTTCCCGAGTCGCGGGAACCACCAAACGCCAGACCTCACGATTTCGACACGCTCGATTGGCCAGCAACGGGCGCTGGCCGCGGGGGGACGCAGTGATGCGTCTGCCTCGCGGCGTTTTGTTTGCCCTCGCTCGGCTCGGCCGTGGCAATAGGCTGCGAGCGTGGACTTCAACGTGGACGCCGAGACCGTCGCCGACGAGATCGCCGCCGACGAGGCCCAGACCGTGTGGAAACCCAGCCCGGTGGTGCAGTTGTTCCTGCAAGCGGTCGGGGTCGGCGCTGTGCTGGGCGCGCTGGTCCCCGTCGTTCCGCTCGCGCTGCAGTCAGTGCAGCTGTTACTCAGCGAGGCGGATGCCGCGGTCTGGAGCCCCGGCCTCTTCTTTGCGCTCTACGCCGCCATGATCGGCGCGATGGTCGGCGCCGCGGTGGGTCTGGGGGCTGCCGTGGCCGCGTTCGCCGCGATCAGGTTCGGTGACCGGGATCGCGACTGGTCGATTGGACGGCAGGCACTGGTCGGCGGCGTGGCTGCGTTCGGCCTGTGCGCGCTCGTCACGGCTGCGGCGACGTTCACGGTTACGCTCTCGTACGGTTCTTTCCTGAGCCCGCTGCCGCTGATCGTCGGGGCCGTGGCCGGGGGCATCGCGGCGGCGCTGATTGCGCGGACGCTACGCCGGATCGAGCACTGAGCCGGCACTGAGCCGGCACTGAGCTGGCGGCCGCCCCTCGCCGCACAGCGAGTCAGCGCTAACTTAGGACGGCTCGCCGCCCGGGCCGGTGGCGCTGGTCGGTTCATCGACGGTGGGGCCGCCGATCGCTACGCCGTTCCAGGTGTGGGCGATCCAACCGGCATCCGGATCTCCCTCGACCACCACGATGCCGGTGTTGTGCAGACTGTGGCGGGCGGCGAACTCCACGTCGATGTTCTCGGCGCGCGCCGCGGTCCAGGTGCGGATGATCTGCCCGTGCGCCACGAACGCCACCGTCTCCTGCCCCAGCTCGACCGCCTCGTGCACGACCTGATCGAAGCGCCCGAGCACCTCGACGCCGTTCTCGCCACCCGGCATCCGCAGGTCGAGCTCTCCGTCCGACCAGCCGAATGACACCCGGTGGTAGATGTTCACCGACTCCCAGTCGGTATTCATTTCGAGGTCTCCGGCGCTGATCTCACGCAGCCCCTCGCGCACGACGACGCCCAGTCGGCGTGCGGCGGCCAGCGGCGCGGCGGTGAGCTGGGCGCGACGTTGCACCGACGCGAAGATGGCGCCGATGTTCTCGTCAGCGAGCGCATCCGGAACCGCGGCGGCCTGCTGGTTGCCAAGTTCGGTGAGTCCGGGGCCGGGCACGAGAGTGTCGAGTGCGCCGAGGACGTTAGACGGGGTTTGACCGTGACGGATTAGCAGGAGTCGCATGGAACCTCTCGAGTGGTGCGGGCGTTGCGCCGTCGCTCCAGTGTAGGTCGGCCGGGCGACTACTCGGCGGCGGTCAGACCGGCGGTCGCGGCGGTCGTGGCGGTCGTCGCCTCGTCCAGAATGCTGCGGATGTCGGCGGCGCTGTGCCGTCCGCTGAAGATCGGGGTGCCCGGTTGGAAGTGCTCGCCCATGAGCAGGCTTCCGGCATCCACCACGTCGTAGCCGAGGCTGTCGATGAACCGGGCGACGACCTGTTTGGCCTCGTCATCGTCCCCGGCGATGCCGAGGGCACGGCGGCCGGGGGTGCCGGCCGGCTGGTCATCGGATTCGAGCTCGTGGTAGCCGATGTGGCCGAGGGTCTTCACGATGCGCGAGGTTGGCAGGAACTCCTGCACCAGCTCGCTGCTGGAGCGACCCTCGAACTCCTCGATCACGCCGTCGATGGGCGCCCAGTAGTTCATGGAATCGATCACGATCTTGCCCGCCAGCGCCTCGACCGGGAGGGTGCGGTACTTGTGCAGCGGAACGGCCAGCACCACGAGGTCGGCGGCGGACGCGGCATCCGCAGCGGTCACCGGCTCGGCACCGGGGATGACGATCTCGGTGAGCAGGCTGATGTGCTCCGGGTCGCGGGAACCGCTGACCTTCACCTGGTAGCCGGCCTTGAGCGCCTGTCGGGCAACTGCGCTGCCCACCCGGCCGACCCCGAGCACGCCGATCGTTGCGTCTGACTTGCCACTCAGCGGCATCCGTCGTTCCCTTCGTCCATCGGTTGGTCGAGACCATTGGTTGTCACATCAACCACACCGTATAACGCGGATGCGCACCAGATTATGCCCGGCTGTCGATTGGGCGGCCGCCCGATCGTCATAGGGGTATGTCGGTCAGCGAGGCCGACGATTACGGTAACAACCGAGGGAAGGAAGTCCCATGCGTTACACACTGCTGATGCATTATCCCGAGATGACCGAAGCCGAACTTGGCGCCGAGGCCATGGCCGAGGGCAAGAAGGCGTTCGACATCTACGCCAAGGACCTGCACAACTCCGGCGTGCTGCTGTCGGCCGACGTGTTGCAGCCGTCGTCCACGACGACCACGGTCAGCTCTCGTGAAGGCACCCTGAAGGTGCAGGATGGCCCGTTCGCCGACAGCAAGGAGCAGCTCGGTGGCACCTTCGTGATCGACGTGCCCGATCTGGATGCCGCGCTGTCCTGGGCGGAGAAGTGCCCGGCCGCCGAGTACGGGGTCATCGAGGTGCGTCCGTCGGCGATCGTGTTCCACGACGGGCAGTGGGAGGGTCAGCACGACTGACCGCAACCGGGGCGCCGCCGCATCCGAGTCGACCGCGCGGGCGCGGGCCGAGCTGGTGGCCCGCGCCTCGTACGGCCGGTTGCTGGCCGTGCTCGCGGCGCCGACCGGCGACATCCCCGCCGCCGAAGACGCCCTCGCCGACGCGTTCGCGCAGGCGCTCACCACCTGGCCGCACGCCGGAGTTCCCGAGAATCCCGAGGGCTGGCTGCTCACCGTGGCCCGCAACCGGCAACGCGACAGCTACAAGTCGGCGGCGAACCGCACGTCCGTGGCGCTCGACCGGGTGGAGGGTCGCATGGCCGGGATGGCGGGCCTCGACGGGACGCACGGACTGGAGGGCGGTATGAACGGCCTGATCGAGACGCTGGATCTCGACGCCATCCCCGACAAACGGCTGGCGCTGCTGTTCGTCTGCGCGCACCCCGCGATCGACCCCGGCGCGCGCACTCCCCTGATGCTGCAAACGGTGCTCGGATTCGAGGCCAAGGAGATCGCCGAGGCGTTCGCGGTGCCGACCGCGACCATGGCGCAGCGACTCGTGCGGGCGAAGCAGCGCATCCGCGTCGCCCGTATCCCGTTCGAGGTGCCGGAGCGGGTGCAGATGCCCGCCCGTTTGCCCGCCGTGCTCGAGGCGATCTACGGCGCATACGCGATCGATTGGTTCCTGATTTCGGGCGTCACGCTGCACGAGTCGATGTCGGCCGAGGCGCTGTACCTGGCGGCAACCCTCGCCGACCTGCTCGAGGACGAACCGGAGGCCCTCGGCCTCGCCGCGCTGATCGCCCTGTCGCTGTCCCGGGCGGACGCGCGCCACATCGATGGCCGCTTCGTCCCGCTCGACGAGCAGAACACCACGCTGTGGGATACCGCGCTGATCCGCCGCGGTGAGGCCTGGCTGCGCCGTGCCGCGACGCTCGGGCGCAGCGGCCGGTTCCAGCTGGAGGCGGCGATCCAGTCGGCGCACTGCGCGCGGGCGAGTTCCGGCGAGACCGACTGGCGGGCGCTGCGCGCGTTGTACGAGGCACTGATCCGGGTGGCTCCGACGCTCGGGGCATCCGTCTCCCTGGCCGGCGTGATCGGCCGACTGGATGGGCCAGCCGCCGGGTTGGCCGCGCTGGATGCGATTCCGGATGCCGCAATCCTGCGTTTCCAGCCGGCGTGGGCGACCCGCGCCCACCTGCTCGCCGAGGCCAGCCGCGTCGGCGAGGCCGCGGCCGCCTACGAGAAGGCGATCTCGCTGACCACCGACCCCGCCGTGCGCGCCTACCTGACCGCAAAGGCAGCGCGGCTCGGCACCCCCTGACGTGAGGTCTGGCAATCGGTCGTTCCCAAGTCGCGGGAACCACCAAACGCCAGACCTCAGGATCTCGGCACGCTCGCTCGACGGGTGAGGAGCTCGACCGACGGGTGCTGGCCCGCTCGCACGGCCGCTCGGTGAACATGGCGTGAATCCTGTCTGCCACGGATGCCGCGACCCTGCCGTTGCCCGGGCACACTGCCTAAAGTGGCCCGGTGACCACCCCGCTCCACCGACTTCTCCGTGCTGCCGACCTGCTCGGCACGCCCGACCAACCCGCCGCCGGCGACCCCGCCGACACGTTCGACCGACTCCCCTGGCTCGGCGTGCAACTGGACCGCGACCGCGCCCACGGACTGTTCGACAGCTGGGCCGAGTCCACCGTGATCGACGACAACACCCAGCAGCCGGTGCTCGGTGAGGGCATCGTGACCGCGCTGGCACAGCGCGCCGGGCTGCCCGCCCGCTACCCGGTGGCCAACGCCGGGCTGCTGCACGTCTACGGTTACCTGCTCTCGACCTCCGCCACCCCGCACGGTTTCAAGCGCGACCGCTGGCTCGACGGCACCCTCGCCACCGCGCTCGGGCTCGACGCCGACGCGTTCCTGCCCTGGCGGCTCGACAACGGCACCCTGCTGGAACGGGTGACGCGCATGGTGCTGCCGATCGCCCGCGGCGCGGTGAACGCCGGGGTCGTGTACGAGCGGGACGACCGAATTGCCGACGACACGACCGCGCACACCACGCTGTGGCGGTCGCGTCGGGCGGGGCAGGCAGGGCCGGCGGCGTTGGTGTACGCGTTGGATGGGCCCAGCGGCATCCGTCTGGTCACCGCCTTCCCGGTGTCCGGCGCCATTGATGAGTTCGTGGCTGCGCTCGATGCCGAGCCGCCCCGGCTGCGCTACAACGCGGTCGTCTGAGCGGTGGTCGAGGCACGACCTGAACGCTTCTCTGTTGGTCATCGGCCCGGAGACGCGTCAGACTGGCCTCATGACTGAACCCGTCGACGCTCGAGTGGCCGTATACATCGACTTCGACAACATCGTGATTTCCCGGTACGACCAAGTGAACGGGCGCGGGCATTTTCACCGCGACAAGGTGCGCAGCTTCGCCCCCGAAGGCGACCGCCGCCCCAAAGCCGACCGGTCAGAGGAAGCCACCAAGGTCGAGCAGGCAACCGTCGACATCAGCGCGGTGCTTGACTACGCGTCATCCTTCGGTTCGATCGTGATCAGCCGCGCCTATGCCGACTGGTCGGTTCCGGTGAACTCCAGCTACCGGCGGCAGTTGATGGACCGCGCCGTCGACCTGGTGCAGCTGTTCCCGGCGGTCGCGTCGATGAAGAACGGCGCCGACATCCGACTGTCCATCGATGTGGTGGAAGACCTGTTCCGCCTGGATGACCTCACCCACGTGGTGATCGTCGCCGGCGACTCCGACTACATCCCGCTCGCCCAGCGCGCCAAGCGGCTCGGCCGCTACGTGGTCGGCATCGGCGTTGCCGGGTCCACCAGCAAGCACCTCGCCGCCGCCTGCGACGAGTTCGCCGACTACGACGCCCTGCTCACCATGGAAGAGGAGGAGCCGCGCGTTATCGAGGCGGCCGTTGTGGCCGCGGCCGAGGAGGTCGTTGAGGCCGCCGCCGCGAAGACTCCGGACAAGACTGCAGAGAAGGCGTCCGCCAGAAAGCGCGGACCGAAGAGGACGGATGCCGCGACGCCCGACGAATCGCCGGCGGCCGAGCCCGAACCCGAGTCCGCCTCCAGCGTGGAGCCGCCGACCAGCCGTCGCGCACAGCAGGCCGCACAGCAGGCGGCATCCAACCTGCTGGTGCGGGCGCTGCGCCTCGGCCACGCCAAGGACGACCAGGAGTGGCTAGGCAGCTCGAACGTGAAGAACCAGATGCTGCGCATGGACCCGTCGTTCCAGGAGTCCGCGCTCGGCTACAAGAGCTTCACCGACTTCGTGCAGTCGCGCGGCAACCTCGTGGAGCTGCAGGAAGACGGGCAGGTGCGTCGACTGCGGCTGCGGCCGAGCTCGCCGTTCGTCGCGTAACTCCATCGCGGCGAATATCTATGCAAAGTAATACACCAGTAAAATAGACGCTAAGGTTTACCGGTAAAGAAATTCTGGCATAGCGCTTCTCCTTCTGAGGCGCCGGCCTCGTACCGATGGACCTTTTCATGAGCCGTAGCGCTGCCGTTCCCCCGTCCCCTGACCGCGTCCGCCGGAATGCGATGGTTTCGAGTTACCTCGGCACCGCGGTCGAGATGTACGACTTTCTGCTGTACGGCACAGCCGCGAGCCTGGTCTTCCCGGTTCTCTTCTTCAAGGATCTGGATCCTGTCGCGGCATCCATCGCCTCATTCGCCACGCTCGCCGCTGGATACTTCGCGCGCCCGCTCGGCGGCATCCTCTTCGGCCACTTCGGCGACCGACTGGGCCGCAAGAAGATGCTGGTGATCACCCTGACGATCATGGGTGTCATCAGCTTCCTGATCGGCCTGCTGCCGACACACGACCAGGTCGGCGCGGCTGCACCGGTGATCCTCGTCAGCCTGCGGGTGATTCAGGGCATTGCCGTCGGTGGCGAGTGGGCCGGAGCTGCGCTGATGAGCATGGAGCACGCGAAGCCCCAGGGCCGCGGGCTCGCCGCCAGCATGGTCGCCAGCGGCGGACCGGGTGGCGCGGTGTTGGCGACCCTCGTGCTGACCGCGTTCTCGGTGCTGCCCGAAGACCAGTTCCTGGCCTGGGGCTGGCGGGTGCCGTTCCTGATGAGCGCTGTCCTCGTCGTGATCGCCATGGTGATGCGCATGAAGGTGACAGAGTCGCCGGAGTTCGAAGCCGCGCAGAAGGCGGCACAGCAGTCGGACTCGGCGCACCGCGGAGTGCCGCTCGTCACAATCCTTACCCGCTACCCCAAGCAACTGCTGGCCGCGATCGGCGGCGGGCTCGCGCCGTTATTCCTGCAGTCACTGCTCGCCACGTTCGCCTTGAACTACGCCGTGACCGTCGGCCACGACCGCACCACCGCGCTCATGCTGGTGACAATCGCCAACTTCATCCACATGTTCACCATCCCGGCGTTCGCGCTGCTGTCCGACCGCGTCGGCCGCAAGCCGGTCATGCTCACCGGTGTCGTGCTCGGCATTGTGCTGATCTGGCCGTTCTTCTCGCTCATCTCGGAGGGCTCAGGGTGGGCGTTGCTGCTCGCCTTCATCATCGGCAACCCGATCGTGCAGGGCTTGATGTACGGTCCGCTCGCCGCCTGGATCAGCGAAAAGTTCGGCACCGAAGCCCGCTACACGGGCGTCTCACTGAGCTACCAGATCTCAACCACCCTCGGCGCCGGCCTCGCCCCGCTGATAGCGGCGGCGTTGCTCGCGGCTGCAGGCGGCGGCACGAACACCTGGCTCATCGCGCTGTTCTTCACCGGACTCAGCGTGATCACGGGTATCGCGGTGCTTTCCGGTCGGGAGACGGCGAACGCCCCGCTGATCGGCACGACACCCGCACGTGCCGCGACCCCGGAACCCGCCCCAGAGCTCGTGCACTAACCCCACTCGCCAGAACTTGCCTGTGCCCCACGCGGACATCCACGCGTTGCGGCGAAACTAGGAAGGATCAGACGAACGACACGGAGAGTGCGCCGTGCACACCGAAGTCAGCGGTCACGTGTAGGCCTGGCTCGACGGGGGCGGCCGCCATGAACGCGCCCGGCAGCACAGTCTGCCCAGCCTTGAGGGTGACGCCCCGCTCCCCCAGCACGTTCGCCAGCCAGGCCAGCGGAGCCAACGGGTTACCCATCACGGCGGAGCCGAGCCCACTGTCCACCGCCACGCCGTCAAAGCGCAGCACGCACTCCACCTTGCCGAGCTCCTCCGTTGGAATATCCAGCGTCTCGCGGCCCACCACGATCGCGCCGCAGGAGGCGTTGTCGGCGATCGTGTCAACCAGTCCGATGTCCCAATTCGCGATCCGGGAATCGATGATCTCGATCGCGGGATGCACGCTCGCGACCGCGGCCGCGGCGTCCTCGAGGCTGACGCCCGGCCCGGTCAGGTCGTGTGCCAGTACGAACGCGTACTCGGGCTCCACCTTGGGGGCGATGAACCTTGCCACCGGGATGGCGGCGCCGTCTCCGTAGACCATGTCGTCGAAGAAGTAACCGAAGTCGGGAGAGTCGACGCCCAGCTGCTTCTGCATCGCCAGCGACGTGAGCCCGACCTTGCGTCCGACCAGCACCCGCCCGGCCGCCTGGTGCTCCTCCAGCTGCATCGACTGGATGGCATACGCGTCATCCACGCTCAGCCCATCGAAGCGGTGCGTCAGGCGGGGAACCGGCTGGCCGGTGCGGTCCGCCTCGAGCAGCTCGCGGGCGATCAGGGCGTTTCGAGTCGTGGTCGTCATGAGTTCAGTGTTGCGTAGGTGACGCCGAAGCCGGCGATGTACTCCGGGATCGGCTTGTAGAACGAGTAGTCGACCGTGTAGTCACCGACGGCGCCGAGGGCGGCGTAGGCGGCGATCCAGGTGCGCACCTCGTGTGAGGAGTTGCCGGCGACCTCGCTCATCCAGTCCGGGGACCAGGCATCGAGCGGGGTCAGGTCGCCGGAGGCGAGGATGCGCATCAGTTCCTGGTCCCATTCCGGGGCCAGCGGCTTCACCACGTTGATCCCGGCGGCGAAGTCTCGCGCCGCGTTGATCACCCGCTGCTGCCTCGCGTCGCGGGCCTCCGGGGTGAGGTGCCGGCCGCCGCCGAGCAGCGCCTCGCGCACCTCGGGGGTTGCGGTCGCGATCTGCGGCACCGGCGGCTCGTGCGAGAGCCCGCCGGAGCCGATCAGCAGCACCTTCTTGTCGGCCAGTTCGGTGCTGGCGAACCGTCCGATTAGCTCGCCGAGCTGCCGGATCCGCTTCAGCGGGGCGAATGGCGGCGCGACCGAGTTGATGAAGATCGGCAGCATCGGCTTCGCGGTGAAATCACCGTAGATGATCTCCATCGGCTGGACCGCGCCGTGGTCGACCTCCATCCGCAGCGACACGGTCATGTCGATGCCGTGCTCCATCAGGTACTCGGTGAGTGCCCGGGCGGTGTCGGTGGGCACGTCCAGCGGGCCTGCCTGGGTGCCGAAGTCGCCGACGCCGACCGCCTCATAGCCGATGCAGAACGGCGGCATGATGTCGTAGAAGAACCCGTTGTAATGGTCCGGGCCGATGTTGATCACCAGATCCGGGTCGTACTCGCGCACGAACGAGCGGACCTGGTCGAAGGCCGCCTCGACCGCCGCTTTCACGTCGGCGGGCGGGTCGACGTACTCCAGCAGGGGGCTGTGCGACATGGTCACTAGTGCGAGCGTCATTGCTTCTGTCCTCTTCTTTCGGGATGCCGGTCAGTTGCGGTTCAGCAGGAAGTCCAGGTGGATCTGGTCGAAGATCTCGGTCTGCTCGTACTGCGGCCAGTGCCCGGCGTTCTCGATCACCGCTAGGGACCCGTTCGGGATCAGCCCCGCTATCCGGCGGCCCTCATCGACCGGGCCGGACGGGTCCTTGGTGGTCCAGATCACCAGCGCTTCCGCCTGGATGGCGCGCAGGTCATCGTCGGAGAGCATGTTGCGCTTCCGGGTTTCGAGGTCCTGCAGCGCCATGTTCATCTGGCACGCCATCGGCCAGTCCGGCTGCTGGAAGATCGCCTGCCGGGTCTTGATCAGGTCATCGGTGACCATGGTCGGGTCGGCCATCAACCATTCCAGCCGGGTCTTGACCCGCGCCCAGGATGGGTCGTTCGCCGCCTCGGTGGACAGGGTGTAGAGCCGCTCCATCACCTGCGGGTTCGCCATGGTGCCGCCCATGGTGTTCAGCGCGATCCGCTCCACCCGCTCCGGGTACAGCTGCGCCAGCTTCGCGGTCACCCAGCCGCCGAGCGACTCGCCGCTGAAGTACGCCTTTTCAACGCCGATGGCGTCCATGAAGGTCAGCACCTGGTCGATATAGTGCTTGATCTCCAACGGATGCTCCGGCTTCGACGAGTACCCGTGCCCGATGAAATCGATCGCCCACGCCGAGAAATGCTCCCCGTGCGAACGCAGGTTCCGGGCATACGCCTCCGCGTGCCCGGTGATGCCATGCAGCATCAGCAGGGTCGGCTTCGACGTGTCGCCGGTATGCAGGTAGCGGGTGCGGTAGCCGGCATGCTCGATGAACCCCTGGCTGAACGACACCTCAGCCAGATCAGACCAAACACTCGTGAACTCACGCATTGACAGCTTCTTTCTTCGTGGTCTTGTTCGTGCTCTGAACCGGTTGGACCAGCACGGGTGAGATGGATGCCGGGGTCAGATGCACGGCCGCGGCAAGGGCAGCGACGGTTGCAGAGGCGTCTTCGATCAGGCAGGCGGCGGCCACGAAACGGTCGGGCCGCAGGAACAGTACCGGTGTCGGGCGCTGGTCGAACCAGAGCTTGAGCTTGCCGGTGACGTCACCGATAACCGCGGTGTCGACTCCGGCACTGCCGCCGAGGTCCGGTTCGTGACCGAGCTGGGTCATCGGCAGCACGCAGACCACCTTCGCGCCCATCCGGCGGAGTGTGTCGAGTGCGGCCCGGTCGAAGGCTTGCCCCGTGCTGCCGGCCCAGATGAGCACGCTCCACCAATCGCCGGTCACCTCGTCGAGGAGCACCTGCTTACCGTCGGGTGTCTGGACCAGCGGCTGGATGAACTGGGTGCCGACCGGCGAGACTGTGGTGTTCGCCGAGCGGAATGCGGTGTGATCACGGTTGAGTTCGGCCGACGAGCGGCCCGGCGTGAAATCGCTCGCGTCGACGACGACCCCGCGGGTGTAGCGCGGCATCGGCTTGTACTTCATCTGGGCGAAGTAGTCCTTGACCGAGGGGAACAGGTTGAGCACCGCCGAGGCGGCGTCACGGGCTCCGGCAACCAGCCGGTTAGTGGGCTTGATCATCTTCCCGAATGAAGTCGACAGGTCGATCATCGCCTTGGCGTGAGCGTGACGCTCCTGGTCGTAGCTGTCGAGCATGCCGTCCGAGCTCAAGCCCTTGACCACCGAGGCGAGCTTCCAGGCGAGGTTCGTGGCATCCCTCACTCCGGAGTTATAGCCCTGTCCCTGCCAGACCGGCATGAGGTGGGCAGCGTCGCCGGCGAGGAAGATGTTGCCGCTGCGGAAGTTGCCGGCGATGCGCGAGTGGTGGGTGTACACACGCTTGCGAATGAAGTTCAGGCCGCTCGGGTTGGTGACGTGCGGGGCGAGCAGGGAGTTGACGAATGCCTCGTCCTCGACCAGTTCGTCTGGTTCGTGGTCGAACAGCATGAACTCAAAGCGGCGAACCGCGTGAGGCAGCCCGATCGACACATAGGGGCGACGCGGGTCTGCGCCGAGGAAGACGTTCGGCGTGCCGAGCGGGTCGTCGTTGCAGTCGACAACCAGCCATCGGGTTGACGGCGACTGTCCCTTGAAGCTGGTGCCGATGTGGTGGCGGGTGAGGCTCTTTCCTCCATCCGCGCCGACGACGAATCGTGCGCGCAGGGTGGTGGTGCCGCTGTCGGTGTTCGCAGTGACCATGACGTGGTCACCGCGGTCGTCGAGGGTTTCGACGGTGTGGCCGAAGCGAACGTCGATGTGCTCGTATCGAGCGAGACCCTCGTAGAGAGCGCGGTCCACCAGTGGCTGCAGGAACCCGTTCCTCCGCGACCAGCCGAACTCGTCGGTGCCCGGACGGATCTCGACCATCACGCGGCCACGCCCGTTGACCATCCGCATCACGTGCTGAGGGGTCGTGTGCGGCAGCACGGCGTCGGTCAGCTTCATGGCCTGCATCGACCGGAGGGACTCGTCATCCAGACCGACGCCGCGAGGGAAATCGATCAGCGTATCGCGGGCTTCCAACAGGGTCGCGCGCACCCCGTAGCGGCCGAGCAGGTTGGCGAGGCTCAGCCCTGCTGGCCCGGCACCGATGATTGCGACATCGGTGCTCAGTTGGGGGGAAGAAACATTGGTCACCGTTGACTCCTAGCTGTTCACATAACGCTCGTCTGCGTGCGTTATGTGTACAAGACGATGACATGGTTCGACCCCGCTGTCAACCGCGGGATCTGATCAGCTGTTGGCGGCGCTGATCTCGCGTGCGGCAACGATCATCCGGTCCACCGCTCCGTCGACAACGTCTTCGCGGTAGGTGATGAGGTTGAGGCAGGCAGTGAGACCGAGGGCCGGGCAGGGCACGGCCAAGCCGTGGGCTCCCGGCTCGACTTCGCCAAAAGTGCGCGCGTATCCGAGTTCGCGGGCCCGCCGCACCGGTTCCGGATCGCTCGCGATCGGTGGGAACTGCGCGCGGATCGCGTGTCCCGCGGCGCCCCGGTCGAGCGGGTGCCTGCTGCCCTCGGCGAACGCAATGTGGTAGCGGGCGCCCTGCGGTTCGACGACGGCGATGGCGACGGCCTCGTTGCCCTCCGGCACCAGCAGCGACACGGTTGACGCGAGCTCATTGGCCAGGTCGCGCATGATGGGCACTGCCGTTTCGCGCAGCGCCAGATAGGCGCCGGCGGAGAGCTTCAGGAGGCCAGCGGCACCGCGATAGCGCCCATCCTTGCCCTTCGCGATCAGATTCGCCTCGGCCAGCGTGGAAAGAATGCGATACGAGATCGTGCGGTGGACGCCGAGCAGGTCGGCTACTTCCTGAGTGGAGAGGCCAACGCCCGACTCCGCCACATGCTGAAGGGCGAGGATGCCACGGGCGAGCGTCTGCGCTCCGCCCGGGCCGGCGTTCGCAGCCTTCTCGATAGTCATGAGCACACGCTACCGCGACCCGAACTTGACAACCGCCACGTCAACCCTGATTCTGTATTTCACTATCCGCACGTATTCGTGCGATATGTGCACAGCCCTCCGCCTCTAAGGCGCGGCCTCGAAAACAATGGAGTTTCAATGAGCCGAAGCACTACCCTTTCCACACCCACCGACCGCGCCCGTCGGCGCGCGATGGTGTCAAGCTACCTCGGCACCACGGTCGAGATGTACGACTTCCTGCTGTACGGCACGGCCGCGAGCCTGGTCTTCCCCGTTCTCTTCTTCAAGGATCTGGATCCAGTCGCGGCATCCATCGCCTCGTTTGCGACGCTCGCCGCGGGCTATGTCGCGCGCCCGCTCGGCGGCATCCTCTTCGGCCACTTCGGTGACCGGCTGGGCCGCAAGAAGATGCTGGTGATCACGCTGACGATCATGGGGGTCATCAGCTTCGCCATCGGTCTGCTGCCGACGCACGACCAGATCGGCGCCGCCGCGCCGGTCATCCTGGTCACGCTGCGCGTGATCCAGGGCATTGCCGTGGGAGGGGAGTGGGCAGGAGCGGCCCTCATGAGCATGGAGCACGCAAAGCCGCAGGGACGCGGCTTTGCTGCCAGCATGGTCGCCTCCGGCGGCCCGGGCGGCGCCGTGCTGGCGACGCTCGTGCTCACCGCGTTCTCCACCCTGCCCGAAGCCGACTTCCTGGCCTGGGGCTGGCGGGTTCCATTCCTGATGAGCGCGATCCTCGTCGTCATCGCCATGATCATGCGACTGAAGGTGACCGAGACGCCCGAGTTCGAAGCGGCGCGAAAGGCCGCCCCGACGCACCGCGCGGTGCCGCTCGTCACGATCTTCACCCGCTACCCCAAGCAACTGCTGACCGCGATCGGCGGCGGTCTCGCGCCGTTGTTCATGCAGTCGCTGCTGGCGACCTTCGCGCTGAACTACGCCGTCGGTGTCGGCCACGACCGGACGACCGCACTCGTGCTGGTGACGATTGCCAACTTCGTCCACATGTTCACCATTCCAGCGTTCGCCCTCCTCTCTGACCGCGTCGGGCGCAAGCCGGTGATGCTCACCGGTGTGGTGCTCGGCATCGTGCTGATTTGGCCGTTCTTTTCACTGATCACCGAGGGCTCCTCGTGGGCCCTGTTGCTCGCGTTCATCATCGGCAACCCGATCGTGCAGGGCCTGATGTACGGTCCGCTGGCCGCGTGGATCAGCGAGAAGTTCGGCACCGAGGCTCGCTACACGGGTGTCTCGCTGAGCTATCAGATCGCGACGACCCTGGGTGCCGGCCTCGCCCCGCTGATCGCCGCGGCGCTGCTTGCCGCAGGAGGCGGGGGCACGAACACCGGGCTGATCGCGCTCTTCTTTACCGGACTGTGCGTGATCACCGGTATCGCGGTGCTCGTCAGTCGGGAGACGGCCAAAGCTCCACTCATCGGTGCCACGCCCGAGCGCGACACCAACGTCGAGCCCAGCGAGGCCCAGCTGGTGCACTGACGCGCCGTGCCTGCATAGCTCGGGCGGAGACAGTCGGCTCGGGAGGACGTTTTCAGCAGGAAACGGCCTCCCGAGCGGCCGTTCTCCGCCCGAGCTACGAGCTACTCGCCTCCACCAAAACGGGTCGCCAAAGATTTCTATGCAAAGTAATACACCGGCGAAATAAGTGTTATGGTTTTCCGGTAAAAGAAATTCCGGCCTTCGCAGGGTTACCTCCCAGGCCAAACAATTAGAGGAGACCACGTGTCCAAGCGTGTATTGATCACTGCCGGTGCCGGCGGCATCGGACTGGCCGTTGCGAAGGCGTTTGTCGCCGAGGGAGCCCGCGTGCACATCGCGGACATTAACGAAGAGGCAGTGCGCGCCATCACTGCCGAACATGAAAACATTACCGGCTCGATCACCAACGTCAGCGACCCTGCATCCGTCGCCGCCATGTTCGAGGATGTCCAGCGCGAGCTCGGCGGCCTCGACGTGCTGATCAACAACGCCGGCATCGCCGGCCCGACCTCGCCCGTCGAAGAGTACGACGCCGCCCAGTGGGCCGCAGTTGTGTCGATCAACCTCACCGGCACCTTCATGGTCACCCAGGCCGCCATCCCGCTGCTCAAGCAGTCGGATGCCGCATCCATCGTGACCATGTCGTCGCTCGCCGGCCGCTTCGGTTACCCGAACCGCGTCGCGTACTCCACCACCAAGTGGGGCCTGGTCGGCTTCGCGAAGACCCTCGCCATGGAGCTTGGCCCGTTCGGCATCACCTCGAACACCATCCACCCGGGAGCCGTCGACGGCCCGCGCATCATGAGCGTATTCGAGGGCCGCGCATCGGTCTCCGGCCGCACTGTGCAGGAGGAGATCGACTCCGCCATGGCCAACCAGTCGGTGAAGCAGTTCATCAACCCCAACGACATCGCCGCGCTGATCGTGTTCCTCGCCGGACCGCACGCGCGCACCATCTCCGGCCAGATGTTCCCGATCGACGCAGACTCCAAGGCGGCCGTGTAATGACTACGACTACCTCGGCCGCTCCGGCGGCCCCCTCCGCTGCGCCCGCTGACGCGGCATCCGGCCTCACCAAGGTCAGCCTGTGGAAGGGCCGCGTCGGCCTGATCATCGGCATCGTGCTGCTCGGCATCACGCTGCGCTACGCGATCACCGGGATGTCGCCGCTTCTCACCACGATCCGTGAAGACATGGGCATCGATGTTGCCGGCGCCAGCTTCCTGGGCATGCTGCCCACGCTGAGCTTCGGTATCGCTGGCTTCCTCGCCCCGGTGATTATCCGACGCTGGAGCCCCGAGCTCACCGCCGCCCTGGCGATGCTTCTGGCTGTCGTCGGTACCTTCGGTCGCGCCTTGACCGACAGCGTTCCGCTGTTCTTCGTGCTGAGCGCCGTTGCGCTGTTCGGTATGGGCTTTGGCAACGTGGTGGGTGCGCCGCTGGTGAAGAAGTACTTCCCGGACCGCCAGGGAGCCATGCTCACCGTGTTCGCCCTGCTCATGCAGGCCGGCGCCACGCTTCCCGCACTGACGGCGATCCCCCTTGCCAATGCAGCGGGATGGCGCTTCTCGATCGCCTCGTGGGGAATCATTTCCCTGCTCGCCGCTCTGCCGTGGATCGTGCAGCTCGTCAAGCTGCGCAAGAAGCGGAACGCGACACTCACGACGGCGAACAGCGTGGCCGCTCCCAGCGGTCCGAAGCTCGGCCTCGGCCAGCTCATCAAGAGCCCGATCGCCGTCGGTACCGCACTGTTCTACGCGATGGCGTCACTGAACACCTACGCGATGCTGGCCTGGATGCCGACCATCTTCCAGGACGGTGGGATGTCGGAGGCTGACGCCGCGGCCGCGTTCTCGGTGTTCACCTTCCTGACGCTCCCGATGGCAGCCATCACGCCAATCCTCGCGACCAAGCTCAAGAACGTCGCGCCGGTCGCGGTGATCCTCGCGCTGGTCTTCCCGATCGGCTACACCGGCATCATCATCGCTCCGGAGCAGGCAGTGCTGTGGGCGTTCATCGCCGGCATCGGCGGTGGCGCGTTCCCGCTCGCCATCACCATGTTCAACAAGCGCACCCGCACCGCGCAGGGCTCGGCCTCCATCGCTGGATTCTCGATGGGCACCGGCTACCTGTTCGGAACGCTCGGCCCGCTGCTCGGCGGCGCCCTGTTCGCCGCCACCGGCGGCTGGACGGCGGCACTGGTGGTGTTCGCGCTGACCAGCATCGTGGCAATCATCGGTGGCCTGATGATGACCCGCGGCAGCAGCGCTCTGGAAGACAAGTTCGCCCCGGCGGGCGCAGCAGTAGAAAGCAAGTAAGAAATCATGACTGAATCACGAATCAACGAGAAGGTCGCCGTCGTCGGCACCGGAGTAATCGGAGCCAGCTGGACCGCGTACTTCCTCGCCCAGGGCTTCACCGTCGCGGCATCCGACCCCGCCGAGGGTGCGGAAGGTCGGCTGCGCGCATGGGTCGACGGGTTCTGGCCCGCGCTGGAGACGCTCGGCCTTGCCGAGGGTGCCTCGCGCGACAACCTGAGCTTCTCGAGCGATGTGGCCGTCGCCGTCAAGGACGCCGTCTTCATCCAGGAAAACGGTCCCGAGCGGATCGACATCAAGCGCGCGATCCTCGCCGGCATCGAGGCGGCCGCTCCCGCCGACACGGTCATCGCGACCTCGTCGTCAGGGCTGCTGATCAGCGACGCGCAGGAGGGTGCAAAGCACCCCGAGCGGATCGTTCTCGGCCACCCGTTCAACCCGCCGCACCTGATCCCGCTCGTCGAGGTTCTCGGCGGCAAGCAGACCAGCGAAGAAAGCGTGCAGAAGGCGCTCGACTTCTACACCCGCATCGGCAAGCGTCCGATCCGGATCAACAAGGAAGTCAAGGGCCACGTCGCCAACCGCCTGCAGGTTGCCCTGTGGCGTGAGGCGTTCTCGCTGGTCGAGAACGGCGTCGTGTCGGTTGCCGACATCGACACCGCGATCTCGCAGGGACCCGGACTGCGCTGGGCACTGCTCGGCCCGTTCCTGAACCTGCACGCCTCGGGCGGCGACGGTGGCATCACCCACGTGCTCGAGCACATCGGGCCGGCGCAGCGCGAGTGGGCACGCGACCTCGGCGAGTACCCGGAGACCGACGACTACATCGGCCCCATGGCTGCCGGCGTGGACGCGGAGCTCGAGGGCTACGACTTCGCCGAGACGCTGAAGGCCCGCGACCAGCTGCTGATCGAACTGATCGCGGCCAAGAAGCAGGCACCCCAGCTTCCGTAGCCGAGAGAGTGCCCCTCCCCCGGGAGGGGCACTCCCCCTATCGCCTATACCGCTCACTAGGAGCATCACCCATAAGCTGAGAATTCATCCAAAGAAAAGTAGAGTGACCACCGTGACCGACTACATCGACAAGGCCCAAGCGCAATGGGCGCAAATCCAGCCCGGGCTGGATACCGAACCCGCGGGCATCATCGGGCGCATCGCCAGGCTCGCGCAGCTCATCGAGACGCGCACCGACCGCGTGCTCGAAGAACTCGACGTCACTCGTTCAGAGTTCGACATCCTCGCCCTGCTCACCCGTTCCGGCCGGCCGATGACCCCGAGCGAGATCTCTGCAAACATGCTGTGCTCCGCCGCCGGCACCACCAAGCGCATGAAGAAGCTGCTCGATGCTGGCCTGATCACCCGCGAGACGAACCCGTCGGACGGCAGAGGTGCGCTCATCCAGCTGACGGATGCCGGACAGGCAAAGACGATCCCCGTGTTGCGCGCCGTTCTCGATGTCGAGGCGCGCCTGCTGGAAGCCCTACCTGCTGACGACTGCGAGCGGCTCACCGCGCAACTGCGCGCGCTGCTAACCAGCCTGGAAGCCGCCGGCTCCCGCTAGAGGTTTCCTTCCGCCACCGCCCCGGATACTGTCTGAGGTGGGGGCCCAGGCGTCCGGGGGCGATCGACGAAGGAGTCGACATGACCATCACCCGCGAGCTGATCATCAACGGCGAACATGTGCCAGCGGCATCCGGCAAGACCACCGAGGACATCAACCCCTACACCGGCGAGGTCTACGCCACCGTGGCGGCGGCCGGCACCGAAGACGTGAACCGGGCGGTCGGCGCCGCAGCGGATGCCTTCGAAAGCTGGGCGAGCACCAGCCCCAGCGCCCGCGCCAGGATCTTCCTGCGCGCCGCCGACCTCTTCGAGGAACGCACCGATCAGGCGATCGAACTGATGGCCCAGGAGGTGGGCGGGGTCAGCAGCTGGGCGCAGTTCAACGCCGCACTGGCCGCGAACATCCTGCGCTCCGCGGCGGCCGCCAGCACCGCGCCGCTCGGTGAAGTGCTCGCCACCGACCTGCCCGGCAAGTACTCCCTCGCGGTGCGGCAGCCGTACGGGGTGGTCGCCGCCCTGGCGCCGTGGAACGCGCCCCTGATCCTCGGCATGCGCGCCGTGGCCATCCCGCTCGCGGTTGGCAACACCGTGGTGCTGAAGCCCAGCGAAGACGCCCCGCTGGCGTGCGGGCTGTTCCTCGCGGATGTGTTGCTGGACGCGGGGCTTCCGGCCGGGGTGCTGAACGTCATCACCAACGCCAGGGACGATGCATCCGATGTCGTCACCGCACTGATCAGCGACGACCGGGTGCGCTGCGTCAACTTCACCGGCTCCACCAAGGTCGGCCGCATCGTCGGCACTCTCGCCGCACAGCACATCAAGCCCACCGTGCTGGAACTCAGCGGCAAGAACAGCCTGGTCGTGCTCGATGACGCCGACCTCGACTACGCCGTGAACGCGGCGACCTTCGGCGCCTACATGAACGCCGGGCAGATCTGCATGTCGATCGACCGGGTGATCGTCGACAACAGCATCGCCGACGAGTTCACCGACCGCTTCGCGGCAAAGGTCGCCACCCTGCCGACCGGCGACCCGACCGACCCGAACACCGTAATCGGCCCGGCCGTGAACGCGAAGGCCGCCGAGCGGCAGTACCAGTTGATCGACGACGCCGTAGCGAAGGGCGCGAAGATCGCCGCGGGCGGCCAGAAACTCAACCACGCGCTGGTTCCGGCGACCGTGCTCACCGACACCACCCCGGAGATGTCCATCTACCACGACGAGATCTTCGGATCGATCACCACGGTGCTGCCGGCGAAGAGCGCGAAGGACGCCATCCGCCTGGCAAACGACACCAAGTTGGGGCTCACCGCGGGCGTGATCACCGAGAACGTCTCCCGGGGCATCAGCGTCGCCCAGCGGCTGCGCACCGGCATCGTGCACGTGAACGACCAACCGGTCAACGACGAGCCGATGGCCCCGTTCGGCGGGGCGCAAAACTCCGGGTACGGCAGGTTCGGCGGCCAGGCGGGCATCAACTCATTCAGCGAGCTGCGCTGGGTGACGGTCCAACAGAAGGGGCACGCCCAGTTCCCGTTCTAGGCAGTGCTTTTAGAACGACGGTGCACAGCGCACGGTGCACTCAGAACGGCGGCACCGGATCCCCGGTGATCCACGCCCGGTTCGAGTCGGGCAACTCCCCCGCCTCGTCCGTCACGCCGTAGGCGGCCGCGACTTCGGCGGCCACCAGCCAGCGCCCGGTCAGCCGGAACAGGTCCGGGTCCGCGGCGAGCGCGGCCACCGCCCGCCCGACGAACAGCGGAGTCTCGCGGTTCGGTTGGTCGGCGAAGTACTGCAGGTTGGCAACAACACTCTCGGTGAGCACCAGACCGGGATACAGCGAGACGGATGCCACGCGGTGCGGCCTCAGGTCTTCTGCCATGTCTTTCGCCAGCCGGTCGATCGCATCATGCGCCACCGCGTAGGCGACCGGCGGCACCCGCACCTGCCCGGCGAACGAGGACAGGCAGACGATCAGCCCCGGCCCGCTGCGGATCATCAGCGGCGCCGCGAGCGCGGACGCGACGTAGTGCGAGCGCACCCCGATCCGGTGCATGGAGTCCCACAGCGCCAGCGGCTGCTCCCAGAACGGTCCGGGATTGAACTCGCTGCCATCGGTGAACCGCTCGTATCCGCCCCAGGCACTGTTAACCAGGATGTCGAGGCGCCCATGCTCCCGGTCGATGCGGGCAATCAGCGCCCGCAGTTGCTCGTCGTCCCCGACGTCGAGCGGGGCGGCGACGCCGCGACCACCCAGTGCGGTTACCTCCTCGGCGGTGGTCTGCACGGTTCCCGGCAGCCGGGAGGCGGCGGTCCCCTCCACCACCGTGCGGCCGCCCACGTAAACGGTGGCACCGGCCTCGCCCAGGCCTCGTGCGATCCCCCGACCAACCCCACGGCTGGCCCCGGTAACCAGCGCAACCTTTCCCACCAGCGACAGGGTCATGTCAATCCGCCGATCTCACGGGCCCGGCGGCCCGCAGCCATGGCACCAGCGTGCCACCAACGAGCCGTCCGCCACAGCCTTGCGCAGCCTTGCGCCGGAGCCCGAGCAATTTGCGCGAGGCATCGCGCCGCGACATCCTGCTACCGTCGGGTCCAAGCGACGAGAAGAGGCGACCGTGTCAGCTTCCCCTCCCACCAGCAACCGTTCCATCCCGAGCCTCGTGATCGGCTGGCTCGGACTCGTGCTGCACCTCGCCACCGGCATCCCCCTCGTGGCCGTCGGCCTCGTCGCGCCTCTTGATGCCATCGTCACCCTCTGGCTGATCTGGCTGGCGCTGCTGGTCCTCGCCATTTGGCTGCTGCGAAACCACCCGGGGTGGACGATCCTCGTGCCGATCGCCGCCCTACCGACCCTCTTCGGCGCGGTCATGCTCGGCGAGTCGTTGCTCGGCTGGTCGGCGTAGGGTTCGCCCATGAGAGTTCCGAAGGTCGCGCTGGTCACCGGGGCGTCATCCGGAATCGGCGAAGCCACCGCCCGCCGCCTGGCCGGGCTCGGCCTCACCGTTTACGGCTCGGCCCGCCGGCTGGAGCGGATGTCGCCGCTTGAGGTCGCCGGGGTGCGCCTGCTGGAAATGGACGTCACCGACGACGCATCCATGACGGCGGGCGTTGACCGCATCCTCGCCGACACCGGACGCCTCGACATCCTCGTGAATAATGCCGGCTACGGCTCGTACGGCGCGCTGGAGGACGTGCCGCTCAGCGAGGGCCGGGCCCAGTTCGAGGTGAACGTGTTCGGGATGGCGCGGCTGACCCAACTCGTGCTGCCCACCATGCGCGCGCAGGGCGCGGGCAAGATCATCAACATCTCGTCGATGGGTGCCAAGATTTACGAACCGCTCGGCGCCTGGTACCACGCCACCAAGTTCGCGGTGGAGGGCCTCAGCGATTCGCTGCGGCTCGAGCTGAAGCCGTTCGGCATCACGGTCGTGATCATCGAGCCGGGCGCGATCCTCACCGAGTGGAGCACCATCGCCCGCGAGAGCCTGCTGCAGGTGTCGGGCGGCACCGCATACGGTCGGCTGGCGCGCAGCGTCGCCGACGAGATGGCGGCCGCCGACCATCCGCAGCGCGGCTCCGACCCGTCGGTGGTCGCGGACGCGATCGCCGCGGCGGTGAAGTCGCGGCATCCGAAGACGCGGTACGCCATCGGCGCGCACGCGAAGTCCGCGGTGATCGGGCGACGGCTGCTGCCTGACCGCGCGATGGACGCCGTGCTGTGGCGGCGCTTCGGGCGCGGCATGTGAGGACGGGCCGGCGGCGCGGCGCTTGCCGCTCGGATACTTCGTTGCCGCCCACGGCGAGGAAAGGCGGCCGGAGTACGATGGCCCCATGGGCGCCACCAGTGCCACGACATCTGCAACCATCCACGGAAGCGAACTCGTTCGCCTCGTCGGCTCAGACACGGCGGTGCCACTGGTCACCGGCGAGATGCGACGCTATGTGAACCTCGACTATGCCGCATCGGCTCCCGCGCTCCAGACGGTTCACGATGCCGTGGAGCAACTGCTCGGCTGGTACTCGTCGGTCCACCGCGGCGCCGGTTTCAAGTCACGTGCCTCGACCGCCGCGTACGAGGGCGCCCGCGAGTCGATCCATCACTTCGTCAACGCACGCGACGATGACGCCGTCATCATCACACGCAACACGACCGATGCGATCAACCTCTTCGCCGGCACGCTCAAGGAGGGCACCCAGGTCGTCGCATTCGCCGGCGAGCATCACGCCAACCTGCTGCCCTGGAAGAGGTTCGGGGTGCGATACCTGTCGATACCCGAATCGCCTGCCGAGATGCTCGAGAACCTCGAGACCGCGCTACGGAGGCTTCCGCGGAGCGACGATCCACACATCGTCACGGTCACCGGGGCGAGCAACGTGACCGGCGAGATTTGGCCCATCCGTGAGGTCGCTCGCGTGGCGCACGAGAACGGTGCGCGCGTGTTGGTCGACGCCGCGCAGCTCGCGCCGCACGCACCGATCGACATGGCTCGCGACGCAATCGACTACCTCGCGCTTTCGGGTCACAAGCTATACGCGCCGTACGGAGCGGGTGCGCTCATCGGCGAGCGCGACTGGCTCTCGTCGGGCGATCCATTCCTGCGCGGTGGCGGCGCTGTGAAGCTCGTGACCGTCGACGAGACACTGTGGGCGGATCTCCCCGACCGCCAGGAGGCGGGATCCCCCAACGTCATCGGCGCCGTCGCGCTGGGAGTCGCATGCGACACGCTCGGCGCGGTCGGTATGAATCGCATCGCCGCCGAAGAGCGCGAGCTGCTGGCCTACGCCCGCAAACGCCTGGCCGGCATCGATGGGTTCGAGCACTACCGAGTTTGGCCGGCGGGGCATCCGCGCGTCGCCCTCCTCACCTTCAGCCTGCGGGGAGTGCCGTACGACCTCCTCGCCGCGACGCTCTCGGCCGAGTATGGCATCGGCATTCGGCACGGATGCTTCTGCGCACACCCGCTGATGGCGCGCCTTCTCAAGGTCGACGACTCCGAGATGCATCGGCTGCTCGACGAGACGCGCGACGGTCATCACGCGCGGCTCCCGGGTGCCGCCCGCATGAGCATGGGGCTGGGTTCTACGACAGCCGACGTGGACGCCCTTGGCGATGCCCTGAGCGCGATTGCGGCGGACGGGCCTCGCTGGACGTACGCAATCGACCCCGAGACCGACATGTACGAACCCGACCCCGATCCCCGCCCCCTCCCCGCACTGGGGATGCGTCTGGTCGATCATCCCCGCGAACACACTCACAGCCACAGCCACAGCGAATCGGCCTGACGTCGTGCGCCGGAAAAATTCGGCTCTCCTCGGCAGCTGGTGCGGCAAGCGCGCGCGGTCGGCGGTGCTCGGCTGTCGGCTGCTGCCGGATGTCGCGATGGGAGCAGTGCTCTGGCGGCGGTGCGGGCGGCTTGTGAGGAGTGCCGCGATGACTGAACGCGTAGGGCTCGGGATGCCGCAACGGCCCTGCTTCGGGACGTCTAGACACCTCGGCGGCGCGCTCGGGCTGGCGGTGCTCGTCGCCCTGCTGCTCGGCGGGTGCGCGGCATCCGACTCGGTGTTCGGGCCGGACGAGGTCGCCGAGTCAGACCGGGTGACCCTGCGCACGCTGGCCGAGAACGACGAGAACCCGCGCCTGGAGATCGGCGAGCAGACCACCGAGGTCGCCGCTTACTCCACGTATAGCGCCAGCTACCAGAGCGGCGGTGTCACGATCACCGCGGGGCTGAGCATCCCGACCGCTGACGGCCCGTACCCGGGCATCGTGCTGGCGCACGGCTTGACCCACCCGGACTCATTCATTCAGGGCGGGCGCATGAATCCCGAGAGGGACTACTTCGCCCGAGCCGGATACGTCGTGCTGAACGTCGACCTGCGCAGCAGCCAGCCCGGCACCAAGGCGGAGACCGCGCTGAGTATCGACATGGGCGCCACCCTCGACGTGATCAACGCGGCGCGCGCCCTGGCGGCCGCCGACCTATCCGGCCTGCCCGGTCTCTCCGACCTTTCCGACCTTGACGAGGACCGCATCGCGCTGATGGGTCACTCGATGGGCGGCACCCTGGTGATCAACGCGATGGTTGCGCAGCCCGGCCTGATCGACGCGGTCGTCGCGATCGCGCCGGCGTCGAGCGACGCGGTCGACAACGTGCACGTTCTGAGCCTGATGGCCGGCGCCACGAGCGGGAGCATCTTCGCCCGGTATGGCACCCCGGAAGACCGACCGGCGTTCTGGCAGGACATCTCAGCCCGCACGTTCGCCAACCGTGCCGAGGCTCCGCTGCTGATCATCCACGGCACCGACGACCCGGTCACGCCGGTCGAGTGGTCGGAGGCGACAGCGGATGTCTGGAACGCGGCCGGCTCGGACGTTCGGCTGGTGCGACTCAAGGGCGAGGGGCACATCTTCAGCTCCCGATGGCGTGACGCGATGGAGCTGGCCGAGGAGTTCCTCGACGACGAGCTGGACTGACCAGTCGCCACAGCCACATCCCTGTCCCCGCAGGAGAACGGCGGTGTCACGCAGTGAACCGTGCGGGGTCTCTCACACCGCGCGGGGCTATGTAGCACCGCATTGTGTGAGAGCCTCCGCGCGGTTCGGTTCGGTGCGCCCGCACCCGGGCATCTCGCGGACGCGCCACTTCTCGGGCGAGGAACTCGCGACACTAGGCTCGTGCCGTGCACCTGCTTGACCGAGTTCCCCCGCCCGTGCTCGCAGTGGCCGCCATAGTCTCGGTGCAGTTCGGTAGCGCATCAGCGCGAACGCTCTTCGATGAAACAGGTGCATTGGGCGCAGCGACGCTGCGTCTGGTACTCGGGAGTCTGATCCTTCTAGCCCTGGTCCGCCCCAAGGTCAGGTCCTGGACGCGGCAGACGTGGATCACCGTCGCGGCACTCGGGCTCGCTCTCGGCGGCATGAACTGCTTCATCTACCTGGCCATCGACGAGATCCCGATCGGCATCGCGGTGACCGTCGAGTTCCTCGGCCCGTTGGCGGTCGCGCTCTCGCAGGTGCGCAGGGTCACGGATGCCGCGTGGGCGCTGCTCGCGTTCGCCGGAGTGCTCATGCTGGGCTTCGAGGCGACCACCACACTCTCCTGGATTGGATTGCTGTTCGCCGCCGTCGCCGGGGTGTTCTGGGCCGTCTACATTCTCGCGAGCTCCCGGCTGGGCAGCACCGGCGGCGGGCTGGACACCCTCGCGGTCGCGATGGTGATCGCGGCGATCGTCGCGACGCCGTTCGGCGCCGCGAGCGCGGTCAACTCCGTTACCGCGGATCCGACGATCCTGATCTTCTTCGTGGGCGTCGCGATCGCGACATCCGTGCTGCCCTACTCACTCGAGTTCGTGGCGCTGCGGCGGATGCCCACGCGAGTCTTCGGGGTGCTCTCCAGCTTGGGGCCGGCGGTCGCCGCTCTGGCCGGCCTGGTGATTCTCGGCGAAGCGCTCGGATGGTTGCAGATCTTGGCCTTGGTGCTGGTCTCGCTCGCGAGCCTCGGCGTCACCCTATCCGCGCGCCGGCCACGGGCGACACCGCTGCTGGACTGACTTGAGGAGCGACCGCGCGGTCAGCTCTCCTCGTGCTCCGCAAGCAGGATCGCGGTTCGCAGCCGCATATTGTGCGAGTACGCGTTGAGCGCGCGAATCGCGGCGATGATCAGCACGATCAGGGAGGCGAGCACCGCGGCCCCGAAGGCAACGAGAAGCCCCCACAGGATCGTCACGAGGTAGCTCCAGAAGCTCGGCTCATAAACCATGTTTCTGAAGGTAGCTCATTCGGCCGGGCTGGTAGCCCGTCCCGACCCGTTTCTTTCCCGCCCGGCATCCTGCATCCTGATCGAGTGCGAAATGAAGGTGGCGCATCCTCTCCCTTCAGTGGGACCCGTGTGCGCGTCGCGGATGCCTCCGCCAGAGTGACGACTTTCGAGTTGTTCTTCGATCTCGTCTACGTGTTCGCGTTCACTCAGGTGAGCCGCCTGATGGCAGACACCCACAGCCCACTCGGCATCCTGCAAGCGCTCGTGGTGCTCGCGCTCCTGTGGTGGACATGGGTGTCGTACGGGTGGCTCGCGAATCAGGCGCCGGCCGACCAGGGCGTGATGCAGGTTGGCATGAGCATCGCGATGATCGCGATATTCATCGCGGCGCTCACCATCCCCGAGGCCTACGACGACCTCCCCGGCGGATGGGACGGGCCGCTCGTGCTGGCGCTCGCCTACACACTCGTGCGCATCGTGCACATCACGCTGTACTTGGTGGCCGCAGGCGACGATGCCGGTCTACGCCGCCAAGTCTTGCTCACCCAAGCCGTCGCGATGGCGCCAGCGTCTGTGGCGCTCATCGTGGGCGCGCTGGTCGGCGGTCCGGCCCAGACCTGGATCTGGCTGGGCGCGTTCCTCTACGAAGCGGCGCTGACCTACTTCAGCTCGCGCGGCGGGGGCGGTTGGCGCCTGCACTCCCCCGCGCACTGGGCGGAACGACACGGACTCATCGTCATCCTCGCCCTCGGCGAATCGATCGTCGCGGTCGGCGTCGGCGTGGCCCGCGAGCCGATCGACTGGCCGATCACGGTGGGCGTCGTGTTCGCCGTGACGCTCTCGATCCTGTTGTGGTGGGCCTATTTCGCGCGCATCTCGGCGGCGGGCGAGCACGCGTTGAATGATCGAACGGATGCCGCGCGCGTCGTCCTTGCCCGCGACGCGTACACCTACGTGCACTTCCTGATCGTCGCCGGGGTGATCCTGGCTGCGCTGGGCATCGAGGAGGCGATGGCGCACATCGGGGAAACCGAGCCGTTCGGCTGGTTCGGTGCAGCCGCCCTCGCCAGTGGACTCACCACCTACGCGGCCTCCACGGCGATCTTCGGACGCCTTGCCGACCTGCCCTGGCCGGTGATCCGCATCGTCGCGGCGCTGGTGCTCGCGGTATCCGTTCCGGTGCTCGCAGCAGTGGCCGCAATCTGGGCGATCGTGATCGTGGTGGCCGTGCTCTCGGTGATGCTCGTGCTTGAGGGTGCAGCGCGCCAGCGGAGCAGTGCGCCGACAACTTCCTGAGCTGGCCGCGATGCACGACACCGCCGCACGGGCCTCGGCTCCTACTCGTCAACGACCAGTCCATCTGCCGAATTGAGGCTCACAGCAATTCCACTGAGCGCGTCGCTCACCCGAATCGAGAAGTGCTGGCCGTCGGCGGATGGCGCATAGCCCAGGTCCATGTCAGGCGGAAGCTTCGAGAAGGTGGCGGTCTCGGTGTAGATCATCCGGTCCTCCGCGATGAACAGCTGCGCCGGTAACCTCCCGAATTGCTGTGCGCCACTCAGCCCGGCACCGAGCGAGAACACGACATGCCTGAGGTTCGCGCGAAGCTGTCCATCGGGTGTCGTCGCGATGTTCGCCCCCTCGATCGGCGGGATGACTCGGGCTTCAACCGGCACGAGGGGCGTGATTGCCTCGCTCTCCGGCGCTGTCAACGAAGTCAGTGTTGGTGCAGCTGGAACCGTGTCAGGCCACTGGTATGCGGAGAGGCTCCAAGCGCAGAGGACCGTTCCGGCAATACCAAGGAGCAGGCCGAGTGTCGCCAACACCCGGTAACCGGCCCGACCCGCGCTCACCGCGAGAAAGATAGCGCTGATCCCAGCCGTCGTGACCGCGAATCCGCGGAATCCGGGTTCGGCCAATGACAGCGGCCACCAGCAAGCGAACAGCCCGAACATTACTGCTACGAGGCCGCGAAGGCGGCTGTCTCTTTTCGGTGCTGGTCGAGGACGCTCGGCCACGGCCGTCGCTGGATAGGAGCGTCGAGGTCGCGGCCCTGGTGGCGGGTCATCCCAATAACCGGGAGGACTCCAGTCCCGTGGACCAGTGCCCATTCGACGCCCCTTTCGAAAGCCTCTCATTTCTAACCGAGGAGCGCAGATGACCGACACTCCCCAAACGAGGGACGATGGCCCTGCCAGTGCCAGAATGACGCGGGGCCGATCGGCCGCTTGTACCTGTGCGGTTCTACAGTCTTAGAATCGCGGTTCAACCTCGATCAGGTGAAAGGGGGACGGCCCAGTGGAGGCGATCGTTCCGATTCTCCCGATCGCGCTGGCGGCTGCGCTCAGTTCGGTACCGATCATGGCGAGTATCTTCATCCTGCTCTCCCCCAACCGGGGCCGGGCAGCGCTGCCGTTCCTTGTCGGCTGGGTCGTCGGCATCTTCGTCGTGCTCTTCCTGTTTACGCTTCTGGCCCAGGGCGTCCCCACCTCCCGTTCACCGCGCCGACCGGACACGGTCATTGCCGCCCTCCAAATCTTTTTCGGTGTCGCAATCATCGGCGTCGCGGCATGGTCCTGGGTGAGGTCACGCCACCAGACGAGATCGACAGGGGCGAAGTGGCTGAAGAAGGTCGACAGGTTCGGTCCGTGGCCGGCGCTGGGCCTGGGGTTTGTCCTCAATCTGCGGCCGAAGGGGCTGCTGCTCGCTGGCGCTGCCGGGCTCTCGATTCGCGCCGATACAGAGGCGGCGTCATCCGCCCTGCTCGCGATCACGATCTATACCCTCATCGCGGCATCGACCGTTGCAGCGCCGGTGATCGCAACGCTCGCGGCGCCGGCCCGTATGGAACCTCGGCTGGTGAGAGTTCAGTCGTGGATGAGTCGAAACGGTGAGGCCCTCACCAGCGTGATCCTGGCGCTGATCGGCGTGGTGATCGTTGTTATGGGTATTGCTCGCTGGTAGGAGGTACGGCCCTCTTCCATATTGCCCGTACCGTCGGTGGCACTCCTCGAGCTTCAGCCGTCGCCCATCAGCCCGTCGTGAACGGCTCTGTAGAAAAAACTGAGGAAAGGTACTGAACCGTCGGGCCACACGATGGAAAGTCGTTAGGCTGGCGATGTCAATCGACGTGATGGGGGTCACGCTTTGGAGTTCTACGAGCGACTTTCGCTACGGCCCATGCTGTGGACAGTCATGTGGGGATTGACCGGCAACTCCTTCGAGGACTTCTTTCACGACGTGATGACCCTCTGCGTTCCCGGATTCGTGGACGTGCGCACGCACGGCAAACTCGGGGACAAGGGCAGTGACGGCATGAGCCTTCACTTCGGGAAGCTGTATGCCTGCTACGCTCCCGAGACCCCGAATGCCGCGGCATCAATCGCGAAGCTGCGATCCGATGTTAAGAGCGCACTAAGGCAGCGCAACGGGCAATTCACAACCTTTGTGTTCGTCCACAACGATGTGCGTGGTGTTCATCCCGACATATCAGAGGAGCTCGTCTCACTGAGTACAGACCATCCGGGACTGCAATTCGAGTTGATGGGCATGCGTCACATACGAGACCTGTTGGGCGGCGCTGCCCGCATATCAGTCGAAGATGTGCTGAAGATGCCCCTTCCGATCGAGCACACGGTCACAGTGGGTCTGGAGGAAATGGAGGATTTGCTTCAGCACCTCGCGGCAAATCGTGTCATCTCGAGCAACCCTGGAACTGCTTCGCCCGTTTCGGTCCAGAAGCTGCACTACAGCGAACTGACCGTTGAAAGCCAGGCTGAGGTCCGGGACGGGATGAAACATAGCGGATTGATCGATTCCTACTACGGCGAGCGGATCGACGTGACCGAGCTGGATGACGTCGCTGCACGATTCCGCGCAGAGTACGTGGATGCAAAGCGCTCAGTATCGGAGCCTGAAGAAATTCTGCTCAGGCTGCGCGTCTTTCTTGCGGGCTCGAAGACCACGGCTGGCCCCGCTTATCGCGCTCAAACTGCGGTTCTCGCGTACTTCTTCCAGAGGTGTGACATCTTCGATAATCCTCCGGCAGGTTGGGTACCCCCCGTTGCGCTGGTGACACAGGCGTGATTACTCCGACCAAAGGGATTGCTCCGCAGCGAGCGCTGGTATCTGTCGCGGCGCAAGTCGCGATGGTTCTCAAGGAACCAATGACAATCAGCCAGACATGGGCGTCCCTAAAGGAATGGCGGGAACGAAATCGCCACACGGCCCCAATCTCGTTTGGGTGGTTCGTGCTTGCAGTTGATGTTCTGTTTGCATTGGGCGCCCTCGAATATGACGAGGGCCTCCTCCGCAAGAAAGGTCAGAACTAATGCTCTTATCGCTCCGATCCGATGACGAAAGATTCAAGAGCATCACCTTTCGCCACGGCCTGAACATCCTCGTCGCCGATAGGGCGAGTGAATCGACGTCCACGGACAGTCGAAACGGTGCCGGAAAATCCTCGCTAATCGAGGTCCTACATTTTCTTCTGGGGCTGCGAACACTCACAGACTCGGTACTCAAGAACTCCGCGCTTAGCGACCACAGCTTTACGCTGGAGATGGATTGGCGTCGGACTGCGTCTGAGATCTCGATCACTCGATCGCTTAGGAAACGCCCGAAAGTACTGCTGGCGCCGAATGTGGTTGATGCGACGCAGGCTGTCGCCGTAGCCGACCAGGTGACCAATGTGGAATGGGCGAAGGCGATCGGTCATGACCTGTTTGATCTTCCCGAGGACCACACGGGCGTTTCTGCTCGAGGACTGCTTGCGCTGTACATTCGGCGCGTTAGCCAACACGGCATGGACGACGCGGTTACGACGTTCGCGAAGCAAAGCGCAGCGGAGGCATCCACTAACGCGGCGTACCTCCTTGGCCTGGATTGGCGTCTTGCTGCGGACTATCAGAAGATTGCCGCGAGAGAGTCACTGAGACAAAAGCTGCGGCAAGCGGCCAAAGACCCGGTCTTTGGCCTGGTAATCGGATCCGCTTCCGAATTGCGCGGACAGATCACCGCTGCGAGCCGACGCGCGCGCGAGCTTGCCGACCAGGTTGCCGCATTTACCGTTTTGCCGGAGCACGAGCTGCTGCAGATGCAGGCCGACGAGATTGACGCGGAGATACGTGGCCTACGGGTTCAAGATGCCGCTGATCGTCGAAATCTTCAGGATCTGGAGTCCGCGATTCTAGCGGAGGCAGAGCCCGGAATGGACTATGTCGGGCGCGTGTACAGCGAACTTGGCGTAAGTATCCCAAACGGTGTCGTTCGAACCTACGAGGAGGTGCGGCGGTTCCATGACTCCGTCATGGTGAACCGCCGCACATACCTGCAGGAAGAGATTGACTCCACTCGAGAACGCCTCGACGAGCGACAGGCTCAACGTGAACGGTTCGGTCACGACCATGCGCGATTGCTGAGAATGCTAAATGAGGGTGGGGCCCTAGAGGCATACACGGCGCTACACGATCAGCTGTCGCACGCGCGTGCATCGCTGGAGTTACTGGAGTCAAGGCACGAGACCGCAAGAAAACTTGAAGCGACGCAGGCCGACATCAAGTTCGAACGAAGCAAGCTACAACAACAGATCTCACGGGACCTCGACGAGCGGGAGTCCATCGTAGACGAGGTCAACTCGCTCTTTCAGCGCTTCGCCGTGGCTCTATACGGACCAGAGCGCGAGGCGTACGTCGAAATTGTCGCTCTCGATAAGAGCCTTAAGATCGCGCCACACATCGGCGGCGAGGACAGCCAAGGCATAGGAAAGATGGTTGTCTTCTGTTTTGATCTGACATGGGCGGTTTTAGCGCATCGAGCGGGCCGCGGTCCCGATTTTCTCGTTCACGACAGTCACCTTTTTGACGGAGTTGACGAGCGGCAGGTGGCGAAAGCTCTCAACCTCGCGACACAAGTGTGTGAGGAAGAGGGGATCCAGTACGTCGTAACGATGAATTCTGATGAGCTCGACAAAGTCGAACGTCGTGGCGTCTCCTTGGCGCAATACGTCATCGAGCCTCGTCTGACCGACGACTATGAGGATGGCGGACTGTTCGGTTTCCGATTCGAGTGATCGGTAAATGAGCGATCAACGCGCCCTACCCCGCCAGAGCATGGGCATCCAACTCCATCACGCGCCCGCCGAGGCTGCCGGACGTCCTCAAGTCGGCGATCACTCTGTCGGTCCCCCGACGAGACCAGCGCACGGAGCTCGATCGGGCCATATCGCACCTCCTGTGGCGGAACGTTGTCGACCCAGACTACTGAGACCGTCCGGCCCTGCCTGGCTGACCGATATCCGGACGACTCAGGCCTTGGCGCCAGGGAACGTTGCAGCGTACTTCCGGAGGATTGATGACCCGAGCTGATGCACCGCCCCGGAAACCGCAATCGCGTGAAAGACGAGCTCGGTGTGGACTGCGGGATCGCCTCTCAGCTCGCTGGCGATGGAATCCACCGACCACTCGACCGAACCCGGGACGTCAGCCGCCAGCCCAAGGTGCGCCGCGACCCCGTTTCGAATCTGACCGAGCTCATCCATGAACACTTGATCCTTGCGGACATCCCTGACGGCGTCCTTGAAGGCCTTCCCCTCGGCCTGAAGGCCTGCCCCGAGCCACTTTGGAAGCTCCTCCAAGACCTGCCACATGACGAGGGCGAGGTACTTCTGCCAGACGGCCCGATCCGCGGACGCCTCAATGAGCCGGAGCAGCAGCGTTTTCATCTCGTAGTCCAAAGCGGCAACGGCGGCGAGGATTTTGAGTTCGTGCTTTTTGGTGTCAGCGTGGGCTGCCCGGAGTTCGCCGGCCACCGTGCCGACAATCAACTCATGTGAGAATCGCGCATTGCGATGACCCTGCCGAATCTCCGGCAGACGCGCGGAAACGTGATCGTCCCAGCCTTCAGGGGGCAATGACTTCTTGCTGCTCACACTCCATTGTCGCCGCTAGCCGCACGAGCATGCGGGCGACAAGCCCCGACCGAATCAAATGAGCAGCGTCAGTGGGGAAAATCCGTCACGACGATGGGCCACTGCCGCGACGCTGAAAGAGTAGCCTCGATCGCCGACGACAAAGTGCAGCGTCCAAAATCCGAAAGTATCCGGCAGTGCCCCTGGAGGGACTCGAACCCCCAACCCTTTCCTTAGGACGGAACTGCTCTTCCATTGAGCTACAGAGGCTGACCGGTTGAGTTTAGCGAAAGTACGGGGTGGGTGGGTTTCGAGACGCTCGCTGGCGCTCGCTCCTCAACCAACGGAACTGGCGGCGAGGAGCGCGGCACCCGCCAGAGCGAAGGCTGCTCGTGCGTTGTTCGCTCGGGTCCAGGGGCGGTCGAAGGAGTGCCAGGCGGCATCCGCTGCCCCAGACGACACAGCGCTCACCCGGGCCAGCGCGTTGTTGCGCGGGACGTTTGCCACCACCGTCGTTACGAAGGAGGCCAGTGCTAGCGCCGAGCCGAGGGCCCGCGCTGGGTTCTCAGTGGCCTGGCCCGTGGCCAGCTCGGTGACCATCACCGCGGACGCCGCGGCCGCCCCACCGAAGAACACCACCATGAACGGGGCGCGCACCGCATGCTCGTTGATGCGCTGCATGCTGGCCACCGCCTCCGCGGCGGGCCGGGCCCGCAACGCCGGCGAGACGATCGCCGAGAACGCCAGGTAGACGCCCCCGGCCGCCCCAGCGCCGACGGCGGCCGCCGCGGTCAGCGCCGTGGCGAGCGCACTCATGAGGCCACCTGGCTTTCGACGTCCCAGACGCCGGTTGCCGCGGCGCGGCGCGCGTAGTCGGCGAAGTCGGTGGCGGGACGTCCCAGCGCGGCCTCGATGCCGTCGGTCAGCGACTCGTTGCGGCCGTCGAGGATCGACTCGAACAGCTCGGCGAGCGGCGCGGCCTCCTCGTGCGGGATGCCGTCGGCGGCGACGTCGGCGACGAATTCGTCCGGTGTGCCGGGCACGTACTCGATGGTGCGGCCTGTCGCGCGGGAGAGTTCGTCCGCGACATCCGTCAGCGACAGCAGTCGCGGCCCGGTCAGTTCGTAGACGCGCCCCGCGTGCCCCTCGTCGACGAGCGCCGTGGTGGCGACGTCGGCAAGGTCGTCGAGGTCGACGAACGGCTCGCGCACGGTGCCGGCGGGCAGCACCAGGCGTCCGCGCAGTACCGGGCCGAGCAGGAAGTGCTCGCTGAAGTTCTGCGCGAACCAGGAGGAGCGCACGACCGTCCAATCATCCGTCGACTGCTGGATCGCCTGCTCGCTGGCGAGCGCTCCCTCCTCGCCGCGGCCGGACAGGATGACGAGTCGGCGCACGTCGCGGCGGCGGGCGTGCTCGGCGAAGTCGGCGATCAGGTCGGAGACGCCGGGGAAGGCGAGGTCGGGCGAGTAGCAGACATAGGCGGCGGAAACGCCGGTGAGGGCGGCATCCCAGGTGGACGCGTCATCCCAGTCGAAGGGCTGGGCGGCGGAGCGGGATCCGATGCGCGTGGGGATGCCACGCGCCTGAAGGCGGTTGACGATGCGCTGGCCGGTGCGGCCGGTGCCGCCGAGAACGAGGACGGTGTTTTCTGTCATGCCTCTACCCAATCAACACCGGACCAGATGCTGAATAGCTCAGGGTGTCGGTTTCATACGCAATCGTCTAGAGTCGGTCGCATGGACCCGCTCAGCCACCTCCTCACCGGCCCCCGCGCGCAACGCGCCTTCGCCCTCCGCGTCGTGATGGACCCGCCGTGGGGCATCGACGTGCAAGACCAGGCGCCGCTCACCCTGATCGCGATGGTCTCCGGCACCGCATGGCTGACCGGCCCGAATCCGGTCGCGCTCGAGGCCGGCGACGTCGCCATCATGCGCGGACCCACCCCGTACACGGTCGCCGACAGCCCGGACCGCGCGGCCGGCATCATCATCCACCCCGACCAGCGCTGCACGACGGTCGCCGGCGAGAGCGTCAGCCTCAGCATGAGCCGCGGCCTGCGCACCTGGGGCAACGCCGCCAGCGGGCAGACCACGATGCTGATCGGCACCTACCAAAGCGACGCCCAGATCGGCGCCACGGTGGCCGCGTCGCTTCCGGATGTCGCGGTCATCCCCGTCGGCTCGCTCGACCCTGCGCTGCTGCGGCTGCTCGACGCCGAGATCAGCACCGACGACCCCGGTCAGGGCGGCACCGTCGACCGCCTGCTCGACATCGTGCTGGTGCACGCCATGCGGGCGTGGGCGCACGAGCATCCGGATGCCGCGTCGGGATGGCTCGCCGGAACCCGCGACCCCCTCGTGGCCAACGCCCTCGACCTGCTGCACGACGCCCCGGCCGCGGACTGGACCATCGACAGCCTCGCCGCCCGTCTGGCCGTGTCGCGGGCGACGCTGGCGCACCGCTTCCGCGCCGCGGTCGGCGAACCGCCGATGGGCTACCTGACCAGATGGCGGATGCTGCTGGCCAGCGAGTTGCTCGCCAACCCGGCCCTGACCACCGCCGCGATCGCCGACCGGGTCGGTTACGGCAGCCCGTTCGCGTTGAGCACCGCGTTCAAGCGGCAGTTCGGCGCCAGCCCGACGGAGTATCGGCGCGGACTGGCGGGCGCGGCGCGGAGTGCGTAAGCCTCGACGCAGTTCCGATCCGCGTCATCCGTTCGTGAAGTCCGGCGCCACCACAGCCGGAACCACGAACTGCCGGACGAAGGACCGGATCCGGGTAAGGGAGTCCTCGTCGTCGTCGAAGCGGGTGATGAACATGATTTCGAGGTGGGTGATCCAGTCGGACAATTCCCGTCGATCGAGGCCTTGTCTCAGCTCGCCCGTCCTCTCGGCATCGTCGAGGATCGGGTTCCACAGTTCGGCCGTCAGATCCTCGGAGAGAGTCGAGCTCCCCTTCTCAGCGGACATGAGGCGCGGATCTGTGGCGACCAGGTGCACGAACGGATCTGCATTGCTCCGACGCACGTCCTCGACGATTCCCTCTTCGAGCCGCTCAGCGAAAGACGACCACCGCGTCAGCCACTTCCGGTTGTCCTCGAGGTAGCGGGCGGAGCGCCGACGGATCCACGCCTCGACCAGGCCGTCGCGACCGGAGAAGTACCGGTACACGGTCGCCCGGGAGACTCCCGCCTGCTGCGCCACGTCGTCCATCGTGGTCTTCGAGACCCCGTAGCGGAGGAAGCACTGCTCAGTGGAATCCAGGATGCGCTCCACCGCTGCAGAGGCATCGGGAGTGGACATGGGGGAAGTCTAGATGCGCCGTCTCGGGCAGCGCCGCAGGGCGCGGGAATCCTTTCCGGGTTGACCGGGTTACATATGATGACATGCGACGCTGAGACATTCCCTGTTTTATGTCTCACAGCAGCGACAGAGGAGTTCATCGTGGTAAAGCAAGCAACTGAGTACGACTACATCGTCGTCGGAGCCGGATCGGCGGGCGCGATCGTCGCGACCCGCCTGAGCGAGGATCCCAAGAAATCCGTCCTCTTACTGGAGGCCGGCCCCGCAGACCGCAGCATGTGGTCGCGCATCCCGCTGGGCTTTGCCAAGATCCTCTTCAACAAGAAGTACATGTGGTTCGACCACCAGACCGAGCCTGAGCCGCACCTCAACAACAAGCGGTACGCACTGCCGCACGGCAAGCTGGTCGGCGGCTCTAGCGCCATCAACGGCCTCGTGCACGTCCGCGGCGTCCCCCTGGACTACAGCACCTGGGAATCCCAGGGCGCCAAGGGGTGGGGCTACCACGACGTGCTTCCGTACTTCAAGAAGTCCGAGCGCGACCACCGAGGCGCCGGCAAGTTCCACGGCGACGACGGCCCCCTCGGCATCGAGCTCGCCCGGTGGCAGAACCCGCTCGCGGACACGTTCTTCGACGCGACATCCCGCAGCCTCGGGGTTCCGAAGAACAACGACTTCAACGGCGCCGATACCGAGGGCACCGGCTACTGGGACCTGGCCTCCTGGAACGGCAAGCGCTCCTCGACATCCCTGAACTACATCCACCCGAACCGCAAGCGCCCCAATCTCACTGTGCTCACCGGCGCGCTGACGACCAAGGTGGAGTTCGACGGCACGACCGCGACGGGTGTCATCTACGAGCGCGACGGGCAGACTGTCCGGGCGTCGGCAAAGCGAGAGGTCATCCTCAGCGCCGGCGCGCTGCAGACGCCCCAGCTGTTGCAGATCTCCGGAGTCGGCCCCGCTGGCCTTCTCCGCGAGCATGGCATCGACCTGGTGCATGACCTGCCGGGGGTAGGCGAGAACCTGATGGACCACGTGCAGGTCGGCCGGAAATACACGACCTCCAGCGAGTGGACGCTGAACCAGAAGGCCGGCAACATCATCAAGCAAGGCCTGACCGGCATCGGCTACTTCGCCGGCAAGCGCAACGGGCCGCTGACCATCGGCGCTTCCCTGGGCGGCGCGTACCTCAAGACCCAGCCGGGCGCCGAGGCACCGGACCTGCACCTGCACTTCCTGCCGTTCATGCCGGCCGAGGCGGGATGGGGCCTGGCGAAGTTCTCCGGCTTCCGCATTGGGATGTACCAGAACCGCCCGCTCAGCCGGGGCACCATGCACATCACCTCGGCGGATCCGAAGGTCAGCCCGGCATTCCTCTTCAACCATCTGTCAGAGGAGGAGGACGTGCGCACCATCATGGCCGGTATGAAGATCGCGACGCAGATCGTCGACGCGATGCCGTCCAACCTTGACATCAAGGAAATCGCCCCCGGCCCGGTGGGTGACACCGACGAGGGACTGCTCAACTACATCCGGACGACGGCGGATACCGGATTCCACTATTCCGGCACCGCCCGGATGGGCACGGACGCCATGGCCGTGGTGGATCCCGAACTCCGCGTCCGCGGGGTTAATGGGCTGCGCGTCATCGATGCCTCGGTCATGCCGACGATTGTCTCCGGCAACATCAACGCCGCCGTCATCATGATCGGCGAGAAGGGCGCGGACTTGGTGAAGGCCGGCTAACCCGGAACTAGCCCATTCGCGCGGCCCGCGATTGACGTATGTCACTGCAGAGTGACATACGTCAATCGCGGAGGTTCGCTCGGGACGGTGTGGCTGCGGGCGGCAATCAGAGGCGCGAGTGGCCTATCGGCCTTCGACATCCGTGCGCGCCACGACCAGCCAACACAGCGCGGCAACCACGAGGCCAACGGCGGCACCGGTCAGTAGCCACGGACCCGGATCCGGCGCCGTCAGCGGGTCCGTGATTCCGCGCTGACCGTACACGGAGCCGGTCACCCCGATCGCGAGCAGGCAGGCGAGAAATGGGGCGGAGACGATCAGGATGCGGGCGCCGACCAAGCTGCTCGAGTGGCCTGCCACCACCGAACCGGTGATGAACGCCGAGTACAGCGCGACGATGCCCAGCGGAAGCAGAATGCTCAGCCAGACGCTCGAGGTCTGGCTGACTCCGTCTGCGTTCCACTGGGTCGCAACCTCGGAGGGCAACTCCGGCAGCCAGGAGATCATCACGATCGAGGCGGTCGCCGCGATGACCACGGGCAGCGCGACTCCCACTACGAGCAGTCGCTGGTTTCGGGTACCGATCATCGCTCGTGCCCTCGTCGGGAGGACGCTAGCTGGTGGCATCCGATCGCACCGGGTGCGCCTCGGCGCGCTCCTTGATTCCCAGCAGCATCTTGCGTTCCATCATGTACTGGCCCGGTTCGAGCATCGCGTGCACCGCGGCGCCGATCAGCGGGGAGTCGTAGGCGACGCGGGTGCGAGTGAGCAGCCGCGTGGATGTCTCGCCCACCGGCTTCAGCACGAAGGTCCACGACACGTCGATGGGGCGTTCCGGGCGCGCGGCGGTTGCGCTGACGAACTTGCCAGTGGACGCGTCCATCGTGCCGCCGAGCGACAGCACAGAGTTGGGTTCCAGCATCCGCACCGGAATGCCCTCGTTGTTCTCGCCCCAGGGGATCACGTCACCGACATTCAGCTGCTGGAACTCCGGCAGGATCTTGCGCGACCGCGCGGGGTCAACTCCGGCGATTTTCTCGCTCTGGTCATACGAGTAGAAGCCCGCTCGGCCGTAACCCATCTGCACGAGCCACGGCCACACCTCGGCCGGTGTCGCGCGGATCGTGACGGCCCGCGTCGTGGTCATCTTCGGCTGCCGAACCAACTCATCGCCGGGCAGAACGGCCGACACTTCCGCGTCCTCGCTCCCCCACCGCACCTGCTTGGGTCGGAAATACTTCACATAGGCAGCGCCCGCGATGATTGGGATCGCGATAAGGGCGAGCGCCCTCCCTGCCGAGCCTCTGGATGAACCACTCATGACTGACCTCATTTCGCCGTTTCGCAAACCCTAACCTGCACTGCAGGGCTGCGACCAGCCCAAACGGTGAGCGGAATCCTCCGCCCTCGCAGGGTTACCCGGCAGCGCCCTCGCGATACGTGGGGAACCGTGGCATCCAGCCCAGCTCGGCTTTCGCCTTCGCGTTCGACACCCGCATCGATACCTCGCCGAGCACCGCGGCGCCGTACGGGGCGGCGAGTTCCAGCACCCCGGTCGGCAGCGGCAGCGGATGCGGGGCGTGGTGCGCGTCGGCGATCGCGGTGACCAGGTCGCGGAAGGTTGCGGGCAGATCGTCGACGATGTTGTAGGCCTGCCCGCCGATCCCGCGCTCCAGCGCGGCGACGGTGGCGGCAGCGGCATCCTCGTGGTGGATGAACGGCAACTCGCCGCCGTGCCGTGCCACCGGCAGCGCATGCTTGCGCAGCATGGACACCACCCTGTTGGTATCGCTTGGCGCGCCGTAGAACAGTCCGTAGCGAAGGGCGATCCCCTCGATTCCCTCGGCGGTCATAGCCTGCTGCTCGGTATCAACCATCGCCGACACGTGCACGTCGAACTCGGTGCCGTGCATCACCCCGAAGGGCGATTGCTCGGTGAGCACCTCGGTGCCGTGATCGGCGAAGCCGTACCCGAACACGATGGACTGGGTGAGGAACCTGCCGGCGCCGGTCGCCCGGGCCACCTCGACCAGGTGCGTGGTGCCGACCGACCGCAGCGTGTTGGTGGCGGCCATGTGGCGGTGCTGTAGCGGCAGCTTCTTCAAAGAGGTGAGTTCGTTTATGACCGCGTCAAAATGGTGGCCGTCGACCGCGGCCAGCAGCGCGTCGCGGTCCAACACGTCGACGATCAGCGGGGTGACGCCGAGTTGCCGCATGCGATCGCTCCCCGATCGCCCGAGTCCGGTGACGTCGTGGCCGGCCGCGACCAGCTGCCTGATCAATGGGGCTCCCAGGGTGCCGGATGCCCCGGCGAGCAGAACTCTCATGTCACCGCCCTTTCACCTGTCCCGTGTCCCCTGTTGCTCAGTCTGGCGAAGAAGTCCGCACCTCACCAGTGCCCCGGCACCAGTGCCCCGGCGCTGTGCGGTCGGGCCCCAAGCCGACCCCTAGAACTCGGAGCACCCAGTGGCTACTGTCGGGCGGAGTGCAGAAATTCCGGCCGGGCGGCAGTCGCCGCGGATTGGGCAGCTCATGAACTCGTCACTGAAACTCCACGGGATCGCCACGGTCAACCTCTGGGCTGCGGACATTCCAGCCGCACAGCAGTGGTACTCCCAGATCTTCGGCATCGAGCCGTACTTCGTGCGACCGCCGGCGCCTGAGCCGCCGGCGTACATCGAGTACCGGGTCGGCGATTACAGCCAGGAACTCGGCATCGTCGACAGCAAGTACGCCCTGCCGGGCACGGCAGGCAGCCCCGCCGGCGCCGTCGTGTACTGGCACGTCGACGACGTGCCAGCCGCCGTGCAGCGGCTGGTCTCGATGGGCGCGACGGAACGGGAGGCGCCCGCCGATCGGGGCGAGGGGTTCATCACCGCAACCGTCGTCGACCCGTTCGGCAACATCCTGGGCGTCATGTTCAACCCGCACTATCTGGAGGTTCGGGCAGGCCAGGCGCTCTAGCGGTAGTCGCCACGCTCGACTCGACCTAGGCTCGAACCCGTGCCCGCCGACCTGCCTACCCCGACGACGACCACGCGTGTTCCCGGCCTGTTCAGCCGCGGCTACCTGTGGATCACGATCGGCTCCTGCGCGCTGGTCTTTCTCGGAGCGTTCGAATCGCTCGCCGTCACGACGGTGATGCCGGTGGTGAGCGCAGACCTGGATGGCGCGAGCCTGTACGCGCTGGCATTCGCCGGGCCGTTTGCCACCGCGGTGATCGGCATGGTGGTCGCCGGCAACTGGTCGGATCGCAGCGGGCCGGTGGCTCCGCTGTACACGTCGTCGGCGTTGTTCGCGCTCGGCCTGCTGATCGCCGGAACCGCGACCGCCATGCCGGTTCTGGTCGCCGGCCGCCTGGTGCAGGGGCTCGGCACCGGAGCGGTCACCGTGGCGCTGTACGTGGTGATCGCCCGCATCTACCCGCCGCGACTGCATCCCGCGATCTTCGCCGGCTTCGCCGCCGCCTGGGTGATCCCGTCGTTGATCGGCCCGTTCATCGCCGGCGTGGTCACCGAATGGCTGAGCTGGCACTGGGTGTTCCTCGGCGTGGTCGGGCTGGTCGTGATCGCCACCATCATGGTCGGGCCGGCGATGCGCAGTGTGGCGTCGACGAACGCCGAGGGACCCAAGACGCCCTGGGCGGTGGGGCGCATCATGTGGGCGATCATCGCCGCCGCCGCAGTGCTCGCACTCAACCTGGTGGCCACCGTGCCGCGCATCGGCGGCTGGCTGTCCCTCGCCGCCGTGATCGTCGCGCTCATCGCACTGCGCCCCCTGGTGCCGCGCGGAACCCTCACCGCCCGGCGTCGGTTGCCCAGCGTGGTGCTGCTGCGCGGACTGGCGGCGGCATCCTTCTTCGGCGCCGAGGTGTACCTGCCGTACCTACTAATCGACCAGTACGACTTCTCGCCGAGCCTCGCCGGGCTGGCACTCACCTCCGGCGCGCTGGCTTGGGCGGCGACCTCGTGGCTGCAGGGCCGCATGGGCGACGCGCTGTCGAACCGCGCGGCCACCACGATCGGCACCGTGCTGGTGCTCGTGGCCATCCTGCTCGCCTTCGCGACCGCGCTGCTCGGCTGGTCGCCCTCCGTCGCGATCGCCGGCTGGCTGCTCGGTGGCGGCGGGATGGGGCTGATGTACCCGCGGATCAGCGTAATGACCCTCGCCATGTCGACCGAGCAGAACCAGGGGTTCAACAGCGCCGCAATGTCGATCTCCGACTCGCTGGGCTCGGCGCTGGCACTGGCGGTCATTGGCCTGGTGTTCGCGGCGTTCGGCTTCCCCGGCGTGTTCGCGTTCGCCGCGGTGATTGCGGCGGCTGCGATCGTCGTCGCACCGCGCGTGGCCGCTCGCGGCTAATCCCGGCGGCGACGTCTCCGCGAGCTGCCGATGCGACCAGACCGGTCCCGCCAGATCAGTAACCCGGCAATGCTCGCCAGCACGACGACCCCGATCGGCACGCCGATCGCGATGGCGACCACGTCGAACTCCGCCGCCGCAAGCACCATGGCGGTGGCGGGAGCCCCCGCCAGACCCGCTGTAGTTCGGCAGAACATTGCACCCCTCGTGATCGACTGATCACGCTACCGACGTGTTCGCGGCTGAACCACACCCAGTCCATGTGCCACCGAAAGTCGGGGCGGCAGCGGTGCCATCCGCACTTGCGATCGAAGTGAGGATAAGTTCCGGCTTGGCAGCCGGCAGGTCGCCAGCCCACCGCAACCACGTCGCCGCGAGCACAATCAGCGGTAGCCAGACCGTCGCCCCAGCAATCGCATCCCGAGCCCGCACTGTCACGGTGACACCGTAGCAGCGGGCTGTGAATAGTGGTCAGTTTCAGCGCGAGAGCAGTACTCTGTCGATATGAGCGCGCGTCCGGCCACAGTGAAGTGGACCCCTTGGGTGTGGGTTGGGGCCGCGATCTACAGTGCGCTGATTCTGGGCGTGGGTGTTTGGGCCAGCGTCGCTACCGGCCAGTGGTTTGCCCTGGTGCTGTCGCTGGGCCTGGTTGCCCCAATCGACGTGCTGCTGATTCGTCGCTACCGCCGGCGCGCGACGCGCTGATACTCGTCACAAGGACGCCCCGAGCTTGAACCCCTGCACGCTGTCGTCCTTGCGCGTGTACGAGAAGCCGTCGGCCCCAACGGTTACAGCCATCTCGCTCGCGTCGGTGCGGGCGACCACCGGCTGCGGGTTGCCGTCGAGGTCGAGCACGACCGAGGCCTCGGTGTACCAGCTGGGCACGACCGGGTTGCCCCACCAGTCGCGGCGCTGGTTGTCGTGCACGTCCCAGGTGACCACCGGGTTATCGGGGTCGCCGGTGTAGTAGTCCTGCGTGTAGATCTCCACCCGGTGGCCGTCGGGGTCGCGCAGGTAGAGGTAAAACGCGTTCGAGACGCCGTGGCGGCCGGGTCCGCGCTCGATCACGTCCGACATCCGCAGCGCGCCCAGCTTGTCGCAGATCGCGATGATGTTGTGCTTCTCGTGCGTCGCAAACGCCATGTGGTGCATGCGCGGGCCGTCGCCGCCGGTCATCGCGGTGTCGTGCACGGTGGGCTTGCGGCGCATCCAGGCCGCGTAGGTGGTGCCGGCCTCATCCTGAATGTCCTCGGTGACCCGGAATCCCAGGTCCTCCATGTACTTCACCGCGCGAGGCACGTCGGGGGTGACCTGGTTGAAGTGGTCGAGCCGCACCAGCGCGCCCGGCGTGTGCAGGTCGTAGCGCCAGGCGAGGCGCTCGACGTGCTGCACGTCGTAGAAGAACTCGTAGGGGAAGCCGAGCGGGTCCTCGACCCGCACCGAGTCGCCGATGCCGGTGGTGAAGCCCTCGGCGCGGCGCTCGACGCGGCATCCGAGCTCCGTGTAGAACTCGACCGCGCGGTCAAGGTCTTCGGGGGTGCGCACCCGGTAAGAGAACGCGGCGACCGCGGCGATCGGACCCTTCCGCAGCACGAGGTTGTGGTGGATGAACTCCTCCAGCGACCGCAGGTAGACGGCGTTCTCATCCTCTTCGGTGACCACGAGGCCCAGCACGTCGACGTAGAACGCGCGGGACACGGCCAGATCGGTGACCACGAGCTCCATGTACGCGCACCGCACGATGTCCGGCGCGGTGGCCGTCGGCGTGGGGATGGGGTTGGTCGGGGCGGGGATGGGGTCGGTGTAGGTGACGACCGGCTCGGCAGCGTCGTCGGTGATGATCGGTTCGGTCATGATGCTGGTGCTTTCTCTTCGTTGAGCGGATGTCGCGGTGTGGCGGGTTTCGATACCAGCGAGTTACTTCGACTGGGTGCCGAACCGGGGCGAGTGCGCCTCGTTCAGCGTGATGTGCACGGCCTGCTGGTCGGTGTAGAAGTCGATCGAGCGGTAGCCGCCCTCGTGACCGAGGCCGGACGCCTTGACGCCGCCGAACGGGGTGCGGAGGTCGCGCACGTTGTTCGAGTTCAACCAGACCATGCCGGCGTCCACCGCCTGCGAGAAGTTGTGGGCGCGCTTGAGGTTGTTGGTCCAGATGTAGGCGGCGAGGCCGTACTTCACGCCGTTCGCGAGCGCGAGTGCCTCCTCGTCGGTGTCGAACGGGGTGATCGCGACGACCGGGCCGAAGATCTCCTCCTGGAAGATCCGGGCATCCGGCTTCACATCGGCGAACACCGTGGGGGCGACGTAGTTGCCGGTGTCGAACCCGTCGGGTCGACCGCCGCCGGCGACGAGACGACCCTCGCTCTTGCCGATCTCGATGTAGCTCATCACCTTGTCGTAGTGCTCGGGGTGCACGAGCGCACCGACCTCGGTCTTCGGGTCGTGCGGGTCGCCGACCACGATGTTCTTCGCGCGTTCGGCGTACCGTGCCACGAAGTCGTCGTAGATGCTGCGTTCGACGAGGATGCGCGAGCCGGCGGTGCAGCGCTCGCCGTTCAGCGAGAACACGCCGAACACGGTGGCGTCGAGGGCGGCCTCGATGTCGGCGTCGGCGAAGACCACGGCGGGCGACTTGCCGCCGAGTTCCATCGACATGCCCTTGAGGGTTGCGGCGCAGTTGGCGAAGATGGTCTGCCCGGTGGAGCTTTCGCCGGTGAAGGAGATCAGCTGCACGTCCTCGTGCTTCACCAGGGCGTCGCCGGCTTCTTCGCCGAATCCGTTGACCAGGTTGAAGACGCCGTCTGGCACCCCGGCCTCACGGAAGATGTCAGCCCAGAGGCTGGCCGAGAGCGGCGTGAACTCGGCGGGTTTCAGCACCACGGTGCATCCGGATGCCAACGCCGGCGCCAGCTTCCAGCTCTCCAGCATGAACGGGGTGTTCCACGGCGTGATCAGCCCGGCGACGCCCTTGGGCTTGCGGTTCACGTAGTTGACCTGCCGACCGGGCACCTTGTAGGTGTCATCGGTCTGGGCGACGATCAGGTCGGCGAAGAAGCGGAAGTTCTCTGCCGCACGCTGCGCCTGGCCGAGCGCCTGGGTGATCGGCAGACCGGAGTCGAACGACTCGAGCTCGGCCAGGCGGGCGTCGCGGGATTCGACGATGTCGGCGATGCGGTTGAGCACCCGCGACCGGGCGCGTGGCAGCATCCGGGGCCAGGGGCCCTCATCAAACGCCTTGCGGGCGGCGGCCACCGCGCGGTCGATGTCTTCGCGCTGACCGGCCGCGGCCTGCACGTAGGTCTGGTTCGACACCGGGTCGAGCACGTCGAAGGTGGCGCCGCCGATGCTGTCGACGAACTCGCCGTCGACGTAGTGCTGGATCTTCTCCGGCAGCCCTTCGGGGATGTGCTGGATGCTCGGGCTCTGTTGGATCGTCATGGTCACTTTCCTCCGATGTTGAATTCACCGACGGGGGTGAGGTAGTCGGCGCCCTGCTCGAGGTAGGCCTGGATCTTGGTCAGGCCGCCGTCGGTGGGCGTGATCAGCGGCGGGCGGACGAATCCGGAACGGATGAGGCCCCGCTGCTCGAGCACCCACTTGCTCGGTGCCGGGTTGGTCTCGACGAAGAGCAGGTCGACGAGCGGGTGCAGACCGTAGTGGATCTCGCGGGCGCCCTCGATGTCGCCCGCCTCCCACAGTTCGTACATCTTCGCGTGGGCGGCCGGGGCGATGTTCGCGGTGGCGGAGAGGAATCCGATGCCGCCGAGGGCGAGCAGCGGCAGGCAGAGCAGCTCGATGCCCGACCAGACGATGAGCTCCTTGCCGCAGAGCTGCAGCACCCGGGAGAAGTGCTCGAAGTCCTTGGTGGTCTCCTTGACACCGACGAAGTTGTCGACGTCGCGGTACAGCCGGGCGATGGTCTCCGGGGCGATGTCGACCGCGGTGCGGACCGGCACGTTGTAGGCGAGGATCGGCAGGTCGGGGAACTCGGCGGCGATCGTCTTGTACCAGACGTACAGCGCCTCCTGGGTGGGCCGCGCGTAGTACGGCGTGATGATCAGCGAGGCGTCGATTCCGGCATCGACCGCCCGGCCGGTGAGCTCGATGGTCTCGTCGAGCTTGGCGCTGCCGGTGCCGGCGACCACGGGTGCGCGACCGGCGCCGGCGTCGATGACGGTCTTGATCGCGGCGAAGCGCTCGTCGATGCTCTGCGAGCTCGGCTCGCCGGTGGACCCACCGATGGACAGGCCATGGGTGCCGTTGGCGAGCTGCCAGTTCACCAGGTTGGCCAGGCTCTCGTGGTCGACCGCGCCATCCTCGGCGAACGGCGTGATGAGCGGGGCGATCGAGCCTCGGATCGAGTGGGGGTTGGTTCTGAACGTCATCGTCCTGCGCTTTCGGTGTGGTGAGTGGCTTGGTAGTTAAGGAGTGCGTCGAGCGTGCCGGTGCGGTGGGCCCGGGCGGCGAGTTCGATGTCGAGGGTCTGGGCGCCCGTCTCGATCAGGCGCAGCAACTGCTCGTGCTCGTCGACCGAGTCGCGGGCGCGACCGGGAACGAAACTGAAGGTGGAGTCGCGGAGCACCGCGAGTCGCTTCCAGCCGCGGTGCACCAGGTCGAGGATGTGCGGGTTCGGGCAGTGCTCGAAGATCACGGAGTGGAACGCGCGGTTGAGCTCGGTGAACTGGTGCGGATCGAAGTCGTCGAGGCTGTCGATCATCTTGGCGTTGATGGCGCGGGCCTGGACGAGGTCGGCCGGGGTGACGAAGGGGGCGGAGAGCGCGGTGGCCGCGCCCTCGACCAGGCTCAGCGTCTCCATCGTGTAGAAGTACTCGCGCTCGTCGACCATGGCCACCTGCGCGCCGACGTTGCGTTCGAACGTCACCAGGCCCTCGGCCTCGAGCCGGCGGATCGCCTCGCGCACGGGTACCACGCTGATCTCGAGTTGTTTGGCGATCTGGCCGAGCACCAGCCGGAAGCCGGGGGTGTAGCGGCCGTCTTCGATGCGGCCCCGCACGAACGCGTAGGCCCGCTGGGATTTGCTCGGCGCCGCGGCATCCGTCGTCGCGGCATCCGTCATCGAGTTCGTCGCGTTCTTAGTCATCGGGTTTCCTCGTCGTAGCGCTTCTTCCAGGCCGCGTTCATCGGGTAGAGCCCGTCGACGCTTTCCCCGGCGGCGACCCGCTCGGCGATGTAGGTCTCCTCGCGCTCCTGCACGATGGCGGCCTCGACGACCTCCTCGACGTAGCGCGGCGGGATCACGAGCACGCCGTCGTCGTCGCCCACGATCACATCGCCGGGCTGCACCGCGGTGCCGCCGCAGGCGATGGTCAGGTCGGTGTCCCACGGCACGTGCCGGCGGCCGAGCACGGCGGGGTGCCCGCCCTGCGAGTACGCCGGAATTTCGAGCGCGGTCACGGCAGCCAGGTCACGGATGCCGCCGTCGGTCACGACGCCGGCGGCCCCGAGCGCCTGGGCGCGGAGGGCGAGGATGTCGCCGACGGTGCCGGTTCCGGCTTCGCCGCGCGCCTCGATCACGAGCACGTCGCCGGGGCCGAGCGAGTCGAAGGCGCGCTTCTGGGCGTTGAAGCCGCCGGCGTGGGTCTCGAAGAGGTCTTCCCGGTTCGGGATGAAGCGCAGGGTGCGCGCCCGGCCGATCATCCGCTCGCCCGGGTGCGTGGGGCGCACGCCGTCGATCGTGACGTTGTTCAGGCCGCGCTTGCGCAACTGCGCGCTGAGCGTCGCCGTGCCGACCGAGGCGATTTTCTCGCGCAGCTCAGCGGTGAGCTCGAAGGGCTGCGGAAGCGCGGGCAGACCCGCCGCCTCACGACTCCCCCAGGCTTCGCTGCGCTGCAGGTCGTCGACCTGTGGCCCTGCCCCGTGGGTGCCGGGCTCGATTTGGCCCTGGATGACGGTGGTGATGAGGCGTCCGCTCGACGGTGACCCCGCGGCATCCGGGGCATCCACCTCGACCTCCACCGTCTGTCCCGGGGCGACCACACTGGATCCGGCGGGGGTACCGGTGAGGATGACGTCGCCCTGCTCGAGGGTGATCAGCTGGGACAGGTCGGCGACCAGCTGATCGAACGGGAATGCCAGCTCGGCGGTGGTGTCGTCTTGCACCAGGGCACCGTCGACCCAGGTGCGGATGCGCAGCGCGGTCGGGTCGATCGACCGGGCGTCGATCAGGCGTGGGCCGAGCGGGGTGAACCCGTCGCCGCCCTTGGACCGCAGGTTGGAGCCCTTGTCTGCCCAGCGGAGGTCGTACACGCCGAAGTCGTTCGCGGCGGTGACCGCGGCCACGTGCGACCAGGCTTCCTCACGCGAGACGTTCTTCGCCGGAGTGCCGATGACGAGGGCGATCTCGCCTTCGAACGCCAGGAGCTCGGTTCCGACCGGCCGCTCGATCACGCCACCGCTCTCGGCCACCGAGCTGCTCGGTTTGAGGAAGTACGAGGGCTGCGCGGGCACTCGACCGCGCTGCGCGATGCGGCTGGGGTAGTTGAGGTGAAGGGCGATGACTTTGCCGGGACGGCGAAAACTGGCCTGTGCTTCGGCGTCCGCCCCGGTGCGGTCCGACAGTTCCTGATCGGTCATGGCTAGATCGTATATCTTTTGATACATATTGCCAAGCACTGGTTTTCCGGCACCGGCCGATCGCTAGACTCACCTTGTCATGGTCGGCCGGGTGCCGACCCGGTGCTCGAAAAATGAGCACGAAGCCGAGCCGCAGTGTTGCCGCACCGCCGCCGCGCGAGACACATACGGAATAGTCCCCGTTTGTCTCGAAAGGCTTGTCATGCCGACCGTATCCGCCCACGTCGCCGTCGCCCTCTCCCACCATGTCGATCACGTCTTCGGAGTGATGGGGAACGGCAACGCCTACTTCCTCGACGCCATCGAGCGCCAGACATCCGCCTCCTTCACCGCGGTCCGGCATGAGGCCGGCGGTGTCGTTGCGGCCGACGCCTTCCATCGGGCCGGCGGCGGCCTCGCCGCAGCGACCGCCACCTACGGCGCCGGATTCACCAACACCCTCACCGCACTGGCCGAGGCCGTGCAGGCGCGCGTGCCGCTGGTGCTCGTCGTGGGCGACGAGCCGACTTCCGGGCCCCGATCGTGGGACGTCGACCAGATCGCGCTGGCCTCGGCGGTCGGCGCCCGCACTTATACGGTCGGACGAGCGGATGCCGCGGCCACCACGGTCATCGCTGTCGAGCATGCGCTGTCCTACCGGGTACCTACGGTGCTGGCGATCCCCTACGACGTGGCCGCGCTCGACGCCGGCCCGGTACCGCCGGTGCCCGAGCCGCGACTGCCCGCGCCGCTGGTCCCCACCGGGGCGTTCGCGCTGGGCGCGGTGAGCGACGCGGCGACGGCGCTGGCCGGCGCCGAGCGGCCGTTGCTGCTGGCGGGCCGCGGCGCCTGGCTGGCCGGAGCCGGCGAAGCCCTCGGCGCGCTGGCCGACGCCACCGGCGCCCTCACCTCGTCAACCGCTCTCGGGCGCGGCCTGTTCCCCGACGCGCGCTACGACCTCGGCGTCACCGGAGGGTTCGGCGCCGAGAAGGCCATGGCGCTGATCCACGAGGCCGACGTCGTCGGGGTGTTCGGTGCGTCGCTCAACCAGTTCACGATGCGGTTCGGCAGCCTGTTCGCCCCCGGCACTCGCGTCATCCAGGTCGATGTCGCCCCGACCGCGACTCACCCGCATGTCGGTGGCTACATCCGCGGCGACGCCGCCGTCGTGGCCCGTGCCCTCGTCGTAGAACTCGATAGTCTCGACGCCGAGTCCAGCGGATGGCGCGAGTCGCTTGATCTGAGTGGAATCACGGAGCTCCATCCCGGTGAGCCGCTCGCTCGGGATGGTCGCCTCGACCCGCGCTCGGCGGCGCGGCGGATCGCGGAAATACTGCCGACCGACCGGGTCGTGGTCACCGACGGCGGCCACTTCCTCGGCTGGTCGAACATGTACTGGCCGGTCGCCTCGCCCGACCGGATGGTGATGGTCGGCACGGCATTCCAGTCGATCGGCCTCGGCTTTCCGAGCATGCCGGGAGCGGCCAGGGCCAAGCCCGACGCCACCATCGTGCTGAACACGGGCGACGGCGGCGGCCTGATGGCCCTGGCCGACCTGGAATCGGCGGTGCGGGTCGCCGGCGGACACGGGATCGCGGTGGTCTGGAACGACGCCGCCTACGGCGCTGAGGTCAACCTCTACGGGCTGAAGGGTCTCGCCGACGGCCCGATGCGCATTCCCGAGGTCGACTTCGCCGCCCTCGGGAATGCGGTCGGCGCCGAGGGCATCGTGGTGCGTCGACTCGAAGACCTCGACGCCCTCGCGGCCTGGACCGCCCGCCCAGCCGGCGAGCGCCCCTTCCTGCTACTGGATCTCCGCATCTCGGGCGAGATCATCGCGCCGTATCAGCAGGAGATTATCCGGGTGAACAGCTGACCGAGGTCAGGCCTCGGCGAGCTCGGCGGCCGCCCCCTGCGCGGCGAGCATGTTGCCGGCGAAGAACGCCGCGAGCTCTCCGGTCGCGGTGAGCGGGAGCACGTGCGCCACGTACTGGTCGGGTCGCACCACCACCACGCATCCGGACTCCCGATCGATGCCGCGCAGCTCGAAGATGTCCTCCTCGTCCGCCGCGTACACCTTCTCGTAGTCGATCAGCTCGAACGGGCCGACGCGGGGCAGGAAGATCTCGGGAACGCTCAGGATGTCGACGTCGACGTGCCGCTGCGGGTAGACCACCTTGACGTCGAAGACGCTGTCGATGTCGGCGCCCGCGGGCGTGTGCGCCACGACCGGTGATTCCGGCGAGGTCGCCAGCCAGTCGGCCCAGTTCCGCAGCGCCGAATCGCCACCGGATGCCGCGGCGCCCGGGAAGGCGTACAGCCGCCAGCGCCCGTCAGCGCGGTGGTGGTGACCCAGGTGAACCGGGTTGCCGTCCGCGACGCGCACCACCGGCACCGACTTGAACCGCTTGCCGATCGGGAAGCCGGTCGCGAGCTCTTGGTGCGTCGCCTCACCGATCAGCATCGACGGCTGGTACTGCGTCATGAAGCCGGCCGGGAACTCGGCCGTGCGCACATAGAACTCCCCCAACTCCTTCGGGCTGGCGAACTCCTCTGGCTTCTTCGCCATCATCGTCGACCACTCCCGGTCGAAGTCGATCAGGTTCTGCGCGATGACCTGCCGCTCGTCGGAGTACGTCTCCAGCAGACTCTCGGGGCTGCGCCCGGTGAGAACGTGGGCGAGTTTCCAACCGAGGTTGAAGCCGTCCTGCATCGACACGTTCATGCCTTGCCCGGCCTTCGCGCTGTGCGTGTGGCAGGCGTCACCAGTGATGAACACGTGCGGCGACCGGCCGCTCTCCGGCTGCGCGTCATCGAACTTGTCGGTCAGACGGTGCGCAACCTCATACACGCTGTACCAGGCCACATTCTTCACGTCGAGCGTGTACGGGTGCAGGATTTGGTTGGCCTTGACGATCGCGGTCTCGACCGTCGTCTCGCGCACCTTGCCGTGGTCCTCGTGCGAAATCTCGCCGAGGTCGACGTACATGCGGAACAGGTAGCCACCTTCACGCGGGATGTGCAGGATGCTGCCGGCCTCCGACTGGATCGCACACTTGGTACGGATGTCGGGGAAGTCGGTGACGGCCAACACATCCATGACCGCCCACGCGTGGAAGGCCTGGGTGCCCGCCAGCTTGCGGCCGATCGACTCCCGCACGCCGCTGCGTGCGCCGTCGCAGCCGACCACGTACTTGGCGTGCACCTGGCGCTCTTGGCCGATGCGCTCGCCGGCGCTCTCGCGCAGCGTCACGGTGACCGGGTACTCGCCCTCATCGGCGACCTCGAGCCCGACGAAGTCGAGCCCGTAGTCCGGTACCAATCGTGTCGGGGAGTTCTTTGCCACCTCGGCGAAGTAGTCGAGCACTCTGGCCTGGTTCACGATGAGGTGCGGGAACTCGCTAATGCCCATCTCGTCGTCGATTGCCCGGTCGGTGCGCACGATTTTGGTCGGGTCCGCGGCATCCGGGCCCCAGAAGGCCATCTCGGTGATGTGGTACGCCTCGCTGATGATCCGCTCCGCAAAGCCGAACGTCTGGAAGGTCTCGACGCTGCGGGCCTGGATGCCGTCTGCCTGACCGATCTCGAGGCGACCGGGCCGCCGCTCCACGAGTCGCGTGGTGATCTCAGGGAACTGCGAGAGCTGCGCGGCGAGGATCATGCCCGCCGGGCCGGCGCCGACGATGAGCACATCGACCTCGTCGGGAACCTCCTCGGGGCGGTTCACCCCGGTTCCAGCCGCAGGACTCACTCGCGGATCGCCTGATACATAGCCGTGGTGGTGGAACTGCATGGGATTCCTCACGTGTCTTCATTGACTTCCCCGACATCCGTGTCGAAGAGTGTGTTCTAATATCGAACAACGAGTTCTACTATTGAACCGATGCTAGCCGAGACGATTTCTACGCGCAATGGAGCACAGCGATGACGAAGGCTGACGGCATGACGAAGGCTGATAGCGCGACCGGTGCGTCCTCGCAGACGCTGAGCCGCGGCATCCGCGTGCTCGAGATTCTGGCCGACGCGCGTCAGCCGCTGTCGATCGACGAGATCACGACGCAACTCAGCGTGCACCGGTCGATCGCCTACCGGCTGGTCCGCACGCTCGAGGCGCACGGACTGATCGAACGCGACGCCGCGGGTCGGATCGAGCTCGGCGCGGGCCTGGCGGCACTCGCCGCCGGGGTCGCGCATGATCTGCAGGCCGAAGCGCTGCCCGAGCTCACCGCGACGGCAAACGAACTCGGGATGACAGCGTTTCTCGCGGTGCTCGACCGCGACGAGTGCGTGACCCTGGCCAGTGTGGAACCGCGGCACGGGGTGGCCACCGTCGCCCAGCGCCCCGGCACGCGGCATCCGATCACGGTAGGAGCACCGGGCAAGGCGCTCCTGGCCCAGCTCCCGCCCGAGTCGTGGCCGGAGGGCATGAGCGCTGCCTTGGTGGAGGAGATCCGGGAGGTGGCGGTGCGGGCCTGGGCGGAGAGCCAGGACGAGGTGATCTCGAGCCTGCACTCGATCGCGGTGCCGCTCTCGCTACGCGGCAGGGCACCCGCGGCGATCGCCGTGGTGTACCTGCCCAACGGAACCTCGGCGGCATCCGTCGCCGAACGCCTCGCGAGGTCGGCTGCGACCATTCGCGAGGCGCTCGGCGGGTGAGGTCAGGCCCTCGGGGGTTAGACCCTCGACGCCCCGTAGATCGGGCTCTTCGCCTGCTCGGCCTCATGGTCGGGACCGAGCGGGATGCCGCTGCGGTCACGCAGCAGCAGTGTCGCCACGAACCCGACCAGCGTCATGCCGGCCAGGTACCAGGTCACCGACCAGGTCGACCCCGTGGCCTGCACGAGAGCCGTGGCGATAGTGGGGGCGAACGCGCCACCGAGGATCGCACCGATGGCGTAGGAGATGGAGACTCCCGAGAACCGGATCGACGCCGGGAAGAGCTCTGAGTAGAGCGCCGCTTGCGGACCGTAAGTGAAACCGAGGCCGAGCGTCAGGATCGCGACGCCGGCGAACAGGCCCCCGACGGTGCCGGTGTTCACGAGCGGGAACAGCGCGATCACGCCGACCAGCTGCATGCCCCAGCCGATGAGGTAGGTGTTGCGTCGGCCGATCGCGTCTGAGATCCGCCCGGCGGCGATGGTCGACAGCAACCATACGACCGCACTGCCGGCGACCGCCCAGAGCACCGGACCGCGCTCGAGACCGATCGGGCCTTCGGGGTTGGTGGAGTAGTTCTGGATGTAGCCGCCGGTGGTCATGTAGCCGACGGCGTTGTTTCCCGCGAAGACGAGCGCGGCGATGACGACGAGCAGCGTGTGCTTGCGGAACAGCTGCACGATCGGCATCCGCGACTTGGCTTTCCGCTGCGCGAGTTCGGTAAACACGGGGCTTTCCTCCACCCGCCGGCGCACCCAGTAGCCGATCAGAATCAGCACGATGCTCAGCAGGAACGGGATGCGCCAGCCCCACTCGAGGAACGCGTCGCCGGGGGCGATCTGCGTCATGAGCGCCATGATTCCCGACGCGAGCAGCAGGCCGAGCGGAACACCGATCTGCGGGGATGCTCCGAAGATCCCCCGCTTCTTCGTGGGTGCGTGCTCGACGGCCATCAGCACCGCCCCGCCCCACTCGCCACCGGCAGAGATGCCCTGGAGGATACGCAAGAGGATCAGCAGGATGGGTGCGGCGATGCCGATCTGCGCATAGGTCGGCAGCAGCCCGATCAGGGCCGTCGCAGCACCCATGAGGATCAGGGTCATCACCAGCACGACGCGGCGGCCGTACTTGTCACCGAAGTGGCCCGCGAGGAATGCGCCCAGCGGACGGAAGAGGAAGCTCACGCCCACCGACGCGAATGAGACCAGGATGGCGGCCTGCGGCCCCAGCGGCTCAAAGAACAGCTGCCCGAACACGAGGGCGGCCGCTGACGCGTAGATGAAGAAGTCGTACCACTCCACGGTGGTGCCGATGACCGTGGCAAACACCACTCGTCGGCGGTCGCGAACGCTCGCGATCGATCCAGTCGGGGTTAACCCGGTTGCGCTCATGGTTGGTACTCCTTCGTACGCTGACATCGTTGTCGCACGGGAGCAGAGCAGCTCCCTTGCTGACCCAGACTATATACGATTTCGAGTACGACGCAATAGAAGCGCGTGTGAGCCCGGTCAGACGGTGCGATCCGCGGCGTCCTCAGCGATCGGCGTGGACGCGGCGGTGTGATCAGTGGTCGCAGCCCACGCCGCCAGGAGCTGGATGCCGTCGTGAGACGCCGAACCCGGCTCCGCGGTGTAGGCGATGAGTTGCAGGCCGCGCTCCGAGGACAGCTGCATGCCTACGTAGGTCAAGTCGAGATCGCCGACCACCGGATGATGGAGCTTCTTCTGGCCGGTGCGGTGTTCCCGCACATCGTGTGACGCCCACAAGGTGCGGAAGAGCTCGCTGCGGGTCGAGAGCTCTCCGACGAGGTCGGTGAGAGCGCGGTCGTACGGCGCGCGTCCGGCCTCACTGCGCAGCAGGGCAACCGTCTGCTGCGCGGCATCCTGCCAGTCGCGATAGACAGCCTGCGCTCGCTCGTCGAGGAAGACGAAGCGGGCGAAGTTCGCGGGACGCTGCGGCTGCACGAACATCTCGGAGAACAGGGCGAAGCCCAACCGGTTTGCGGCCACAATATCGAGCCGTCCGTTTTGCACGACCACCGGCAGGCTGGACATCGCGTCGAGTGTCTGCTGCAGCGCCGGTCGCACCTGCCGCACTCGCGGCGAGCTGCGCCGCTGCGGACGGATTCCTGAGTTGGCGGCGCGAATCAGGTCATAGAGGTGCGCGTGCTCGGCTTCATCTAGTTGGAGAGCCCGACTGATTCCCTCCAGCACGTTCTCGGAAACGCCAGTGGCGTTTCCGCGCTCGAGGCGCACGTAGTACTCAACGCTCATCCCTGCGAGCAGGGCGACCTCTTCGCGGCGCAGTCCCGGTACCCGGCGTCGGCCGCCGAAGTTCGGCAGACCGGCCTGTTCCGGAGTAAGGCGAGCTCGCCGCGTGGTCAGGAATTCGCGGATGTCGGTTCGACTGTCCATGCCTCGAACCTACGACAGCAGGACGCACCTGTGGGGGTCACTGGCATTACCCCTAACGATGGTGACTCCCTCCCCTGCGCTGTCCCGGATTGACTGGAACCACCACCACGAAAGGCAGGCCTCAATGGCTAGTAACAAGACATGGTTCATCACCGGCGCGGGTCGCGGCTTGGGTGTCGATATCGCGCAGGCAGCGCTCAGGGCGGGTCATTCCGTCGTGGCGACCGGACGCGACGCGGACCGGGTGCGCCAGGCTGTCGGCGACCACAACAACCTTCTCGCAGTCGCTCTCGACATCACCGACCCGAACGCGGCCACTGCCGCTGCCCAGCAGGCGATCGAGCGGTTCGGAAGAATCGACGTCCTCGTCAATAACGCGGGCAACTTCTATGCGGGATTCTTCGAGGTCATAAGCGACAAGCAGTTCCGCACGCAGATGGAGACCAACTTCTTCGGACAGCTCAACGTCACCCGCGCCATCCTGCCGATCATGCGTCAACAGCGCGGCGGCCATGTGATCACGATCAGCTCCACCGCTGGCCTCGTCGGCCAAGAGTTTGTCGCGGCTTACTCTGCGTCCAAGTTCGCCCTCGAGGGATGGATGGAATCGCTGCGGTTTGACCTGGAGCCGTATGGCATCCGCACCACGATTGTGGAACCCGGGTTCTTCCGCACCGAGCTACTCGTCGAGGGCGCGTCCACGCTCTGGCCCGAACTGACGATCGAGGACTACGACGAGCGCACCACGGCGACCATCGCGGCGTGGTCGAGCATGAACGGCAAGCAGGGCGGCGACCCGAGGAAGCTCGCCGCCGCACTGATTACGATCGCCGGATCCGCCGAGCCGCCGCTGCGCTTCCTAGCGGGAGCCGACGCGGTGGCTACCGCCGAAGGAAAAGCCGCCGACCTGCTGGCGCAGGCCGATGCGTACCGCGAGTTGTCGTCGTCGCTCGAGCATGACGACGCCGCATGAAATCCCGCCGAAACCCCGGCTAGCCCACCTGGCCCGCGTAGGCGTTCGCGGCGTCCGCGACATCCGTCACGTATTGCTCGCTGTGGTTGTAGGAGAAGATGGCGGCCCGCCAGCGCTCCGCACCGCTCAGGTCGCCCGAGGCGCAGAGGTAGCGGGCGGCGGCGAGCGCCGCGTCGTCGATCTGGTGCGGGTTGGTGATGCCGTCGGCATTGCCGTCGGCGCCCCAGCGCGACCAGGTGTCGGGGATGAACTGCATCGGGCCCACCGCGCGGTCCCACTCGGCGTCGCCGTCGAGCGCTCCGTTGTCGCTGTCGTTGATCACCGCAGAGGACGACCCGTCGAGTTGGATGCCGAGGATCGGCGGGGCCACCACTCCCTCGGCGTCGATGCTCGCCCCGCCGTGGCTTCCGTGTCCCGACTCGATGCGTCCGATGCCGGCGAGCGTGTTCCAGCCGATGCGGCAGCTTGGTGCTTCGTCGGCCAGCCGCAACTGTGCGCCGGCGTAGGCGGCCAGCGCCCGGGCCGGGATGCCGGTGGCCTGCGCCACGGCGGCCAGCCAGCCCTGGTCGACCCGGATGGCGATCCCGGCCGGGGAACTCGGGGCCGCGGCATCCGGGGCCTCGATCACCGGCCCGGGCGCGAGCGACGCCGCGATCGGGGCGGTCGGATCCTGCTGCGTCTGGCGGGAGACGCGTTCGAGCGACATCAGCCAGACGATCCCGCCGACCAGCAGGGCGGCGACGAGAGCGCCGAGCAGGATGCTCTTGAACGGATCACTGCGCGCCACCCGTACACGCTACCCCGCTGATGCGACCAATCGGCGCTGTGTACAGGAGGCCCGGAGCCTAGAGTGAGGTCATGGCCAGCGGGCCGCTTGATCCGGAGAACGACGACGTCGACGTGTTGATCGTCGGCGCCGGCCCGAGCGGCCTGGTACTGGCGGTGGAGCTGCAACGGTTCGGCATCCGGTTCCGGATCATCGACCGGGAACCGCAGGCGGTGCACGAGTCGCGGGCGTTGGCGATCCAACCGCGCAGCCTCGAGGTGCTGGCCGCGAGCGGGGTGGCCGCCGAGCTGGTCGAGCTCGGGCGCAGCGCCGTGCAGGTGAGCCTGCACCTCGGCGAGCGCGAACTGCCGCTGACGCTATACGCCGGGGCGGTGCGGGACACCGCGTATCCGTACCTGCTGTTCCTCTCGCAGGCGGAGACCGAGCGGGTGCTCGGGCGCCACCTGGCCGAGGGCGGCGTGCCGGTGGAGCGCGGATGTCGGTTGGTCGCGCTGCAGCAGGATGCCGGGGGCGTGCGGTGCACGATCGAGACCGGCGGCGCCACGTCGACCGTGCGGGCGCGGTTCGTGGCCGGCTGCGACGGGGCGCACAGTGCGGTGCGGCACCTCACCGGGCTGGGCTTTCACGGCACCGCGTTTCCGCAGACCTTCGGACTCGCGGATCTCGAGGTCGACGGGCTGCCCGCCGATCGAGTGCACGCCTTCCTCTCCGCGGCGGGGATCCTGTTGTTCTTTCCGATCGAGTCGCCGGCCAGCTGGCGGATGATCGTGATGCTCCCGACCGGCGCGCCCGACCCGCCGAGCCTTCCCACCCTGCAGGCGGCCATCGCGCGGCACACCGCCAGGCCGCCGCGGCTGCACGATCCCGTCTGGACCGCGACGTTCTCGGTGAACAGCAGGCACGCGGCGCGGTTCCGGGCCGGGCGCGCGTTCCTGGTCGGCGATGCGGCGCACATCCACAGTCCGGCCGGAGCCCAGGGCATGAACACCGGGATTCAGGATGCCGCGAACCTGGCCTGGAAGCTCGCCTTCGTGCTGCGCGGCCACGCCGGCCGGGAGCTGCTGGCGACCTACGACACCGAGCGCCGGCCGGTTGCCCGGCAGGTGATCCGGCTGACGAACCGGGCGTTCCGGGTGGCGACGAGCATCAACCCGGCGGTGCGGTTCATTCGGGCGCGGATCGCGCCGCGGATCGCGGCGCTGGTACTCGGTGGGCGTAGTCGGCGCGGTGGGCAGCCTGCGCGCGGCGGGCGCGATGAGCGCGGCCTGCGCGCGGTGGTTGCTGCCCTGCGCACCGCCGCCTTCCGCACGGTCGCCGAGCTCAACATCAACTACCGGCACAGCCCGCTGTCGGTCGAGGGCACGCCGGCGCTGCAACACGGCCCGAAGGCGGGACGGCGACTGCCCGACGCGGCGGTGCAGCTCGACGGGCGGGAAACCACCCTGCATCAGGCGCTGGCGGCGCCGTTCGTGCACGTGCTGCTCTGCGGCGCATCCGACGACTGGGAGCAGGTGACACGACGGCTGGATCGGTGGACCGGCGTGCTGCGGGTGCATCGGCTGGCGGCATCCGACGTTCCCGGCGCGCTCGTCGACAGCAGCGGTGACGCGTTTCGCCGGCTGGGGCTCACGCCGGGGCAGGTGGCGCAGCTGGTGGTGCGCCCGGACGGGCACATCGGCTACCGGGCTGCGGGGTTCGACCCCAGCGGGCTGGCCCTGTACCTGCGCCGCTCGATGCGACTGTCGTCACGGTGAGCTGTCGGTTTAGACGCCGGTGTCGGAGCCCGCGGCGTCGGTGGCTTCGGAGCTCGTGGCGTCTCGGCGCAGGTTGTTGAGGAGCGCTTGCACGTTATGCGTGATCTCGTCGCGCAGCATGCGCACCACCTCGATCGGCTGCCCCTCCGGGTCGAGCAGGTCCCAGTCGCGGTACTGCTTGCCGGGGTAGACCGGGCAGGCGTCGCCGCAGCCCATCGTGATCACGACATCCGCGGCCTGCACCACGTCGTCGGTGAGCGGTTTCGGGAACGCCTGGTTCATGTCCAGGCCGATCTCCGCCATCGCCTCGATCACGGCGGGGTTGATCTCGTGCGCCGGCATCGAGCCGGCCGAGCGCACGTGCACGGTGCCGCCGGACAGGTGCTCGGTCAGCACGGCGGCCATCTGGGAGCGGCCGGCGTTTTGCTCGCAGACGAACAGCACCTCGGGAACCGGTCGGTCGATCGCGCCCATGGCCTGCGCCAGCGCGGTGAGCCGGTCCTTGGTGAACCGGGTCGTGCGCGAGGCGAGGTGCGCCTTCACCTTGGAGGTGCGCAGCAGGCTGGCGTACGACTCGAGCACGTAGCGCTGCACGGTCTCGGGCGTGAAGGTGCCGGCGAAGGTCTCCGACAGCTCAGCGGCCAGACGACGGAGGAACTCCTCCGGATACGCCAGGCCCGGCATTCCACGACGCGCCGAGAGGTCCATGATCAGGCGTTCGCGGGCAGGATCTCGGCAAGCAGATTCTCGATGCGCGCCTTGATGTCGTCACGGATCGGCCGCACGTTCTCGATGGTCTGGCCGGCCGGGTCATCCAGCTCCCAGTCCTCGTAGCGCTTGCCGGGGAAGATCGGGCAGGCGTCGCCGCAGCCCATGGTGATCACGACATCCGAATCCTTGACGGCCTCGGTGGTGAGGATCTTCGGGGTGTTGCCGGTGATGTCGATGCCCTCTTCGGCCATCGCCGCGATCGCGGTGGGGTTGATCTGGTCCTTCGGCTCGGAGCCGGCCGACAGCACCTGCACCCGGTCGCCGGCGAGCGCCTGCAGGTATCCGGCGGCCATCTGGGAACGACCCGCATTGTGCACGCAGACAAACAGGACGGTGGGCTTCTCAGACATCGGGCACCTTCTAATCAATTGACGACGATCTATCGATCAGTATGAATGCCGGAACAATAGATGTCAATCTATATGTGCCAGACTTGGCCCGTGAAAGCACTGAGTCTCCCCCGTCGCGCCCTCGCCGAACTGCTCGGCAGCGCCCTGCTCGCCACCATCGTGATCGGCTCCGGCATCGCCGCGCAGAACCTGTCGCCGAGCGACACCGGCCTGCAGCTGCTGCAGAACGCGATCGCCACCGGCGCCGGGCTGTTCGCCATCATCCTGATGTTCGGCCCGGCCAGTGGCGCCCACTTCAACCCGGTGGTCACGCTGGTCGACGCCGCGCTCGGTGAACGGCGGTGGCGGGATGTCGCGGCCTATCTTCCGGCGCAGGTGCTGGGCTGCATCCTGGGTGCCGTGCTCGCGAACCTGATGTTCGACCTCGCTCCGGTCTCGATCAGCACCAACGACCGGCTGACCGGCGGGCACTTCCTGGCCGAGATTGTGGCGACGGCGGGCCTGGTGCTGGTGATCTTCGCGCTGACCCAGACCGGACGCAGCCACTACGCCGCGGCCGGCGTCGGCGCCTACATCGCGGCGGCCTACTATTTCACCAGCTCGACCAGCTTCGCCAACCCAGCGATCACGATCGGGCGCGTCTTCAGCGACTCATTCGCCGGAATCGCGCCATCCGCTGTTCTGGGATTCATTGCCGCGCAGCTGATCGGCGGCGCCGTGGGCCTACTGGTGGTGCGGGTGCTGTACAGCCGGTCGCGGGTCGCCGCCACCGCGGAGCCCGCGGTGATGCCGACGGCGCCGTAGCCGACACCCGCTTTGCGCCGATGTCACTCGAGGGTGACACACGCGTTTCCGGCGTCAGATGAGCTCGGCGAGCAGGGCGCGCACCCGGCGTTCGATGTCATCGCGGATGTCGCGCACCTTCGCCAGCGGCTGACCCACCGGGTCATCTAGCTCCCAGTCCAGGTATCGCCTTCCTGGGTACACCGGGCAGGCGTCGCCGCAGCCCATGGTGATCACGTAGTCGGCGGCACGCACCACCTCGTCGGTGAGTGGCTTGGGAAAGTCTGCCGCGAGTGGCACGCCGACCTCGTCGAGCGCGTCGACCACGACCGGGTGCACGGATGCCGCGGGCTCAGAGCCCGCCGTGCGCACATGCACCCGGTCGCCGCCGAGCGCACGCAGGAACGCGGCGGCCATTTGCGAGCGTCCGGCGTTCTGCACACACACGAACAGCACCTCGGGGATGCCGCGGGGCACGAGCGCCTCAGCCGCCGCCAGCGCGGTGAGCCGGTCGGTGGCGAACTGGGCAGACAGCGACGGTAACCGCTCGGAGACTCCGGCCCGTTCCGACAGCAGGGCGTAGCTCTCACCGACGTAGCGACTGATCGTCTGGGGAGAGAAGACTCCGCTGAACCGCACGGCGAGGTCATCGATGACGCGCGTCAGGGCGGGAGGAAGGTCGCGGTGCACGTCCGTCGATTCCGACTCGGTGCCGGTGCCGGTGCCAGGCAGGATCAGCCGGGTCAGTTGTGCCCGCACCTCGTCGGGCTGCCGGGTGATGGCGCCGAACACCCGCTCCACGATCTCGGCGCGCCGGGAGGGAACGATCGAGTACCAGACCTGGCGTCCGCGGCGGTCGCGCTGCAGCAGGCCTTCCTCGGCCATCACCTTCACGTGGTGGCTGACGGTGGGCTGGGTGATGCCGAGTTCGACCGCGAGGTTGCCGACCAGGGCCTCCCCGTTCGGGCTGCCGATGATCACGCTGAGCACTTGCAGCCGAGTGGGGTCAGCGACCATGCGCAGGGTATGCGCGAGACGCTCGGCATCCTCGCGGTCCATCGCCGGGGGCGTGGCCGCGAGATCCCGCACTCCGATGGCGTCTGGCATACCGGCGAGTATATATCGATGCCCGTTGATGGGTCTCGACGAGCTCGACCAACGAAGGCGGAATTCGACCGACGAAGGCGCCTGCGGGTCGCTAGCAGCAGCCTCCCGCGCTGTCGCCGGTGGAGCAGACACCGGTCGTGGGCAACACCAGCTGCACCTGACTGGCGGCGGCCAGATCGCCCGCGAGCCAGGCGACGATCGAGCGCACCTGCTCATACCCGGTGGCCAGCAGGAACGTGGGCGCGCGCCCGTAGCTCTTCATCCCGGCGATGAAGAAGTTCGGCTCCGGCTGCTGCAGTTCGGCGAAACCGTGCGGTTCCACGGTGCCGCAGCTGTGCAGGTTGGGGTCGATCAGCGGGGCGATCCGCCGCGGAGCCTCCACCACCTCGTCGAGGTCGAGACGGATCTCCTGCAGCATGCCGAGGTTGGGCCGGAATCCGGTGGCGTTCACCACGACGTCCGCCTGAAGGGACTCCCCCGCGCCGGCCCGGCTTCCGACGACATCCACGCCGGCACCCCGCCTGCGCAGTGCCACGATCTCGAATCGGTCGATCAGCGTCACGGCCCCGGTGTCGACCAACTGCTGCACGGATGCGCCGAGCGACGCCCGGGCAGCCAGCTCATCGTCGGGAGATCCGAACACCCGCGTGGGCCGCTCGGTGCGGATCACCCAGCTTACGCGGGTGCCCGGCTCCTGCTCGGCGAGGGCGGCGAGGTTCAGCAGGGTGTTCGCGGCCGAGTGCCCGGCGCCGACGACCACGGTGTGCTTGCCGGCGAAGCGGGCGCGCTCGGCGCCCAGGACATCGGGCAGCGCGTGGCTGACGAACTCCGCAGCGTCGGCGAACCCCAGCGGCTCGAGTCCGCTGGAGCCGAGGCTGTTGGCGCGGCGGTAGGTGCCGGATGCGTCGATCACGGCGCGCGCCGTCTGGTCGGTGACGTCGTGTCCGGTGGCGCTGTCGCCGCCGGTGGCGATCCGCAGCACGAACGGCGTCTCGGCGCGGCCGGTCGACCGGGTGCGGTCCATGCCCTGACGGGACACTGCCAGCACTTCGGCTCCCAGTCGGATGCGCGACGCGATCTCCGGAAGCGCGGCCAGCGGGGTGAGGTAGCGGTCGATCAGCTCGCGGGCGGTGGGCAGACGGGTCGGGTGGGGAGCATGCCACCCGGTGCGCTCGAGCAGGCGAACCGCGGCGGGGTCGGTCAGCGCGCTCCAGGGAGAGAACAACCGGATGTGCGCCCACGACTCCATGCTGGAGGCGACGCTGGCCCCTGCCTCGTAGATCACGAAGTCGATGCCGCGTTCCAGCAGCTCGGCCGCGGCAGCAAGGCCAATCGGCCCGGCGCCGACGATCGCGACGGGCAAGCCGTCTAGGCGGGAATCGCGGAGGCGGGGCAGCGTCAGCTGGGTGAGGGTCATCGGTGCTCCAGATCAGGCTCGGCTCGATCATCGATAGATGTCGATGAACAGAGTCTGCACTGCTTCATCGACGGTTGTCAATGAAGCGACTAGGGTGAGACTATGCACGCCAACCTGCTGCCCGCTGTCGACCTGCCGCCCACCGCCGAATTACTGCCGGTGACCGCCGCGGCGGCCTGCTGCGCGCCGCTCACTCGTGAAACGATCGACGCCGCGCAGGCCGACAGCCTGGCCAGGTCGCTCAAGGCTCTCGCCGACCCCGCCCGCTTGCGGCTGGTATCGATCGTCGCGGCATCCGAAGGTTCCGAAGCGTGCGTCTGCGATCTCACGGAACCGCTCGGACTCAGCCAGCCGACGGTCTCGCATCATTTGAAGGTGCTGGTGGATGCCGGATTCCTCAGCCGATCGAAGCGGGGCACCTGGTCGTACTACTCGCTGGTTCCGGGCGCGCTTGACTCGGTGTCGGCGTTGCTCACAACGGCCAAGTAGGGGCTTACAAGTTCGCGCGTGTTACGCGGCGACCGGGGCCAGGAAGGCCTCCCAGTCGGGATCCAGGTTCTCGACTCCGCGCACCATCCAGGCGCTGCCGAACGGGGCGCGCGGGGTGATGTTCAGCGTCCAGCCCATCTCGCTGGGCGTGCGGTCGCTCTTCTTGTTGTTGCACTTGAGGCAGCAGGCAACCAGGTTCTCCCAGCTGTCGCTTCCCCCGCGCGAACGCGGCTGCACGTGATCGATCGTCGACGCCGAACCGCGGCAGTACGCGCAGCGGTGTCCATCGCGCCGCAGCACTCCGCGGCGGGAGACGGGGACGGCCCGGCCGCTCGGAATGCGCACGTACCGGCGCAGCAGGATGACCGACGGGCGGTCCCAATAGCCCGAAGTTCCGAAGACCGGATGGTCGTCGTCTTGGGCGAGGATCGTCGCCTTCCCATTCATCACGAGCAACAGGGCTCGCTTGAACGAGACGACCGCGAGAGGCTCATATCCCGCGTTGAGGACCAGTGTGCGCATTGCGTTCCCTTCGAAAGCGCCTGCACGGCTTGCAGGCATTCGAACTGCTGTCTCGAACTTCAGCGGGCGATCGGGAGACCCAACAGAAAAGGCACCGTCAGAGTGACGATGCCAAAGTGGGCAGGGCGCGACAGGGCACGACCAGCTTGCTGCTCGGCCGTATGTCAAACGAGGCGCGCGCATCCACGGATTGGACGTACGCGTCTGTCAACATGCGGCTCTCCCGAGGAACTCGTGAACTCCAAGGATTCAAGGGTAAAGCACAATTCCTGAGCGCGCGCACGCGGGCACGCCGGTTTACAAGACGTTCACACAGCCGGAACGCGCGGTTTCGGTACGGCGCTGCGCGCATACTCAACCGACGGGAGCGAACAGCGGTGGAGTTAGATCCCCAGACGGACGATGTGGTACGCGTCGGTCCACAGCGGACGGGTCTGCACGGCCTTGCCAGCACGCGGCGCGTCGAGGATGTTGCCGTTACCCATCCAGAACCCGTTGTGCGATCCGTCGGTGAAGATCACGACGTCGCCGGGGCGGGCGTCTTCACGCGAGATCTTCGTGCCCATGCGGTTCTGGCCGGTCACCGAGTGCGGGAGCGAGATGCCGAACTGGGCGTACACGAACTGCACGAAGCCCGAGCAGTCGAAGCCCGACGGGTCGGCCCCACCGTAGACATACGGAACGCCCTGGTACGAGCGGGCGACGGAGACCACCTGGTCGAGACTGAAGTTGGGGTACGCCGGGTTCGCGACGTAGTCGCCGGCCGACGGTCCGCTGTAGGAGGAGTACACCTGCTGCTGCGCGGCACGCTGTGCGGCGATGCGCACCTGGCGCGCGGCGGCGGCCTGCGATGCCTGCAGCTGCTCGGGGGTGGTGGCGGTGAAGGCGTCCCGGGTGGCGGCGGTGAGCGCGACATCCGTCACGGTCAATTCCTGCGACTGGGTGGCCTGGATCGCGCTCCGCGCTGCGGCAGAAGCGTCGTTCTCCGATGCCGTGTTCGACCCGGGGGTGAACGCGTAGGCGGGCAGTGCGACCGTGGCGAACAGACCCGGCACGACCAGGGTCATCACCGCGAGGTTCACCAGCGCCGGCTTCTTCTTCGGCTTGCCAGCGGAACCCTTGCCCGCGGCAGTCTTCGCAGCGGAAACGGTCGATGCGGTCTGGGCGCCCTTGCCCTTGCGCGCGGCGATCGTGGCAGCGACGCGATCGGTGACAGCGGCACGCTGTGCCGTAGCCTCGCTCGCGCGCAGCTCACGACGTGAGCTGAACTTCGGTGCTTGGGGTTGAATCTGGGGCGAATCCGAGGATTCGAGGTTGTTACCTAATGTCAAGAGTGTGACCTCCTGCGTTTCGACAGCTCTAGGTCGCTGCCCCGTCCTGCTCTCGTATGTATCTACGACATGGCGCAAGAGACGGGTGAACGAAACGTCTTGAGCCACGGCCTCAGACCGGCATTCTGGCCTTGAGGACCTTGCCACAGTACCCGGCTAAGTATGACTTGTCATCTCGTTGGGGCCGGAAAGTAACAAATTGGCAACAAACTTTAACGCTGGACGTAGATGTGGGCAGCCACCTCGGTGGGCAATTCCAGCCCGTCGCCGAAGCCGTCGACCTGCACCACGACGTAGGAACCAGCGGATGACACGGCCGCGGTTGCGCCCGGCTTCACGCCAGCGGCTTCCAGCTGCTGGAGCAGTTCCGGCTCGAACTGAACCGGCTCGCCGAGGCGGCGGATGACGGCGGATGCCGGCTCGGTGCGGCCTCCGGCAAAGTTGACGAGGCTCACCACGCCGTCGAGGAACTTCTCTGCCGGGGCGTCGCCGAGTTCTTCGAGTCCGGGGATCGGGTTGCCGTACGGCGACTCCGTCGGGTGGTCGAGCATCTCGAGCAGACGGCGTTCCACCTGCTCGCTCATCACGTGCTCCCAGCGGCAGGCCTCGTCGTGCACGTAAGCCCAGTCGAGTCCGATCACGTCGGCGAGCAGGCGCTCGGCGAGGCGGTGCTTGCGCATCACGTGGGTGGCGCGCTTCCGACCCTCCTCGGTGAGCGCCAGATGACGGTCGCCCTCGACGACCACCAGGCCGTCGCGTTCCATTCGGCCAATGGTCTGCGAAACCGTCGGACCAGAGTGCCCCAGTCGCTCGGAGATCCGTGCGCGCAGCGGCACGATGTTCTCCTCCTCGAGATCGAGGATCGTGCGAAGGTACATCTCGGTCGTGTCGACGAGATCCGTCATCAAGCCCTCCCTGAGGCAGCAGTCTGTAAGTCTCCCCCAGCCTATCGGTCGCCCTCTCCGGCTCCCTGTGGGCTCGCACCCGGGCGGTCGCCCCTAGAATTTCCCCCATGGCTCTCGATATCCCCAGTGAATTGCGTCCGATTGACGGACGATTCGGATGCGGCCCCTCCAAGGTCCGCCCGGAACAGGTGGCATGGCTCTCTGAGCACGCCACCGACATCCTCGGCACCTCCCACCGGCAGGCGCCGGTGAAAGACCTCGTCGGTCGCGTGCGCTCCGGTTTCAGTAACCTGTTCCGTCTGCCCGACGGCTACGAGGTGGTGCTGGGCAACGGTGGATCCACCGCATTCTGGGATGCCGCAGCGTTCGGCCTGATCGAGAAGCGGGCCCAGAACCTGTCGTTCGGCGAGTTCGGCTCCAAGTTCGCTGCTGCGGCGGCCGCCCCGTGGCTTGAGGCTCCGCACGTCATCACCGCCCCCGGCGGCTCGCGCAGCGAGATCGAGGTGGTCGAGGGCGTCGACGTGTACGCATGGCCGCACAACGAGACATCCACCGGTGTGATGGCGAACGTGACCCGCGTGAACGGCGACGCCGGCGCTCTCACCGTGGTGGACGCCACCAGCGCCGCCGGCGGCATCGACTTCGACGCCAGCCAGGCCGACGTGTACTACTTCGCCCCGCAGAAGAACTTCGCGAGCGACGGCGGCCTCTGGTTCGCCCTGTTCTCGCCCGCCGCCCTCGAACGCGTCGAGCGCGTCGCCGCGAGCGGCCGGTACATTCCGGAGTTCCTCAGCCTGAAGAACGCCGTCGACAACTCACGGCTCAACCAGACGCTGAACACGCCGGCGCTGTCGACCCTGTTGATGCTGGAGAACCAGCTGGACTGGATCAACGGCAACGGTGGCCTCAGCTGGGCCAGCGCCCGCACCGCCGAGTCGTCGTCGGCGCTGTACGACTGGGCAGAGTCGGTGGACTACGCCACCCCGTTCGTCACCGACCCGGCACACCGCTCGCAGGTTGTCGTGACCATCGACTTCGACGACGCGATCGACGCCGCCGCCATCGCCAAGACGCTGCGCGCCAACGGCATCGTCGACACCGAGCCGTACCGCAAGCTCGGCCGCAACCAGCTGCGCGTTGCCACCTTCACCGCGATCGAGCCGAGCGATGTTCGCCAGCTGATCCGTTCGATCGAGTTCGCGGTCGAGAACCGCTAGCGCCGGCTCAATGCCAGAGGGCCCGTCGAGATCGGTGTGAACCGAGGTCGGCGGGCCCTCTGTCGTTGTGACTAGCGGAAGTCGTCGTCCGAGGTGTCCTCGTCGTCTTCGTCTTCGTCATCCTCGTCGTCTTCGTCGTCTTCGTCGTCTTCGTCGGCGACCGCGACGATGCGCGTCTCGCCGGCGCGGATCTCCTCGGCCTCGAGATCGACCGCGTCGATGTCGTCGATGTCGTCGTCGGAGTCCACGTAGGAGTCGATGTCGACGCCGTCGAGGTCGCCGCTGTGCAGCAGTGCCGCATCGTCGTCGTTCACGTCGTCGTCGTCGAAGTCCTCGTCCTCGTCCTCGTCCTCGTCGTCAGAGTCCTCATCGGAGTCTTCATCCGAGGCGCTGGACTGGGCGGCACGCCACTCGTCCATGCGGTCGGCCCACGGCACCCACTCCGGGGCAAGCAATGCCCCATCGCCCGGCTGCAGTTCGGCCTCGAGCACGGTCGGGGCTTCACCCTCGACGGTGGCCACGTTCACGTTCCAATGCCAGCCGGGGTAGCCGGACATCTTGGCCTCGAACCGCATCGTGGTGACGCCGTCGCCCTCATCGACCTCGCTGATCAGCGGGCCGATGGTGCTCGCGCCGGTGATCTCCAGCAGCGCGTTCTTCGCAAGCTCAGTACGGTCAGGCATCCAGTTCGTCCGCGACCTTTCGCAGCATGGCAGCGATCTTGCGGCTGTGCGCGTTGTCGGGGTACCGACCGCGCTTGAGCCCGGTGCCGAGGCCATCGAGCAGCTTCACCAGGTCTTCGATGATGATCGCCATGTCGTCGGCCGGCTTGCGGCTCATCTTCACCAGGCTGGGCGGCGCCTCGAGCACCCGCACCGACAACGCCTGAGCGCCGCGCTTACCGTCCGCGATGCCGAACTCCAGTCGGGTGCCGGCCTTCACCGTGGTACCGACGGGCAGGGCAGAGGCGTGTAGAAAGACCTCTTGGCCGTCATCAGTGCTGATGAAGCCGAAGCCTTTCTCCTCGTCGTAAAATTTGACCTTGCCGGTGGGCATGCTTGTACTCCTCTATGGACTGCTGACCTCCAGACTAGCCGGTGCCGACGACCCCGTATCCTAGGTATCGTGCCCGATAACAGCTCGCAGAACGCCAGTCGCCTGGAACGCATTCTGGCGGCGATGATCGCCGCGGTGATCCTGCTTTCTCTCGTCTGTTTCGTGGCTCTGTTCATCGGGCAGGTCAGCGGCGCCGACTTCCAGACCGGCGTCTGGCCGGCAGTTGCCGCGGTGCCGTACTTCGGGCTGCCGCTGGGCTTCGTGCTCATCGTCGTCGTGATGATCGTCAACGCCCGCCGCCGCAGTCAGGCGGCGAAGGATGCCCGCAAATAGTTCGGCGTCGCTCGCGCTGGCGTCGCGCCTGCGGACGCTCGATGATCAGCAGCTCGAAACCCTGCTGAGCGCGCGCGAGGTGCGGGACTCCGGCATCCGGGACTTCTTCGACCTCGCCGACGCGCTGCTGGAACGCGCCTCGATCCAGTCCGCCCTCGGCCGTCTCGACCGTCCGACGCTGGCCGTGATCGCCACCGTCAGCGAGCTGCCGGCACCGACGGCGGCGGATGTCGCGGCCGCCCTGCCCCGCATCGCAGACGTCGCCGCGCTGCTGTCCGCCGCGGTCGAGTTGGCGCTCATCGACACCCACGCCGGCCGATACTCCGCGTACGAACCGGTGCACGACCTGCTGCACGGCTGGCCGAGCCTCGGGCTGCCCTCTTCTGCCGCCCTGGTGACGGAAGCACCGCCGTCGACGCTCGACACCGTGGTGCAAGACGACCTCGTGGCCATCGACCGCGCCTCCGCCGACCGCGCCTTCGCCACCACCGGCGCCCTCGCCGCCCTGCTCAGCGAGCTCGCCAGGGAGCCGGCCCGGCCGCTGGTGCGCGGCGGCCTCGGCCTGCCCGACCTCAAACGCCTCGGCGAGGCCATGCGGGTGCCGCTCGATGATGTGACCGCGTTGCACGGCATCGCCGAACGCGCCGAGCTGATCGCGCTCGAGGCCGAGGGCTGGCTACCCACGGCGGATGCCGGCGACTGGATGCTGCGCTCCTCCGTCGACCGGTGGGGCGTGCTGGTCGAAGCCTGGCATTCACATCTGGCTCCCGACATCCGTCGCCTGCTGGATGAACGCGCGCACTCCCGCTGGAGCGACAGCCTGCTCGATTATGTGGCCTGGCTCTATCCAGCCGGGCGTGACTGGATGCGTGACCGGGTGCATGTGTACAGCCGCGACGCCGAGCTGCTCGGCATCGCCGCGCACGACACCCCGTCCACGCCGGGCAAGGAGCTGCTGACCGGTGACGCGCAGGCGGCGGTCAGGGCCATGGCGACGCTGTTCCCGGCGGAGGTCGACCGCGTTTACGTGCAGCACGATCTCAGCGTGATCTCGCCCGGCCCGCTGGCGCCGCGGCTCGACGCGCGGCTGCGCGCGATCGCCGACGTGGAGAGCCGCTCGCTCGCGGCCAGCTACCGCATCACCCAGGGCAGCCTTACGCGCGGGCTGGCGTCGGGGGAAACCGAGGAGTCGATCCGCGCGCTGCTCACCGAGATGTCGCTCACCGGCATCCCCCAGCCGCTTGACTACCTGATCACCGAGACCGCCGCCCGCTACGGTGCCCTGCGGGTGGGCGCGATCGTCGCCGACACTGATCCGGGCGACGCCGACTACGGGGCGCGCAGCTACGTGCGATCGGATGACACGCACCTGCTCGGGATGCTGGCCGTCGACCAGTCGCTCAGCGCGCTGTCGCTTGTCCGGTCTGGCGAGCACCGGCTGGTCAGCCGGTTCGATCAGGACGTGGTGTTCTGGGGGCTCAGCGAGGCGCGCTACCCGGTGGCCGCCGAGGACGCCGCCGGCCAGCCGATCACGCTGCGCCGCCGCAGCGCCACCCGCAGCAAACCGGTGCCTCCGAGCGACGCGGTGAGCCTGGTGGAGAAGCTGCGGATCGGCACCAAGTCCGAGCCGAAGGAGACCGGGCAGGCGTGGCTGGCGCGACAGCTCGATGTGGCCGTGCGGGCCAAGCTAACCGTCACCGTGACCGTGCGGATGCCGGATGGCCGCGACGTTGACTACCTGCTCGAGCCGACGGCCATCGCGGGCGGCCGGCTGCGGGCCCGCGATCGCCGGGCCGACCTGGAACGCACCCTGCCGCTCTCGCACATCACCGCGGTGACCCCGGCCGGCGCCTGAGCCGCCGGTTTCCGCTGGAGTAGACTGGCCCGTTATGACTGACGGCCCACTGATCGTGCAAAGCGACCGCACCGTTCTGCTCGAGGTCGCGCATCCGCTGGCCAGCGACGCCCGCCATGATCTCGCCATCTTCGCCGAGTTGGAACGCGCGCCGGAGCACATCCACAGCTACCGGATCACCAGGCTTGGCCTGTGGAACGCCCGCGCCGCCGGACACACCGCCGAAGACATGCTGGCCACCCTTGAGAAGTACAGCAAGTTCCCGATTCCGCAGAGTGTCAGTGTCGACATCGGCGAGACGGTGGGCCGCTACGGCCGCCTGGTGATCGAGCGCGACCCCGACGGCGTGCTGACCCTGACGGCGACGGATGCCGCGGTGCTCAGCGAGATCACCCGGGCCAAGAAGATCGCCTCGCTGCTGTTCGAAAAGCGCGGCCCGCACACCTACGTGCTGCAGCCGTGGGCGCGCGGCGAGGTGAAGCAGGAGCTGCTGAAGCTCGGCTGGCCCGCCGAGGACCTGGCCGGCTACACCCCGGGAACCCCGCACGAGATCACCCTCGACGAGTCGGAATGGTCGCTGCGCGGCTACCAGCAGAAAGCCGTGGACAACTTCTTCGACCACGGCTCAGGCGTGGTCGTACTGCCCTGCGGCGCGGGCAAGACCCTGGTCGGGCTCGGCGCGATGGCCACCGCGAAGACCACGACGCTGATCCTGGTGACGAACACCGTCTCGGCCCGGCAGTGGCGCGCGGAACTGTTGAAACGCACTACCCTCACCGAGGATGAGGTGGGCGAGTACTCCGGGCAGCTCAAGGAGATCAAGCCGGTCACCATCGCGACCTACCAGATCCTCACCGCGAAGCGGAAGGGCGAGTACGCCCACCTGGCGCTGCTCGACGCGTTGGACTGGGGACTCGTGGTCTACGACGAGGTGCACCTGCTGCCGGCTCCGGTGTTCAAGCTCACCGCAGAACTGCAGGCGCGCCGCCGGCTCGGGCTCACCGCCACGCTGGTGCGCGAGGACGGCCGCGAGGGCGACGTGTTCAGCCTGATCGGGCCGAAGCGGTTCGATGCGCCGTGGAAGGAGATCGAAGCGCAGGGCTACATCTCCCCCGCCTCGTGCTACGAGGTGCGCATCGACCTGCCGCAGCAGGAACGGCTGGAGTACGCGGCATCCGCTGACGACGCCCGTTACCGGCTGGCCGCCACCGCGCCCGCCAAGCTCGAGGTCGTCAAGCAGCTGGTCGCCAAGCACGCCGGCGAGCGCATTCTGGTGATCGGGCAGTACCTCGACCAGATCGAGGAACTCAGTCAGGCGCTGGATGCCCCGCAGCTGACCGGCAGCACGCCGGTACCCGAGCGGGAACGGCTCTTCCAGGAGTTCCGGGAAGGCACCCTCACGGTGCTCGTGGTGTCGAAGGTCGCGAACTTCTCGGTCGACCTGCCCGAGGCCACCGTCGCGATCCAGGTGTCCGGTTCGTTCGGCTCACGGCAAGAAGAGGCGCAGCGCCTCGGCCGGCTGCTGCGACCGAAGGAGAGCGGCCTGCCCGCGCACTTTTACACCCTTGTCGCCCGCGACACCGTCGACCAGGACTTCGCCCAGAACCGGCAACGGTTCCTGGCCGAGCAGGGCTACAGCTACGAGATCCTCGACGCGCACGCCCTGGCGGCGGTGGCGTAGCCCCGGCGACTTCGTTGGTTGAGGAGCGAGCTTGCGAGCGTCTCGAAACCCGCCGTACCCGCGGGAGGTAAACGCGCGCACGGGCGGCCACTTCCGCCGCGAAACGGCCTCCCGTGCGCGCGTTTACCTCCCGTGCGCGCGGTGGCACGGGCATCCTGCGGCAACAGCGTTACAGCGGCTTCTGCATCTCCAGTTCGCGCTCGCGGGCGTTCAGCGCGTACGGGAAGGTGCGCCCGGTGACCCGGAACCCGCGCTTGCGGTAGTACGCCTGGGCGCGCGCGTTGACCTCATGTACGTGCAGGGTCAGCGTGCTGCCGCGGGTGCTCGCCCACTCCTCGATGCCGGCCAGCAGCGCGTCGGCGACGCCGAACTGCGGGCCGCGAAAGCGCGGGGTCACGTACACGCCGACCAGCATCGGGTCCTCATCCTCGGGCAGGAACACTCCCATGGTCCCTGCCCACTCCCCCTGGTAGATCGCCACCAGGCTGGCGCCGGTCGCGCTCATGCCGCGGGCTGCCCGCATCCGCCATTCCGATTCCGGGTGAGCGGATGCCGCGGCGAAGGTCTCGCCAAACGCCTCCGGCGTGTCCTGCAGCATCTCCAGCCGCAGGGCACGCACCTCGCGCCAGTCGGTGTCGGTGGTCGGTCGGATGATGAGGGCAGGCTCAAGCATCCGCCCATGCTACGAGACGGTCTGGGCGCGCACGTAGCGCAGCAGCAGCGTGCCGTCATCGCCGGTGAGCACGTGGGCGAGCGTCATCCCGGTCGGGGTGACGCGGCCGCCGTCGGTGATGCGCCGCGCCGTTCCGCCCTCGAGGCGTGGGCTGAGAGTGAGGCACAGCTCGTCGACCGTGCCCTCCTCAATCAGGGTGCCGAGCAGGTGCGGGCCGCCCTCGCAGTGCACCTGCCGCAGTCCCCGCTCGGCCAGCAGCTCGCGCATCAACCGGGTGTCGACCGCGGTTCCGCCGCTGTCCAACACGTCGCTGACCTCGGCGAGCGCGGCGCGACGCTCGGGCGGGGCCTGCCGAGTGGTGAGCACCAGCGGTCGCACCGGGGCCGCGGAGAACAGCGGGCTGTCTGGGTCGAGGTCGAGCCTGGCCGACACGACGGCGACCACCGGATGCGGCGGAAGCCCGCGCTCTTCGCGCCACGCCCGCCCCGCGTCATCCAGCAGCTGTCCGCCGTATCCTTCGGCGCGAACGGTGCCGGCGCCGATCAGGATCACGTCGGCCAGCCGGCGCAGCAGGCCGAAGACCCGCTTGTCTGCCGGGGTGCCGAGGCCCGCAGAGCGGCCGTCGTGGGTGGCGGCACCGTCGAGGCTGGCGATGAAGTTCACCCGCAGCCACCGGTCCGCGCGGCGCGGAACGGTGTACCAGTCGGTGATCTCATCGTCGGTGGCGGCGAACATCGCGCCGAGCCGGAGCACCTCATCCGTCATCGTCGTCCACCACGTTGTGTCGCAGGGCGACCGGCTGCCGCCAGCCCTGGATCGCCTCCAGCATGCGCATCGCGTCCACGGTGGGCGCCACCTCATGCACCCGCACGATGCGGGCGCCCTGCAGCACGCAGGCCACCGCCGCGGCCAACGACCCGGCGAGCCGCTGCCGCTTCGGGCGACCCAGCGTCTCGCCGATGAAGTCCTTGTTCGACAGCGCCACCAGGGTGGGCAGGCCGAGCCCGGTGATCTCGCCGAGTCGGCGGGTCAGCTCCAACGAGTGCAGGCTGTTCTTGTTCAGATCGTGCCCGGGGTCGAGAACGATCCGGTCCGCCGGTACACCGAGCCGCACCGCCAAATCCACCCGGTCGCGCAACCGTTCGACGACCTCGGCCACCACGTCGGCGTACTGCGGCCGCGGGTGCGCCGTGCGCGGGGCGGCCAGCGAGTGGGTGATCACCAGGGTGGCGTCGCTGTCGGCCACCACCCGCGCCAAGTCGGGATCGCTCAACCCGGTGGTGTCGTTGATCACCGCGGCGCCGGCGGCAATGGCCCGCCGGGCGACGGCGGCGTGGAAGGTGTCGACCGAGATCACCACATCGGATGCCGCGTGCACCGCCTGCACGACCGGAACCACCCGCTCGGCTTCCTCGTCCACCGGAAGCGGAGGCCCCGGCGCGAACTTCACCCCGCCGATGTCGACCCAGTCGGCGCCGTCGGCGACCGCCGCGAGTGCCGCCTCCACCGCCGCATCAAACCCGAAGGTGCGGCCCTGGTCGTAGAACGAATCCGGTGTGCGGTTCACGATCGCCATCACCGCCACCTGCCGCGAGAAGTCGAACTCGCGGCCGCCGATCCGGCGCACGGGATGGGTGAGCGTCGGATGCCGGAACCCGCCGGGCGGCGCGCCGACGGTGCTGAGCGTGCCGATCGTCATGCCGCCGCCAGCTCGTCGAGGGGAACCGCCGGGTCGGCCAGCCGCGCGACATCCACCGGGCGGCCGGTGGCGATCAGCCGCTGCACCTGGTCGTTGACATCCCAGACGTTCACGTTCATTCCTGCTACCACCCGGTCATCCGCCAGCCAGAACGCGATGAACTCGCGCGCCGCGACATCCCCGCGGTAGACCACTCTGGCGCCCGGCGTGAGCGGTGGGTAGCCGGAGTACTCCATCCCCAGGTCGTACTGGTCGGTGTAGAAGTACGGGATGTCGTCGAGCGCGGCCGGCGTGCCGCGCATCGACCGCGCGGCCACCTTGCCGCTCGCGATGGCGTTGGCCCAGTGTTCGTTGCGCATGTGCTGCTTGACCACCGGATGGTAGGCGTTGGCCACGTCGCCGGCTGCGAACACGTCCGGGGCGCTCGTCGCCAAGCTCTGGTCGACCAGGATGCCGTTTCGGATGTCGAGGCCCGCCTGCTCGGCCAGTGCCGTGTTCGGCACCGCCCCGATGCCCACCACCACTAGGTCGGCCGGCAGGTCGCCGACATCCGTCATCACGCCCGTCACCCGGTCGTCGCTCGTACTGAACCCGACCAGGTCCGCGGGCAGCCGAAACCGCACGCCGTGCTCCTCGTGCATGCGCTGGAACACGCCACCCAATTCGTCGCCGAGCGGACCCTGCAGCGGGATCGTCTCGCGGCCGATCGCGGTGACACTGTTGCCGAACTCACGGGCGGCGGCCGCGATCTCCAGCCCGATCCAGCCGGCACCGACCAGCACCACCTCGCGGCCGCCGCCGGCCAGGGCGGTGTGCAGCCGTTCGCTGTCTTCCACTGTGCGCAGGTAGTGGATGCCGTGCGCGGTCGAACCCGGTACCGACACCCGGCGGGGCGTCGCCCCGGTGGCCAGGAGCAACCGGTCGTACGGGATGCTTCGGTCATCGGCGAGGCGGATCCGGTGCTCCGCGGGGTCGATGCTCGCGACGGTGGTCGACGCATCGACGTCGACGTCGTGCTCGGCGTACCAGGCGGCTGGGTGCACGAACACGCTCTCGCGGCCGGCCTTGCCGAGCATGTACTCCTTCGACAGCGGCGGACGGATGTACGGCAGGTGCGGTTCGGCGCCGAACAGCAGAATCGACCCGTCGAAGCCGTCCGCGCGCAACGTCTGCGCCGCCGTCGCCCCGGCCAACCCGCCGCCGACGATCACCAAGGTGTCTGTACTCATCTGCCCGTCTCCGATCCGAATTGAGCCCTGTGCGCCCCTGAATGCGCCAACTCCCCAAGGAACGCCGATGTCACCGTGCGGCTGCCGGCCGCCTGCGCGCCGCGCAGGGTCATGCACAGGTGCTCGGCCTCGAGCACCACGCCGACCCCGCGGGGCTGCAACTCCCGGTCTAGCCATTCGGCCACCTGCCGGGTCAGTCGTTCCTGCACCTGCAGGTCGCGGCTGAAGTAGTCGAGCACGCGGGCGAACTTCGACAGACCGAGCAGCCGGTCACCGGGCAGGTAGCCGATGCGGGCGACACCGCGGAACGGCAGCAGATGGTGTTCGCAGAGCGATTGGAACGGGACATCCGTCACCATCACCAGCTGGTCATAGCCGTCGGAGTTCGGGAACGTGGTCGCGCTGAACTCCTCAGGGGTGAGCAGCTCAAGCAGCGCGGCGACCACCCGCCGTGGCGTCTCGCGCAGGTGCTCGCTGTCGATGTCCCGGCCGAGCGCGGCCAGCAGGTCGGTGGCCGCCGCGATCGCCCGTGGGCGGTCCACATCGGGCAGTGTGGTGTCGGATGTCGCGGACGGCACCGCATGCAGAATTGCCGGGCTCATCGCGGCAACATCGGTTGCGGATTCCAAGGTCATGGCACACTCTCCTCGCGCTTGGCTCCGACCATACGAGCGTCGAATTCTTAAGTCAATGGTTTTTGCTTTTAGAGGTAGACTGGCCGCATGAATCGCCGACCACTCGAGGACCGGGTCGCCGCCGTCACGGCACTGGATGACCCGGTGCGCCGCGCCCTGTTCGCCCTGGTGTCGACCAGCGAGCTTCCGATCAGCCGTGATGACGCGGCATCCGCTCTCAGCCTCGCGCGCAGCACGGCGGCGTTCCATCTCGACCGGCTGGTCGAGGCGGGCCTGCTCGGCGTGGAGTTCAAACGGCTCGGCACTCGGTCGGGCCCGGGCGCCGGTCGGCCCTCGAAGCTCTACCACCGCCTCGAGTCCGAGCTGGCGGTGTCGGTTCCCGACCGCCGCTACGACCTGGCCGCCGAGATCATGGCATCGGCGATCGACGAATCAGCCGGCAGCGGCATTCCCGTGACCGAGGCGCTTGCTGTTGCCGCGCGCGAAACGGGGCAGCGGATGGGCGAGGCCGCCGACTCGCTCGAGCACGTGCTCGAGGAGACCGGCTACGAGCCGCACCCGGACGGCGCGGGCGGCTGGGACTTCGCCAACTGCCCGTTCCACCAGCTGTCCCGCACGCACACCGCCACGATGTGCGGAATCAACGGCCGGTTCCTTGTCGGAGTGCTCGAGGGGGCCGCCGACAGCGGGCACCGCATCGAGCCGACGCCACCCGGATCCCGCTGCTGCGCGCGCATTGCCTCCACCGCCGAAATACCCGAATACATTCAGACAACGTCCAGCTAACACGCAGATACTTGGCGGATGAGCGACGGCCCCAAGATCCTGATAGTTGACGACGAACCGAACATCCGCGACCTTCTCACCACGAGCCTGCGCTTTGCCGGGTTCGCGGTGCGCGCGGTCGGCAACGGCGCTCAGGCGATCTCCGCGGTGCTGGAGGAAGAGCCCGACCTGATCATCCTTGACGTGATGCTGCCCGACATCAATGGGTTCGGCGTCACCAAGCGGTTGCGGGCATCCGGCTACACCGCGCCGATCCTCTTCCTCACCGCCAAGGACGACACCGAGGACAAGATCACCGGGCTCACCGTCGGCGGCGACGACTACGTGACCAAGCCGTTCAGCCTCGACGAGATCGTCGCCCGCATCAAGGCCATCCTGCGGCGCACCATGCAGGAAGACGAAGACGCCATCATCCGCGCCGGTGAACTGACCATGGATCAGGACACTCACGAGGTCAGCATCGGCGACACCCAGATCGAACTGAGCCCCACCGAGTTCAAGCTGCTGCGCTACCTGATGCTCAACCCGAACCGGGTACTGTCGAAGGCGCAGATCCTCGACCACGTCTGGGAATACGACTTCAACGGCGACGCCGGCATCGTCGAGAGCTACATCTCCTACCTGCGGCGCAAGCTCGACCAGTACTCCACCGAGCCGATCATCCAGACCAAACGCGGCTTCGGGTACATGCTCAAGGCCGGCAAGGCATAATCTGGCCTGATGCACCAGCGACTGTCCCGGTGGTGGAGCTCGATCTCCCTCCGCACCAAGGTCACCGGCGTCACGGTGCTTCTCGTCACCTTCGGCCTTCTCGTGGTCGGCACCGGCACCATCAGCGTGCTGCGCGCCTACCTGGTCGATGAGGTCGACAAGAAACTGAGCGAGTCGGTGGAGCAGTTCCGGCTGCGCGCCGACTTCGTGCAGACCGAGCAGGGCCTCGACTGCACCACCACGTCGGGACTCACCGAGCAGTACTACACCGCCATCGTGACTCCCGACGGCGACGTGCTCTGCGACAACCGCGCCGACGATCAATCCGCCCCTGACGTCGCCGCCATCGATCTGAGCGTCATCACCGCTCAGGCCGGTCGGCCGTTCTCGCTGGGCAACGGCGAAGGAGGGGGTGGTCAATGGCGGGTCATCGCGCTGCCCATCACTCCGGTGGGCGAGTCCGACTACTACCCATTCGTCGTGGGCATGAACCTCAACGAGACCAACAGCATCATCGCCCAGTTCACCGCCATCTTCTTCTTCTTCGGAGTCAACGTGGTGATCCTCGCCGCCGCGCTCACCCGGCTGATGGTCACCACCACGTTCGCGCCGTTGCGGGATGTCGAGCAGACCGCCGCCCGGTTCGCCGACGGTGACTTCACCCAGCGGCTGACCGGCGCCGCGCCGAACACCGAAGTGGGGCGACTGAACCAGTCGCTGAACGCGATGCTGAGCCGCATCGACAGCGCCTTCAAGGACCGCGCGAAGACCATCGACCAGATGCGCCGGTTCGTCGGCGACGCCAGCCACGAACTGCGCACCCCGCTGGTGTCGGTGCGCGGCTACGCCGAGCTGTACCGGATGGGCGCGCTGCAGAATCCCGACGACGTGGCGCAGGCCATGGAACGCATCGAGAAGGAAGCGGTGCGGATGGGTGAACTGGTCGAGGACATGCTCGAGCTCGCCAGACTCGACGAGGCACGACCCCTGCAACTCGCCCCGGTCGACCTGGTGCCGATCGCCCAGGATGCGGCGATGGACACGATGGCCTCCTCCCCGGAACGCACGGTCAGCGTCGTCGTCTACGAACCGATCATCGGCACCCTTGAGGCACCGGATGCCGCGACCGCAGGTTCCGCAGACGGCCCCCCGCCGCCGGTGCCCGCCTCCAACAGCCCGAAGGCCTTCGCCGGCGCGACGCTTGCCCGGCTGCGGAACCTGCGCAACCGGCCGGTGAAGGTCATCGCCAACGCCGTGTCCGCCCCGGTCGCGACGGCCGGCGACACCGGCGCGGTCGTCTGGGCGGAGGAGAACAAGGTGCGTCAGGTGGTGACGAACCTGATCGGCAACGCCATGCGGTTCACCACCGCAGACAGCCCGATCGAGATCGGCATCCAGGTCGACCACGCCCGCGGGTTGGGCATCATCTCGGTAATCGACCACGGCGAAGGCATCCCGCCGCAGATCCGGGAGAAGATCTTCCAGCGCTTCTGGCGTGCCGACAGCTCGCGCACCCGCGACACCGGCGGCAGCGGGCTGGGCCTCGCGATCGTGTCCTCCATCGTCGCCAACCTGCACGGCGCCGTCGACGTCGTCGAGACGCCAGGTGGCGGGGCGACGTTCCGGGTGGCGCTACCACTCCACCGCCCGGAACCCTCCACAGCCGAGGCTGCGGCATCCTGAGCTGACCGCCGGGCGCGTACCGTTCCGGCCATGACCAGATACCAGGTAGACAGCGAAGCAGTGCTCAGCGCCACCGGCGCCGTGCGCACATCGATCGGCCGCATCCAGGCGGAGGTGGCCGGGCTACACGGCCAGCTCACCAACCTGCAGGGCTCGTGGACCGGCCAGGCGGCCACCGCGTTTCAGGCGGTGGTGAATGAGTGGCGGGCCACCGAACAGCGGGTGGAGGAGAACCTGACAGCGTTGAACCTCGCGCTCGGGGCGGCGGGTCAAACCTATGCCGACATCGAGCTGCAGAACGCGCGGCGGTTCGGTCTCTGACCTTAACGACAAAGCGGGCAGCCCCGAAGGGCTGCCCGCTGGTGTCTGGACTGGCTTAGAAGTCCATGCCACCGGTCGGGTCGCCGACCGGAGCGTGGTTCTTCTCGGGCTTGTCTGCAACGACGGCCTCGGTGGTGAGGAACAGCCCGGCGATCGACGCTGCGTTGAGCAGCGCGGAGCGGGTGACCTTGACCGGGTCGGCGATGCCGGCCTGCAGC